>NZ_JH114148.1:0-80561 GCF_000224595.1 Prevotella sp. C561 | reverse complement strand
AGGTTACCTGCTGCATCATAGGTCATGTTATAGCCTGATGGCTTGTCACCGTTATACGTAGTTAAACGGAAGTGTACAACTGCAAATATACAACTTTATTTTGTAAATGGGTCTTTAGATCATGGGAAAACGGGGATGGATAGGGTGTTGTGCGTGTAAATGTAACCAAACGAAAAGTATCAAAACCCCTAATTAAGTTTAATTTTTAGTTGCTGTCACTTTTAACACTTCGTGTAATGGGTTTATATTCAGACGGTTAAAAGCAAAGGAAGAGTGACAGAAATGACAGCAAAATCAGGAACGGTATGTAATCGGCTTTTGTCCTTGGGTGGGAAAGGGAGACTGATAGTTATGGGATACGCCTGTTAGTGGTAAAATGCTCCAGCTCAGGTTCTTGTAAGATTATCCGTCTTGACATATACCACCGCACCATTACGGACTGATCGGAAATATGTTTACAGGAGATAGAAGCTGCATGTCCACAAAATCTGGAGTTATGCAAAGCATTCGGACTTGTATGCCATTCTCTATCAAAGACTTACAAATGTCTTTCTAAAAGGTGCCCTTTTACGCTGCAAAAGGGCGTCTTTCACACCTCAAAAGAGCATCTTTTACTTTGCGAAAGGGCATCTTTTACTTTGCAAAAGTCCATCTGCTATTTTCATTGTATGAATCTTTATTACAACCTTTCTTATGTCCTTTTCCCTTTCATAACGAGCGAGTATCTCTCCCACTGCATTATTATAACAACACCATAAAAACAAACCACCTTTCAATTTTCCTGTCACCCCCGTTACTCCTCTCTATGTCACAACATATTGATAACAAGCCGTTTACACGAAATGTTAAAAGTGACAGCAACTAAAAACCAAAACTATGTTAGGAGTTTAGAGTAACTATGGAACCTCTCGTTCATTTTTCGGCATAAATAACGCCTTTCCATTAGTGAACACCAATAACATTGTAAAACTAAGGATTCAACTTGCTTTATCACTTAAAGCCATCAAGCGGTTGTCCTCTTGAATAGATTATTATATCGATTGGAGAAACAACTTATGGAGTATTCTCTAAAAAACATTGGATATTAAAATCTCTGATATTTATAAATGGTAGAATATTTTTTACTGTGATTATGCTTTTAGTGAAGTTAGGTTTAACGTGTGTACCTACAATTCTATATAAGAAGAAACCACCTTTAGTCCACTTAAAATAGAAATCGCGATTGTAAAAATTATCTCCTCCACCATATTGAGCTTTAAGTATAAAGCCTGTCCTGTATTTATTTATATTAATATTGAGATTTTTTATGTCATCTGCCGATGGTAAAGTTTTACTTATAAGCTTCTTTTTGTCTTTTTTAATTAGAAGTATTTTGGTCAATCCTTCCGTATCCGTAAATTTATTAATTAATTGGACAATTATGCATTTTTGTCTTTGAGTCTGTATAACGATAGAAGTATCTATATCATTCTTTAAAGAAATAAGACTATTAGCCTTTCCTATTTGAAAGGGAAAAATGATAAATGTAATTAATATTATAATCTGTTTCATCTTTTCTCTATTTTCCAAAATATTGAACGTCCAGCTGTTCCTGTAGCCTTCAAATTACGATGTGCACCTGCGGCTTTCGGCCAGCTATAGGTAAAATAACCATTCTTCCAATTATTTGTATTCGTAAAAACAGCTGCAGGGATTATATATTTTTTGCCATAATAATTAACAGAACCCTTCGGGTATCTAGATTGTTGGCTCTTGAGGAAATCATTGTATATTTTTTGTGAGATCAATACCGTATGATATTCTTCAAATTTGTTTTGTGGAGAACCATTTGGAGATGATAGTCCCCAAGCTAAGAAATCAGTTCCATCCCAAAATTGCGCTCCGTCTGTTGGATCAAATTTACTTGTGAGTGCATCAATAACTCCAGCACGAGCTGCATTTGCCTCCCTTGAACCATCCGAAGTGGAAATACCTTTCTGCTTATCTGCTTTTGAAACGGAAGAATATTTTGTTAGCAATAAATCTAACATGGTTTTGTGCTTTTCATCAGCTCTATTCTTTACCGTATGAGCAAGCCAAAGAGCCTCCTTTCCGTCATTAGTACCTGCCTCATGAGAAATTATATTCGCAACCCGTTTAAAATCAGAGTGCGCAATATCTATTTTCTTCGCATTAATAAATTCCCCATTCTTTACCCCTGTCGCTAAATAAGTCAAATTGTCTTTTTTCTTATCAGTTCCCAAATATGATCCATTTTTTGCATAATAATCGCCTTCACCTGTAGGGTCTATCAACATAATAGGAGAGCTATGACAATAAATGTAACTACCAATGTTAATGTATTTCTCTGCTAAAGGATCCACCCCATACCAAATACTTGCCATAGGATTCATGTACCTTGCACCATAATAATACAAGCCAGTCTCCTCATCGAACTGTTTGCCGTTGAACTTATACGGCAGGTCTTCGGAGCTGCTATGCTCGTCAACTAACAGCTCACCATAAGGCAGGTAGGCATCATACTGTGTGATGTTGGCTTTATCATCTGTGATGTAAGATGTACTACCGAGGTGGTCACTGTGATAGAAGAAGGTTTCTTCACGTGTAGTATCATTAGGAACATAGCCATAACCAGCCTGCGGGTCATCAGGGTTACTCGGGTCGTTCCAGCTTACAGGAGGACCGGGGTTGGTATTTGGTGTGGTGTTAGGATGTGGAGTCTGAATCCAACCCTGTGGCACATCATGGTTGCCGAGTTCGGTGAGGACGGCATTATACCCTACACCCGTGTTCTCTGGATCACCATACGCACCCTTCTCTGTTGGTACACCAGGTGCAATGCCCTGCTGTTTATAATACGCTTCCTTCTGACGTTGGATTTGATTCATACGTTCAGCGTAGTCCTGCTGACCTGCGGTTACATATGAGCCGTTACGTCCATAGACATTATTGAACAGACCCGTTCCTATCCTTGAAGCAACTCGTTTGTCACCAAGGAAGTAATGTTTCGTAAAGCGATTCTTATTTACAGAGAGGATACTTGCAGGATAAAGCGTGAAGTTATCCGTCTCGTGGAAAGTAATACCCTGCGGTGCACCATTGATATACACACCCTCCATCGTACCGTAACTCTTCATGATGCGTTCACCAGCAGCATTATAAGTGTAACGACTCGTTTTTCCGTTATCGCTTAAGACCATCAGTCGATTGTCTTCATCCCAATACATCTCACGGGTAGTGTTCGTTGAGTCGTTCGTTACCAGTGTAGGATTACCGTTGGCATCGTAGGTGTAATGGTCGTGTCCAATCTGCGTTGGAGCCGTCGGGTGGTTACTGTCTTCATACTTATAAGTAAAGTTATAAGACTTGGCAGTTGTTGTTGAGTCCACTTTCTGTACCTTCGTCAGCGGTTCACTCATCTGTCCGAACGACATCACCATATCATACGATGCACGCTTCGCCTTACCACTGGCATGAACAAGGCGGTTCAGCTCGTCATACTCATACGTATGCGAACTCCTTCCTCCCAGCTTCGCCTTGTTGAGTTTCGTCAGCGATGTTGGGTTGGCAGCATTCGTAATACCGAGGATATTATCCACGGCATCGTAACGATACCTGTTTTCCATCACAGTCTGACCATCCGCTGTAAGGTTCATCACCTGCAGACGTTCACGCTGCTTATCGTAGGTATAGGTTGTCTCCGTGCCATTACCAAGCTTCGTATAGACCGTATGACCCTCCTTGTCGTAACCTATCCTATCAACAATAACGCTCTGACGTCCTTGTTTATTGCTCGTCATGCTCTCCACCTGTCCTGCAGCATTGTAGTGATAAGTCACCACTTCACCGTCAGGATAAGTCATCGTCTGCACACGGTTCCAGCTGTCATACGTAGCACCATAGACATAAGTCCTGATATCCGCCACACTCGCCATGACTGTACGGACAGTCTTCGTCACCTCACCCTGTCGACCGTAGTAGTAGGCTTCACCGCCACTCGCATCCTCTACGAGGGCAAGACGACCGGCACGGTTGTACTTATCGCCAGCCTTACCATAGGTATAAGTAACACGGTTGAAGAGATTTTCGGGATAAAGCACCTCGTGAAGCCGTTCGAAGTCGTAGGTGTAAGAGATGTAACCCTTGTCAGATATCGACTTCCTAAGCTCTGCCGTGAGTTTCGTCAGGAGGTTACCTGCCGCATCATAGGTCATATCCGTTTCACCAGCATCAGGATGGTTCACCATCAGTTTGCGACCAAGCAAGTCGTAGGCATACTTCGTCTCCTTACCGTTAGGATGCTGAACCGTCATCACCTGACCGACAGGGTCATAGCTGTACTTCACCGTGATATCCTCACCACGGGCATGCTGCACCGTTTCACGGTTGCGTCCCTTGGCATCCGTATAGCTCTCCGCATGTCGTCCCAGTGCATCCGTGACCGTTGTCTGGAGCATTGGTTCACCGTCATGGCTACCGATACTGTAGGCTGTGCGTGTCACACTGCCGTCAGCAAGCGTAACACTCATGGTACGGTCGTGCGCATCATACTCTGTCTTTGCCTGCAGATCACCTGTAGCATGGTTGTAAGTACCAATATTACCATGGCTCTCCGTCATTGGATAATAAGCCGCAATATTACGTCCAAAGGCATCGATAACAGCCCTCCCACTGACGATGGAGACCTTTTGATTGCTGCCACCAGACCACACCACACCTGTCTGCTTCGTCTGGACGGCACGCATCAGCGAGTCGGCAAAGGTGTAGGTATCTATGTTGCCTTCCTTAGAATAATGAATGGTATGTGCCTTACGCTCTGCAGGGAAGTACTCAAAGCGGATAGTAAACGGCTGACCGCTCTCTATCTCATACGGAGCACGGATTGTCTGTTGTCTGCCCAGTGCATCGTAGGTGTATTCCATCTTCTGTCCGTTAAGGTCGGTCGTTACAGACGGAGCATTCCAAAGACCATCATAAGCCGTACTGGAGCTATAGCCGTATGCATCCTTGACACTTGTCACAAGACTGTGATAGAGGTCGTCATACGTATAAGCATAGAACATACGCTGATGGTTATAGTTCTCCGGCTTCGTCATGCGTGTGATGTTACCATAGCCATCGTAAGTCATGTTATAGACTGATGGCTTGTCACCATTATGGAGCATGATTTCCGTTATCTCACCGTTACCGTCCACCTTCGTGCTGCGTTCACGATAAGTCTTACCGCCACTGCTGACAGTGATATGGCTCGGGATACTGACAATATACTTGTCGGCTATCTTATGATAGTTGATATCTGCCTCTAAGCTATAGCCCGTTGTAGTCTCCTTATATCCCTGTAGGTTACCATAGTCATCGTAGGTATTGCTGACAGCAACCGAAAGACTGTCCCCACTGGCTTCATCAAAGTTACTTTGAACGAGTGTCTTTAGGGCAGGGAAGACAACAGCATCAGTCGTATTATTACCAACGGCGAGTGTCTTCAGGTCGTAGTCATAGACAGCTCCCTGCAGTTTCTTTCCATCAGCGGTATAGAGATATTCACTCGTAACAAGTCCATGTGCATAGTAATCCCTGTTCTTACCATAGGTCTGTACGGAGTAACGATAGAGTCTATCACCATTCTCAGTGTCTATCTGATTGGTACGTACCTGCTTGAAACCATAGAAGTCACGCTCACGGCGGTCACGATAGCCACCGCTATATTCAAAGGTATTCCTGCTTCGTACCGCTCCGTTCTCCTTGTATCCACCTGTCGTCTCAACCGATGACATCACCCAGCGACGTCCCGGCAAGTCGTAACTTGGAGTTGTCTGCTCATAGTTGATATTGATATGTCCGCCGAAAGGAAGCGTCACAGAGCGCAGCATGTTCGTTCTTCCCGTAAGGTTACGGTAGACTATAAGCTGCTTTGCCCCATCAGCAACAATAATGTCTGGATGTCCGTCACCGTCGATATCCCTTAAGGCAGTCTCAGTATAGCTGACACCATCAGACAAAGAACCTACTCCTTTGAATGTAAGTCTGAATTTCAATATCCAGATATGAATAGGAATAGAGACAGAGAAATTACCATACTTAGAAATAGAAGTTGCTAAAGACTGATTAATTTGTCCATTTACCTTATGCGCATTCGGTATGAAACCAGCACCGGTATTGAAGGCTATATTAATTTTTTCCCCATCACGGGTAACCATGTCCGGTAAACCATCATCATTGACATCAACAAAAGAGTTGTTGTTCTTTGTGGTAGTACGAGTTCCATTAAACCCAAAAGATATATCTGCACTTCCAAGAACTGGAATCTTAGTTCCTAAACCAGCCCCCCAAGTACTATTTTCAGAAGATTCCACCGTTGACACTCCACTGACTTGTTCATCAGTGAAATTATAACCAAGCCCATATTTAACCTTACCATTATAGAGCATATCAGGGAGTCCGTCACCGTTAAGGTCTGTCCAATCCCTTTCTGTATGGGCTTTTCCTGAAGTGAAATCACCACTGGCACTCACTGACGCTTTTGAGACATCATTTCCATTTGCGGCATTATGTCCTGAAGCATCAGCATTATTTCCATTCTCTGTTTGGCCTTGTGCCGGTTGAGGGCTTATAGGTGTAGCTGGCGCATCATTAGAATTATTACTTTTTTTCTTTGCTTCTTTAACAGCATTCTCTGTGGTAAGACTTGCTCCAATTGTCCATGCTTCAGATTTGAATTCTGGTTGTCCTACATCTATCTTCATCCGTTCACTACCAAGAGCTCCTGTAGATTTCGTATATTGTGCAATAATAGTACCATCATTATCATCCAGCCAGTCTGGGTAACCATTGCCGTTGATATCCATTAAAGCAATCTTGCTGTAAGAGGTCTGTGTAGTCTTACTTCCGCTTAGTCCTGCAAATAAGAAACTACCGCTGACACTATAGCCATTACTCTTTGAACTGCTGACAAGCACTGGAGCAGACAGTTCTCCTGCATTTTCTGCATAGTTGACACTATCTATCTGGATTACATCCTCACCTATACGGGAACTGCTTATAGTGTCTACAGTAATGAAAACATGTTCTGAACCTCCGACAAACATTCTTCTATTCGTATTATAACCCATCACCAGAAAACGCTGTTCATTGATTGGAGTAAGGCTCTCTACAAGTTTATTCCCGTCATGTGTAGAATGATAATGTTCAGCAATATTCTTGTATTTCTCCCTGTCAATCATCAAGGCAGACACTTCGATAGGTCGAGAGGCGTACGCCTTGTTACCATTATAAGCAAACTGTCCCCAACCACGATAGAGGCTGCCATAGTCAATCGAGTTGTATCCAGAGAACACACAGGCCTCCAGCGTGTCAACAAGTACACGTTGCTCAGAAGTAACAACAGTAGAAGTAGCACTCTGGTAAGAGAGACTATCGCGTAGAAACCGTACCTTAGCTTGAATTGATGCTGACAGTTCATTTGATATAGCAAAGGTTGCCGTTACCTTTCCTGTAGATAGCCGTCTGATAAGTGTAGTATCATTAATGGTGATAGTATCAGCCTTAAGTGTATTGGAGGTTCCTAACCAACAGGTATGATGTAGTACCGGCAGTCCATCTTTATCATGTAAAGTAAGATAGACGGCTGCAGTATCCTTGTCATTATCCTTATTCTCACGCAGGACGGAAAGAACTGGCACAATAGATAGTACTGGACGGAATTTTTTACCCAAAGATGTTACATCAGGCTTTAGGTTTCTACTTGCAGCAATACTGACAGGCTTGTTGAACATCTTGCGGGAAGCAACAAGACGGACAACATCTGTTTCATCATCATAATGGTAATTGCACTCCCATCGGACTTTGGTCCAGTCAATTGGCGAAGTTGTCGTAATAACAAAATTAAGAGATATTGAATCCTCCTCGCTCACATCAGCAATATAGTCATATGCTCCTTTGATAATTGTATCAGCTGGAAGAATGATACGTTTAATGATGGATTCTCCATGAATATCCTGCCGTGTGACAGTAAGCATGACATCATCAGAGGTTTTTTCCTTTGTATAAGGGGCATGAAGCTTTACCTTACCTGTACGGTTGAAGACAGCAACATCGCTTTCGCCCTCAATGTAATCAGCTTTGCTGTCGTATACTTTCAAATCAGATGAAAGATACTTATCCTTACCAACTGGTAAGGAGGTATAGGTAATGATTGGATTCCAAAGCACTTTGTCATCATCTCCATCATATCTGGACTGAAGACGGAAGAAAAGTCTGTCACCAGCCTGTACACTACAATTAAGATTATATGTTTTACTTCCAGCCTGCAACAAGGAGTCTCGAATCATGAATCCCTCATTCTCATGCTGTATACTATATATGATACCATCACCTTGGCTATTTATCTTCTCAATCGTACTCTTAATATTGACTGTTCCGTCAAATGGTGCACGCCACATACGGACAGCATCATTCAGCGGATATTCCTTTTCCAAAGAATCACGAATGAGCCTGTAGTCTGGTACGAAATGGCTGTCTATGGCAGAACCTTTCTCTATAACAGGATTAGCTGTAACACCACTTTTTGGAGTAAAGACAGGCTTCCCATTTATTATATGGTTAAAATAGACACGTCCATTTACGGCTATATCCGTAAGGCCGTCACTGTTAAAGT
This sequence comes from Prevotella sp. C561, assembly GCF_000224595.1. NCBI lineage: Bacteria > Pseudomonadati > Bacteroidota > Bacteroidia > Bacteroidales > Prevotellaceae > Prevotella > Prevotella sp. C561. Next base: position 71,908 of record NZ_JH114148.1, on the reverse strand, counting down.
CATAGAGAAAGGTACTTGTTCTGTCCTTACCAGTTGTACGAGTATAACTGATACCCGCAGACCCCTTAGTTTTACCGACTTTACCTATCTCAGCTGCAACTTCAGCACTAATGGAGAAACTTTTACTCTTTCCTTCTGAGAAGGAATTGACCCCTTGTATTGCGATAGGGTTACTAAAGGATGTCTTTACAGCATCAGAATTCAAGTTCTTACGATAGAACAATTTGCCGTACTGTTGAAAAAGTTTATCAGGTAGCCCATCACCATCTATGTCGACAAAAGCAACTTTGCCAATATTTCGACTCGAACTGTGCGTACCTGTCGTTCCGACATTCAGTGTTCCTATAGTAAGACCGAAGCCGAAAAGCATACCCATTCCGACAGATTTACTTGAGGAGTAACCAGCACCCAGCATACTGAGATTATCATTACATCCACGAATAGTGTGTTTCAGCAGTGATTCATAGTCGTCAGATTGAGCTTTCCATAATTCTGCCTTAGAAGAGAAAAGTCCGTTCTTGAGATCATTGTAATAGTCAAAGGATTGTGTAGCAACCTTACCATCCCTACTATCGTGCTGTTCAATGCTCTTTAGCAGTATTTTTCCAAACGGCCCTTCTTCATAGTTTAAGGTATAACTGCGGAGCTGCTGACCATTATTCTTCACAGTGACCTTACGGAGTAGCCCTTTGTCCTTTTGCATTATGCCCAGCCTTCCGCTACTCGTTACATCTTTTCGGTCTGTGGCTATAGAGTCAATATCGAATTCTATGCTATACAGTCCTTCTGTCTCCCCGAATCCTGTCCATGTATAACGTTCTGGATAAAGGTTATTGCCAGACTTCATGTAATGGAAAGCGGCAAAGTTTCCGTGAACATCGGTAACACGGTCAAGTGCCCATTTGATACGGTTCCCTTTGGTGTCGGTAAGAGAAGTAGCATCACTGACATGACCACCATGACCACCATAACTGTAGACTGTACCATCCTTACCAGTCACTTCCCAGTAATAGTTCTTCGGGCTGTTACCCTTTCGAATAATCCTACTGAAACCACCTTCAGTCATTGGATAGAACTGCTTGTCAGCTTGTCTTGCCAGAGAATCAGTCCTACGATAGAGTCGGTCACTGAGCTGCTGTCCCATGAGAAGATAGCTCTCAGTCTCTGACTTATCATCAAAATGTGGTACACCCCATCGAGTCTCTATGTCAATGCTCTGTATAGGAAAGCTCCATCCATAGCCAACAAAGCTACTACTGCCCTCGCTGCTATACTGTAAGCCGGCACTTACACCAATATCATTACGCCCCGCAGGAACTTCGAAAGGATAGGACAGTGACGCCGTACCATTCTGATTAGCTGATGGGGCTTCGATCTGCTGAATACCCGCTGCTGGGTCAGCAGCCTTCAGTTCACTGATACCTGTAGGGACATAATTCTGTGTTTCAGGGCTCTCAGGAACTTTGATGATACCATTGATGACATCTGTAAAGTGAGAAGTCTCCGCCATTGCCACTTCACGTCTAGTATCAATACCTTTCGACTGAAGCATTGTCCAGCGTTGGTGCAGTTCATCATAATAATAGGTGTGGATATCATCTATGGTATAGCCTTTCGGTATCAACGTGCTGTCGTAAGGTACTGCGATACTTGCCAGATGATGGACGAAATGATTGCCATGAGGTAAGAAGCGATAACCTGACACTGTATCTGTTCTTGCCATCAATGTATCACAACCACCTGTAACGTTCACCATACCAGTAGGCAAGGTTGGTAATTCACCTTTTCTAAGTGGTGTAATACTAAGAACTTTACCCTTTGCCATAGCCTCACGTGGTACGGCAAGCTGGGCTCGTCCAACATTGAGCGTATCGCTGTCGGAGTTGGTAAAGAACTTGCTGACGGTACGTTTGCCTAAGTCTGCAAAAAGTCTCGCAGATTTCCTGTTCGCCTTGTGAGTATCTACACGATTCCCCTTTTGATTTCTTACAATTTCTTTGGAGAATCTCTTCACAGAAGAGTTCTGTACACTGTCCTTGACTTGTGTTCGTAAGGAAGTAGCCTTTCGAGAAGTGCTATCTTTTTGTACAGAAGAGACTGTATCACTGGATAGAGAATCACTGATTACAGTTTCTTTAGTAGAACGATTACTTCCACCATTACAGGAGTTTAGTATGATTCCTGCTAGCAACAGGAACGGAAAGAGGAGTGAATGTGTAGAATACTTCATTATTCTTGCTATTTTGTTTCAGGCCTAAAGGTCCTCAGTATATATACTTGCGTTGGAAAATTTTATAAAGGATAAAAAGAGAATTACTTTCTCACCAGTTTAAATGTCCTTTCTTTGCTACCACTTTGCAGTGTCAATAGGTAAACACCTGGCTGTGGAAGATAGACTTTAGTGGAGAAATATGTATCTGGCATATTGGTCTGACGACTGACAAGAGCTCCACCCGTCGTATAGAGTGCCATGTCCAATGGAGCTGCTTCGCTCAGTTCCACCTGGACACCGACATATCCATTCGACGTTGGATTAGGACTTACACTTACATTCGCAAAGAAATCACTATTTCCATCGGAAGGATTCATGGAAGGAATTTCTGTGATACCCGTCTTAGATATCTGAAACTCATTCTCAGCCTTGTTGCCCACATGGTCTGTCGTCGTAAGAAGGTATTTCCCTTCTATGAGTCCGTCAGCAGACTGTATGCTGTCACTTGTGGTACGATTGAAAACAGACATGTGTTCTCTCTGTAGGGTCATCTTGTAAGGGGCGATACCACCTGTTACCCTGACAGAAAGTGTTCCTGTACTACCGCTCTTCTCCATTGGTTGCTTTACTTCTATTGTCGTAAACATATCTTTGGCAGCTCGTAGCGTGAACACATCACGTTTGCCTAACGGTATATTCTTAAAGACAATACTGTCACCAACAGTCGTATTTGCCTTATGATAGCTTAGAGTTTTGACAGGAAAGCTACCCGTTCCTGTAGGGTCAACGGCAAGATAGTAGCTCTCACCTTCTGCAAGAGGCTGTATCTGGCGTAGCTGCTTACCATCAGCTACAATATCAACATTAGGCTTGTCAACCCGTGTTGCAGTATCCATCCATCTTCTACCGAGCCACTTGCCGTAAGCCTTACTCTGGCGGAAAGAAAGTTTACCATTGTTGTCACCCCAAAGAAGACTCTCACCATCTTCAAGAGGCTTGCTCATACTGATTGTAAGGAAACCATCTTCTTCACAGCTCTTGGCTCTTGTCTTATGCAGGGCAGAGGCTTTGTCTGAGATAAGGCCAGCTATACGGTGGCTATAATCCTTGTTGGTATACCCATTCCAAATAACCTCGCTTCTTGAATTAAGGTAACTGCTGCGAAGACTCACGTCATATTTCAAAGCAAGATAGCTTTCCACACGGCACCGTTCTGTATCAGAAAGGCGGCGATCGAAGACAGTATACTCAACAGTTCTACCATCAAGGTTCTTTACAGGCAACTTAGCATTCCCATTCCGACCGATATGCAAAGTCTGACCATTACCCATATTGGAAGAGGTCGTATAGCTATAAAGTCGCATTTCAGGCAACGAGTCCTTGGCATAATTCATGAATGTACCATCGCCAAGGTTTGCAGTACGCTCAGTTGTCTGCATACGAGTAATAGCTTTTCCGCTTCCAAGAGACCATATTGCCTGTTCTTTTTCGCCGTATACCTTACTTACACCTATATAGGTAAGTCCAGCACCAGCAGAGACACGGAAAGAGGCAGAATCGTGTGACCAGACCATTGGCTTATCTACACCACCAGGGGTCTGAGCTGTAGCTGAAAGAGTGAATATAAAAAAGAAAACTACTGTGAAGTATTTATGTTTCATATAAAGACTGTTTTAATATGATTCGAGGATGCTGCTTATTTAGCTTTGCCAAGTGGAAGACTGTAGCCAATGGTAAGGCTGATAGTCTGAAGATTATTCATACGCTCCTGATAGCCATAGTCATTAGCACTGGTGCGGAGAATATCATTAAATCCGAAACCGTATTCCAGTCCTGCCTCCAGACCATTCTTTACATCAACATAGCCAATCTTAATGGTAGGAATGAATGCTACTCGTGCCTTAACAGATTCTCTCAGATGATCCTGAGTACGTTCTGCCTGCTGTCGATATACCTCTCCAATACGGTCATTAGTAAAATCGATATTACGGCTGCCAAACGGAATAGCAGCACTAATTCCTGCTCCCATATAGAACTTTGGGAAAGCATAGAAACGAAGCAGGACTTGTGGAGTAATGAAATTATAATGAAATCGTGTAGTCTCGGTTACATTTTCAGGTATCTTATGCTCTGTCAGCTTGCTGAGAATACGGGTGTAATCAATGCCCAGCTCAGCACCTAATCTACGATATTGCCATGTGCCAAAGATTCCAATACGAGGATTTACACCACCACGTTCACTCATTGTGAAAGTAGGGCGTATATCATAGTTCTCAATAATACTGCTTAATCCTGAAATGCTGGAATAACCAACTCCAGCTCTGAGTCCTATCCGAAAAAGGTGATAGTGAGGAAAAGAATAAGTTATCAAAGATAGTGATTCTTTCGGATTCTCCTGTACGATGGAGGGCTGACTATTCATAGAGTTGTCAAGAACATGTTCACCTATTTTCAGATTTGTTGGCTCATTGTCTGGTTCGCTCATCTCATGTTTTCTAATGGCTGTTTTATCGTTTACAGATGAAACGTCAGTTGATAATGATGGAGAAAGGATAGGCTGCTCTGACGAGGAATGTTTGCCATTAGCAGTTTTTCTTGTCCTGCTTGATTTTTTAATTCTCCTTGTATTGATACTTGTAACGTTTCGGGGCACATTCCCCAGCTTATTATATACACAATCTGAACGTCCCGAATCCTTCTGCACTTTTGTCTTGTCTAAAGAAGAAGAGACATGCGGTGTAGTAGATTGTGATGGTGCCTTGTCTGCTGTCTTTTGTTCTATACGCTGCTCAGACTCTGGATCGTCATTAACACAGCGTTCTATACCAAAAAGAGTAGCTATGCCAAGAAAGATTCCTGCCAGAATATAACGTTTTTTCCTGTTGCTCTTGTCCTTCATAGATAAACTCATAAGGGTTAAGGTTTAAAAAGATAGCTGATACTTAGCTCTATGTTCTGTCCATGGGTTGAATGTTCTGCCCAGTTATAGTCATTACGCTCTGTCTTAATGGTAGAGTTCAATCCGAGGAAGTAACGTAAGTCTATATTCCAATGCTTGCCTATTTCATATCCAAAACCACCGCCAACAGCAATATCTGACTGTCCTGTCAACTTCTCTTTCATTAGACGTTCCGTCTCATCGACAGTGGCAAAATGATAGTTTGCAAACTTACTGTCTTCTTGATTACTCTCGTAAGATATGCCCTTGCCATTAAGGTTAGCTCCCGCGCGTCCTCCAATTGAAATATTGAAGCCTTTGCGCCAAGGATAAATCTTCAACAGAGCAGATACGCCAATGTAATTATAACGAGGTGTTACCTTATAGTTTAACTCCTTATTATCATTATAGACAAGCTGTGATGCCTTCTGCCAATAGCTAAATCCACCTTCAACACCTATGATGGAACCATCGACATGATACTGAGCAAATACACCAACTGTTGGAATAAACTGCCACTTGTCTTTGAAATTGTAATTGGAATAATAGTCTTCAGGAACAAGGATTTTATCCATTCCTGTGTTGACAGACATTCCACAACCTAAACGGACGCCTAACCGGATAGGTGAAACCTGCGCTGACAAGTTTCCCCCAGAAAGGAATAATACTGAAAATATAGCTGCATTCAAGACTGTTTTCATCATACTCATACACTGTGGTTACATATTGTTAAGATGAGGCAAAAATACAAAAAAGAAAGAAAACAAATCCGAAAATGCACGGATTTAACACTTCCTGTGGTAAAATATTACCGAGGATATTGTAATATTCAGTTTTTATCTTAACTTTGCAATGGGATTAAGTGTTCTTTGAAGCAATGCAGAATAAAGAGAGGGAAAGAAACTCGCTCGTTTCCATCTCGTACCCCTTTTATTCTTTATTCTTTCTTATTTTATTGACTATCTGAAAGATACAGCTTTCTTGAATCTTATGATGGTCTTTTTTGTATGAAAGGCGCGTCATGACCATTGGATTGACAGACAATGGGACATAAAACTGATACATTCTCCCCCATTTACCACGAGTAAACATTAAAGATTCGAACGGTGAATATAACATGCAAATGTGGACTTAGACTAAACACAACGCTATGAATCAACGTCCATCTATGATATAACAAGTCATTAGAAGATTTTATATCAACAACACAATGCTAATATAAAAAGATTTTCTAAATTTGCACATGCTTGCTGAACCCAACCAATAGACATTCCTGTGATGTTAACAAAACGAGCTTAAGCTTACATGCTCATCATTTAACTTGGGCATGATGAGGAGAATTAAAAAAGAAAACGTCGCATCCTTTATCCCTTTATCGCCTACCGCTCAAAAAGATAGAATATGAAACAAATAGTATTGATAGCGATATTAATAGTTTACACTGTCACATTCTCACAGTGTAAATCAGAGCCTGCAAAACCTGTTTCTCTGATGTCTAATAAAAAGGTCAGTGAGAATAGCGAACAAGAGGGAATAACAAAGGATTCTTTAAGATATTGGGGTATTGACAAAAGGGAACTTTTAAAGCACCTAAAACTTCAAAAACTTGCTTGGTATGGTGGTGACTTTCGAGATGATCAATCCAAGCCGAGATATGAGCCGACACGGGAAGATTTCCTCTTGACAATACCATTGGTAGAGCATTATTTATATACGCATGGATGTAAGAAACCTTCAAAAGCGTTATTCGCAAAAAGGATAAAGGAGGTTTTTGGAAAGAGTCTAAAGGCAGGAGAGTTGCTTACAAGCCTTAAAGATGATATTAGTTATGGCTTTGCTAATCCATTCTATGCCGTGAGTGAGAAGGGCTTTATTACTTACAATTGGCCACTCCGTGATTTAATTACTATCAAAAACAATAATGTTAGCCTAAAGAATGGGGTCCTACGACAAATCTTATTATTGAACAAGTTCTTGATTTATAATGATACGGATGCATTGAAACAGTTAGAGCGGTATCAATATCAAGGGGATACAGACGATATTGGCGATTACTACGACAGCTCCCGAATGTTAGAGGATTTATTAAAAGAATATTCTTATTTTGGTAGTCCTGAATTAAATCAATGGTTCTTTAATACGGAAATAAAAAATCCTTTTGCTTACCTTTGCTATATCTTTGACAAAGGGAAAGGGAACAACCTAATCGTTCACCCAGAACTGATAGAGACTATTGAGAGGAATACAACAGGCAAGAACAGTTCTTTCTACAATGATAAGTTCCTAATATATGTGTATCAAGTGTTACAAGATGAAGATGGAATGAACGCCGCACAATTTAATATAGACCAAAAAGCACGAATATTCTGTTATCTGGCAAATTCAGAATATAAGATGCGCAACAAATATGCTGATTATATTCCATCAACCAATTGGGGCCGAACATCTATGACGTATGTGATAATGACCAACTGTAAGAAAGTCTACCAGTATGCACGTGCACACATGTTCTTTGGTATCAGCAGTCCTAAAATGATGGATGAAATAGAACGGGAAGGATTAGGCCTAAACCCTCCTATAGACAACAAGTAGAACAACAATGATGCATAATTCATCTTATCACATGGGAGTCAACACAAGGATATAAGACAGAACAGATGAACATGGTCATTATAGGAGCATTGAGACAAGACAAGATTAACTATATTCGCACACGTTACTTGTGTCTGTTGAAAAGGATTCCATTTGATTGAGCACAACCCCATTCGATATTGTTTTTATACTTTTGCAGTAGGTTATTCAAAGAAAAAGAGAGATGAGAAGAGTATTAGATTTAGCCCTTTTATTAGTACTGACAACTATGCTTGTTCATTGTACTGAAAAGACAAAGCGTATGAACATTGTTACTATGCAGGCACATAAGGCTACACATGCTCATTATGACAGCATAATCAGTATGGAAAAGTTAAAAGAGATGGGCATTGACAAAGGTACCTTGCTAAAACATATAGCATTACAAGAGAATGCATGGAATGGAGGTGACTTCCGTGATGACCAGTCCACGCCCCAATATATGCCTACTGAGACAGACTTCCAACTGACCATCCCCTTGGTAGAATACTATCTTACTACTCATAGCTACAACCGACCTTCTTCAAAGCTGTTCCAAGAAAGGGTCAAATATGTCTTTGAGACTCGATTGAAAATGGATAAGACAAAAGGCTATGAGGGAATTGGAAGCGATGGTGATTTCAGCTTTGCCCTACCCTATTATGCGATTTATAAAGACCGATTCATAACTTACAACTGGTTACTACGCGACCTTTTATCCATAGAGGGAGATAAGATAAAACTAAAATCACAGGTCTTTCAACAAATTAAAGCACTAAATGACTTCATCTTCTATGACGATATGAAGGCTTTCAAACTATTAGAAAACTTACAGGCGCAAGGGGATGATGACGGCCTTGGAACGCCTTATAATGGAGTAGACATCTTAGATGACTTATTCTCTACATACCGTTATTATCAAAGTCCAAAACTTAACCAATGGTATTTTCTTAGGCATGAAGATGAGCCATTTGACTTTGTAAATAGAATCTTTGATAAAGCTCCCAACAACAATATAATAGCACATACATTATTGATAAAAACCATTGAGAATAATACTACAGGCAAAAAGCATGACTATTATGATGACCATTTTGCCAATTACATATATGATCTTATGCGAGATGAGAATGATATGAATAGTAAGCACTTTACCCTTCAACAGAAGGCACAAATCTTTTGTTATTTCGCAAACTCAGAACATAAGATGCGTGAGAAGTATCGACAGTATATCACATCAAACCTATGGGACCCCATGCCATGGACTTGTCTGATAATGCTCCGCTGTAAAGAGGTTTATCAATATGCACGTGTACATAAATACTTTGGTATCAGTAGTCCTAAAATAATGGAAGAGATGGAACAAGAAGGTTTTTCAGACGAATCTGACGGACCAGATCCAGAGTAAATAACGAGAATTTTATATGTATTCTGTTTTACTCCTTAACAATAAATCAAATTCTTTTATAGCATATAGACAGCTACTAAGAATCCGCAAATAGCCAAACATAATTAATTATGAACAAGGTCGCCAATATTAATTTAGACTCATCATCTGCAGGAATAGGTAGGATAGGAGGGAATATACCCATTAATTTTCTTGATAAAAAAGAAGACATAGAAGGCTTTAAATATTACATGACAATTCAAAAGCCTGACAATCCTAAAGAATATATATCTATCTTAATACCCGACAGCTATGATGCAATGATAGCCAATAATATTTATCCCAACTGCTCATTAAAGGTGTTTACTCATTCGTTTTCAGATGAGAGTGAAAATCGTTCTTACACGTTGGAAAGACTTCATAGGTCATCTCTTATGGGGTATAAAGAGGTAAAGAATGAGACTTTTGATTTCGTTACACAAGCTCCAATTCCTAAGTTAATTCAAGACGAGGATTACTATTTTAAGAGATTAGAAGAAGATGGGTTCACCTTCTATTTACAAATAGATGAAGACTACTATCCCGAGGATTTACTTTCTGGAAATTATATCTTGGGGTATGGTGCAATATATTTGTACAAGCATAACAAAACTGGTAAAATAATAGTAGGCTTTTGGCAGTATTCATAATTCACGTTCTTAGTATGCTGAAACCATCATTTCTTCTAATGACAAGAGTAAATGATAGTAATATATCCTAAATGAATAAAGAGGGTTATAGACTATGATTACAGCAATAACTGGGAATGGAATATAGCCTATACCAGCGATGGACTGAAGATAGGAAGAAGTCCGTTCATAGCATAATATTACGGACAAGTACCTGAGAAAAGTCTCTTGAGATAACAGAAATATTCTTAACAGAACGAGAAAAGAACACTAAATTATATTTAGAATGTATTATAAGTTAGGTATAAACCCAAGCAGTAGGAAATGGTCAACGTATGAAAACCTTTCATCTTCACTTTGGATAGACGGTATAGAGATGTCAAGTACGAGGCTATTCAACCATCCAGACTTTCTAAAAGATGGAAAGCACATTGAGTGTATGGCTCTCCGAGAGGGGCAGAAAGCCCCTATAAATTCAATTGGAGCAGACTTCATATTGTTTGACTCTTCAATAGTGGATATCTTATCACTTAATGTTGATAATAATATGTTAGCTGTTGAGAGTAAGAACTCGGATAGTAAATATCTATTATTGAATAACTTTCATTCAATAGACTGTGTTGATTGGGATTTGTCAGAGATTGATCCTTGGCCTAAGAATATAAACCCTGCAAAGTGGAAAAATAAGCGAGGTCGTTTCTTCATCAAACCTGTCTTAAAAAAGGACCATATCCCACCTCAAACGAAAGTATTCCGATTACAAGAGTGGGATGGTGCCTTTAATATCGTGATTTCAGACGATTACAAAGACCAAATAATACGACTAAACTTCGACCATACATTCTTAACGTTTGAAGCTTTGACTGTAATATAAGGATGACAGTTCTCAAACTCAAGATTGAAACGCACTCTCTCTGTATGGTATCGCCTAATAAGCTCTATCCCAAAACCGTGGATTTGATGATTATTAGCCTTCTGAACGGGAAATATCATTGAGCAATACTATCAAATATCTACCTGATTACTCGAGTGATTTGCCAAATACTCCTTATAGCCTTAAAGTTTGTTACGTTGCAAGCTTTTAGTATTTTCTGTAAAAAAAAGAAATAATCTACTTCACTTATCAGTATCTTCATGACGGTATCTCAGCGTTTCTGTCACAAGTTAGCAGAACTAACAAGAACGTAAAAAATCATTACATCGTATTAAGATAAGCACCCACTAAACACGAATATATCGTCCCCATAGAATAACTTATAACATACAATAAATCAATACGTTATACACAACATTATAGAAGACGCCTTTCTTTCCCCAAGAAGGGCGTCTTCAATAGGCAAGAAGGGCATGTTCTTGAACGCAGAAGGGCCTCTTCTTCCACCAAGCTCAGCCTTTCTTCAAATGTAAAGGGGAGTAGATTAAGAAATATCCTTACAATTCCTATCTGCACATTTGACGTTCCTCCACCTCCTATCGACAGTCTTACAAAGACAATCTCACATTCTGTTCCTCTCTCTATTCCGATGGGTTGCGAGGGTGAGGACAGCCTTCTACGCTAAAAAGTCTTAAAGAATATACGATAACAACCGTTATTTCTATAGGAATGAATACCTTTGACTGTGTTTGCATACATTTAGTAGCACCTAAGCAGCGGAGCTTTCAAAACCATAAGACAATGAATGACTTTATCAGATCAAGGATTCCTTCGATAGCCTCTAACCTTGGAACGGTGTTTGCACTTACCGTAGCAACACCACTGGTTGTCAGTCTTATTGCAAAGTTTACCCTCGGCGGCAATAAAGCTGCTACACCTTATGCAGATACATACATTCAGAATTCGGATACAATAGTGGTCCCTATACCCTTTGTCACAGCGATAACACCAATACACAAAACATTCACTTCACGTGCTTGGTTTGCAGGAACGGCACACACCGAGGTCTCTACTTATTCACAGATATGCTTCTACTCTCCTAAATACAAGAGGTATCTGGCTGTTATTTCATTTGTTGGAGGATATAACGTAATACAAAGTGAGACGGATGAGAAATACTGGTATGACGTAGAGAAAGAAAGATTAAGTATAATTTACGACTCCAAAATGATTTCTGCTTACGTCAATCGAACACAGTGGCATGACCCTTCTTATGGAACAAAAGACAACCCTTTGCCTATTTTCTTTATAAAGAGCTTAACCGGTTTAGAGTTTTGTGCAAGTGAAACAGACCTACTTACGATTAAACCTTCGGTCAATAAGCGTTTTGTAGAGCTCTACCTTGCCCACGGACTGAAGCCTAAGGAGTTTGAGAGGCTTTATGGCAAGGACATGGAGCGGCTGGGTTTGAATGAGTAAAGGAGTGGACATGGAGCCTGAGAAGATTTCTTAAATTGGATAGACACGATAGAATAAATATCATTTGAACCATTTGAGAAATTGACAGTTGCGTTTAAGTGATAGCTTTTTTGCATCACGTCTTTCTTTGAAGAAGGCCATGCTACCCATGAATGAGCTTAGAATACTAACGTTGCAAGGCACAAGTAGCAGAAAGAGGACTCATAGGCTATATGAATGTAAACAACTTCATGGATAGAGTAGAGCCATTTTAATGAAGGTGAATACTTTGATCAGAATCATTAAAACCGCACTTGACTTTTGAGTCTACAGCCCTTCAAAACTTAAAGAAAGACGGACTCTGAAGATATGAGGACTGTTTGGAACATCATTTTTAAGGTAGGACAAAGTCTATATAGTTCCTTTGGGCCATTAGTATCTAAGATGTTAGGAAACCAAATAAAGTATAAGAAAAAGGGGTATTGAAACTAATAATTGATTGAAACAACAAGCCATAAGCCCATCTAACAGTCCTTAGAAATCACAATTTTTAGGTATTGTGTCATCGAGACAAAAAAGTTATCTTTGCCACAGATTAGATTATGTTTTAGAAAAGATAGTCTAAATAGTATTTTTAAAGGGTAACCCAAATCCATTTCATGATAAAAAATTTCAAGCGAGGCATTGCTTTATTAGCAATCACCTCTACTGTTAGTTTGAATGCGCAGACTATGTACAAGGCGCATGTTATTAATAAAGACACAGGAGAACCAATTATTGGTGCTGTCGTAAGAGGCCAGAAAGGCATAGAAGCCGTCACGGATGAAGATGGTTTCTTCTCTCTGAATACAAACGATGCCCAGACCCTCCACATCAGTTATATAGGTTTTAAGGAACAAGACATTAAGGCACAAACCTTAAAAGGTCAGCCAACCATCGGTCTTATTCCTGGTATAGACCTTCAGGAGGTACAGGTCACTGCCAGTATTTCCAGTGCTCGCAGTCAGAAAGCACTGGGAAGTAAGGTAGACCATATAGACATGTCTAACCTTAGCAAGAACGCCCATACCAACTCTCTCAGCGACATGCTTGATGGTAAGGTGGGTGGCGTCCAAATGTATCAGAGCAATGGTAAGGTGGGAATGCCTATCCGTTTCAATATGCGCAGTGGTGCAACAATGAGCATGGAGCGTGACCCAATTATCTATGTAGATGGTGTCAAATACAACAGTTCGCACATCTCAGACATCAATAGCTCGCAAGATGCGCTCAGTGCACTCAACGACTTAACCATTGACGACATAGCCTCTATCGACGTTATCAAAGGTCCTTCTGCTGCTGCCAGCTATGGTGCAGAGGCCGCTAACGGTGTTATTGTCATCACAACGAAACGTGGCAAGACATCTAATGCAGAGAACAGAAAGGCCGATATACAGGTGAAGATGTCATTAGGTGCAGCCACCCTTGCAAAGAAATACGACCAGTTTGTTAACAACGACCCCATCAACAATTTCTTTCAGACAGGTTGGCAGAAGACAATTTACACGTCAGTGTCAAAGGCCTTCAAGGGTAATCAGAACCTTTTCTTCTCATACAATATGAACGATGTAGCGGGTATTGTACCAGGCAACAAAGACAAGCGTCATAGTGCAAAGATGGCCTATGACCTTCGCTCTGGTCGCTTCTCTCTTGGTGCTACAGCCTCTTACATACATGGAAACATCAGTCTGCCGCAGACAGCAATGGGCCGATACGATGCCATTTGGAATCTTATGATTAATCAAACTCCTTGGCCATACGTGGATGAAAGCACGTGGAGAGCACAGAGCTGGACCTACGGAAACGACCGTTTCATCGGTAACCTTCGTCTTAGTTATATGTTACCAGCCGACGTAAAGATTGAGACTATCATCGGAGCAGACATCAACCATACAGAAGGTATCTATCGTCTGCCATTCGGCTATAAGTTAGGTAATAACGCAGAGGGAGCAAAGAATATTAGCAACCGACGCAACTCTAACTTTAACTGGGACATAAAAGCTACCCATAAATTCCACCTTGCAGACAGATGGGACCTCACGGCTACGCTTCTCTCACAGATTGCACGTCAGTATGAAACACTGAACAGTATATCGGCTTCACGCTTTAGAAGTGATATTGATAACCTATCAGCTGCTACCGAACGGACGGTGACAGAATCGACCTTTGAGCAACGAACATGGGGTCTTTACGGCGAGGCTTTCCTAAATTATGACAACCGACTGTTTATTAATGCAGGCCTAAGACGTGACGCATCCAACCTCATTGGTAGGAATGTGGCAAGTATCTTCTATCCTTCTTTAAGTGCGTCATACAACCTCAAGAACCAAAAGTTCCGCATTGCCTACGGTGAGAGTGGTCGACTCCCCTACCCTACAGATGCCCGCACATCCTACGTGATGAGTGGGACCAGCGCCTATGGTCCTATTGTCAAGCCACAATACAAAGGAAACCCAGACATTAAACCAGAGCGCATGAGGGAGATTGAACTGGGAACAGACTGGACTATTCGTAACAACCATACGCTAAGTCTGACACTCTATGCGCAGTACACATCGGATGCCATTATCTATGATGAGCTCCTTTCGAGTGATGGATGGATTGGAAGTATCCCTCGCAACGTTGGACGTGTAAAGGGTCATGGACTTGAGTTAAGCTACAATGGAAATCTGTGGAGGCAGGCCAATCGTCATTCTCTCGATGTATATGCAAACCTTAACTATCAGATGAATAAGGTGACTGACACTGGTGGAAGGGATATTGACAACTATCCTAATGTAGTGAAAGAGGGTCAACCAGTTTATGCATTCTATTATCATACAGTAGAGAAGCCAGCCTTCAATGCTGATGGTACATATAATGCAAATATAGGAGCAATAGAAAGCAAGGATTATCAGTATCTTGGTAAACCCTTCCCATCGGTCAATGGTTCGTTTGGTTTCGATTTGAAACTATTTAAGAACATCACTTTCGGAACAAAATGGAACTATGCATTAGGGGCATCAGTCTATAACCAAAGTTTCTATAACGTAGCTGGATTGGGCGATAACCTCAAGAAACGTAACGATCAACTGCAAGCATTGGCTAACACCACAGTAGGGACAGCAGAATACAATCAGATAGCTGAGGAGTTAGCTCATAGTGCACGCTATAGAGCAAACTACATAGAGAAAGCCGATTTCCTGCGTCTGTCGACCCTTTACTTAGGTTATGACCTTTCGTCACTCTCACGTAAGCTAACAAAGAATGTCGTTAATGGTATGCGTTTCTCCTTTGCTATACAGAACGTGTTTGTCCTTACCAACTACTCAGGTGCTGACCCTCAAGTAGAAGGCAATGGTGGAACACGCAAACAAAGAGGTATCGGAAGCTTGTCACGTGACATCACCAACACGCCTCATCCACGTACTTACACAGCAACGCTAAGTTTCACATTATAAAAAAGAACACATGACAATGAAGAAGTCAATATATACCCTCCTTGCCCTCGCACTACTGCTCACAAGCTGCGACTCGTGGGTAGAGAACGCAGGGACGCCAAGTAATACACTTACAAAAGAACAATTGAATAAGTCTGCGATGATTGCTATCGTCCAAACAAATACTATCAGTGATGGTCCATTGACAGCTTATGTGAAGACACTACAGGGTGATGCAGCTTCAGCAGCCTTCCTCGCATTAGGTACGACAGTCGACGAACTGACCGAAGGGACAATTCCTAATGCTCTCCTTTACCGCCAGATAGCAACAGACAACCTCACTCCTACATCCGGAACACAAAGTGACTTGTGGAATAAAATACACAACTACTATGCTCGAAGTGTCGAACTGTCAGAGATTGCAGGTCAGATAACAGGAGCTAACGCTGAACAGACTGAGATTATAAAGGCATACGGCAAATACGTGGGACACCTCCATGCTGGCTATGCACTTCAACTGCTTGCTGAGTCGTTCTCAACCACTCCTGCAGCAGAAGGTGGTTCTGTCATCCTTAACAAGACTGTGGTGTCACACGAAACGATGCTAAATCAAGCTAAAGAACAGTATGAAGCAGCAATGAAAGAGGTTCAGTCTGACGCACTGAAGAACTATAGGGGGTTTGACAATGAGGCTGCCAGTAGACAGATAAAAACCTATGAACTGAAACTCGCTATGCACCTTGGACAGTAT
The DNA here is from genome assembly GCF_000224595.1 of Prevotella sp. C561. Taxonomy (NCBI): domain Bacteria; kingdom Pseudomonadati; phylum Bacteroidota; class Bacteroidia; order Bacteroidales; family Prevotellaceae; genus Prevotella; species Prevotella sp. C561. The sequence goes on along the minus strand of NZ_JH114148.1, from coordinate 55,552 downwards.
GCTGAAGCAAAGTCCTTGATAGGAGATGCACTGAAAGATGGTGAGAGCGTAGAGGTTATCTATAACAATGATGGGACTGATAACCCTCTTTACAGTGCGATTGGTCCTAATAGTCGTGACGTACAGGTAAGTCCGTCATTAGAGGCTGCAAGAACAACAGATGCTGAGAAGAAAGCTCTTCCACTGGCCCATGCAAGTGTCGACAAGAAGAACCCTAATCGTTATAACATTTATGCTTCGGCTTTAACAAGAAAGGGTACATTGACAATATCAGACGAGAATGATATCCATCTCGTCAAAGCAGAACTCATTGTAAGGGGTGTTATGACAGGTGATGCACTGACAGAAGTAAACAAAGTCATTGGGAAGTATGATACTGCAAGTCAGCTATCAACGGTCCCTACACTCCCTCAGATAGCCGCTCTGCGTCGTATCTTCCTTGCTTTTCGTGGTGAACGAACTGCAGATATCCGCCGTGGTTTGGAACAAGGAACAGCTGCAACAACTTGGTCAAACCGTAAGATTAAGTGGCTGCCAATGCCTGAGAAAGAATTACAAAGCCAAGGGCTATAAAGCATATCATATAACTATATTATCTGTAACGGACGCACAATCTCTGCGTCCGTTATTATTTTCTTCTCTTTCAAACAGGTGTAAACCTAAATAAGAATAGATGTTTGACGAGTTTTCAAGGGAGTGTTTGTAGGCCCTCAAAAAGATATCTTCTTGAAATCTAACGGTCATTAAGTCATAATCAACTCAGTACCTATATTATCTAAGCCATGCTTTCTACGTCGCTATAAGCTAACTATTAATTCTATGGGAGGAATAACTTTTGAAAGACATCTATTGACTTTATTCCTCTCTTTTTGTATCTTTGCTTTCAAAAGAAAACAATTTATATGAAAACAAACCTACCTGAGAGTGCTCAAGATAATAATGAGGACAAAAACATACTACGAAAGAACCAACAATGGAAGACATTGCGTTTCTATCAAAAGACTGATACTCTATATCAGTTAACTTTCTCCTTCTGTAAACGATTTCTTCCTCTCTATGGAGACCGCACAGTTGACCAGATGGTACAAGCGGCTCGGTCGGGAAAGCAAAATATCATCGAAGGAACAGAAGATGGTGTGACGTCTACTGAAATGGAGCTGAAGCTTATTAATGTAGCACGTAGCAGTCTACAAGAACTAAGAGCTGATTACGAAGATTACATCAAATCGCGACATCTTCAATTGTGGGGAAAGAATCATCCTCGCTATATCCCTCTCCTCAATTTCTGCAGGTTGAATAATGATTATGCTGCCTATAAACCATTCATCTATCGGTGGACAGCAGAAGAGTTCTGTAATACTGCTATAACCCTCTTACATATAACTGACCGAATGATGTGTCGCTATCTTGAACATCTTCAGAAAGCTTTCATTGAACAAGGAGGGATTAAAGAGCGAATGTATGCTGCCCGAACTGGCTATCGAAGGCAGCAAGACGAACTTATAAAAAGACTACAGGAAGAAAACAATGAACTGAAAGCTGAAAATGAGAGGCTAAGAAATGAGTTATTAATAATGAAGAATAAATGACAAGAGTATTTCTTTAGAGAAACAAGCAGGACTGCCAGAATTGGCAGACTCATCAGTAAAAGCAAATAACCAATAAGCTGATTGCTTAGCATGGCTAAGAATGCTAGCATGGCTAGAAATGCTAGCATGGCTAGGAATACTAGCATGCCTAGGAATACTAGTATACCTAGAAATGCTAGTACGGCTAGGAATGCTAGCTTGCTAGAGACGCTAGCTTGCTAGAGACGCTAATATAACCAGAAGGACCCTCACCGCCCTCCTATCCCACACCATCCTATCATATAAACAACAAAGCCACCCAATACCTTGGGCGGCTTCATTATTTATTCCTTAAAGAGAGCTGTTTATGCATCAACCTTACCAGGACCGAATGGAGCAATCGTACGTGGTTCCTGCTCTGGCTCATGGCGATCAATCTTTCCAAACTCTTTCTCATAACGAACGACATTGTCCTGCAAAGCTGCAAGAAGACGCAATGCATGTTCTGGAGCTATGATAACACGACTTGTAACAGTTGCCTTTGGTACACCTGGAAGAAGTGTAGCAAAATCAAGTACAAACTCTGAACTTGAATGAGAAATTATCTGGAAGTTTGTATAAACACCTTTAGCGATTTCTGGTGAGAGATCAATCTGTAACTGCTGACCCTCTTGATTCTGATTGTTATTGTCCATTTTAATTAAAAGATTTAGATAATACTTTATTACTAATGCAAAGATAATACATTATTATCATTTGCCCAAATGTAATAACAAAACTTTTTACCTCATATATACATGGCAATAGAGAGAACACAAATAAGGAATAACTACTAATCACATAATGATTAAACTACACATTACGCTTTTGCTTATGTGCATTAGACAACTTAAGCCTATATATTAAAACTAAAAAGGGATCTGCAGAATAGACTGCAAATCCCTTATTATCTATGTATGAAAGGCTAAGGATTACTCCTGCGTAGCCTCTGCTTCTTGCTTAGAGAAATCAAGAACATTCTTCTTGTTTGCCTCCATGCGCTCATGCTCCTCCTGAGAACCAACGATAATCTTCTGCCACTGACGAAGACCAGTACCAGCAGGGATAAGGTGACCGCAGATAACGTTCTCCTTCATACCCTCAAGACTATCACTCTTACCACGGAGAGCAGCTTCATTAAGAACCTTTGTTGTCTCCTGGAAGGAAGCAGCACTCATGAAGCTCTTCGTTCCAAGAGCAGCACGTGTGATACCCTGGAGTATCTGGGTAGCAGTAGCCTGAACAGCATCACGCACCTGAACGAGCTTGAGGTCACGGCGCTTAAGACTTGAGTTCTCATCACGCAACTTACGTACTGAGAGGATCTGACCCTTATAGCAGTTCTCAGAATCACCTGGATCGGTAACAACCTTCTTACCCCAGATACGGTCATTCTCTTCTGCAAAGTCGAGCTTGTCAATAAGCTCCTGCTCAAGGAATGTAGTATCTCCTGGGTCATCGATACGTACCTTACGCATCATCTGACGGACGATAATCTCAAAGTGCTTGTCATTGATCTTCACACCCTGAAGACGATAGACATCCTGAACCTCATTAACGATGTACTCCTGAACGGCGGTAGGACCCATGATAGACAAGATATCAGCTGGGGTGATAATACCATCAGACAATGGTGTACCAGCACGAACAGCATCATGTTCCTGTACAAGAATCTGCTTAGACAAGCTTACGAGATACTTACGCTGCTCACCTGTCTTAGAAGTAACGATAATCTCACGGTTACCACGTTTCACCTTGCCCATAGTAATCTCACCATCAATCTCAGATACAACAGCAGGATTAGATGGGTTGCGAGCCTCAAACAGCTCAGTTACACGTGGAAGACCACCAGTGATATCACCAGCACCACCAACAGAACGTGGAATCTTAACGAGTGTCATACCCGTCTTAATCTCAGCACCATCGAGAAGTATCTGCTCCAAGTGACCACCTACAGGAAGGTTGTATGTTCCGAGGATATCAGATGCAGCATACTGTCCATCAGCACCCTTCTTAGCACCAACCTTAACAATGTCAACTGTAGGAAGTTTTGTCTTATCACGTGAATCTATAATGATACGCTCAGTAAGACCTGTTGCATCATCAGTCTCTGCCTTATAGGTAACACCTTCTATCACGTCGTGTAGACGGAGAATACCAGCATACTCACTTACGATAACGGCATTGAATGGGTCCCACTTACAAATCAAATCACCCTTCTTAACAGTATCACCAGACTTGAAGTACAAAGAACTACCATAAGGAACATTATCTGTAAGCATGACAATACCTGTAGTTGGATCAACGAAGCGAATTTCAGCCAAACGGCTTACAACCATTTGACACTCCTTGTCTTCATCGTCAACGAATGGTACGACACGAAGCTCGTCGAACTCAATCTTAGCATCATTCTTAGCTGTGATAGTTGCATTTGCTGCAGCATTACCAGCCACACCACCGGCATGGAACGTACGAAGCGTAAGCTGTGTACCTGGCTCACCAATAGCCTGTGCAGCGATGACACCAACAGCCTCACCCATCTGTACCATACGGGCTGTAGCAAGGTTACGTCCGTAACACTTCTTACAAACACCCTTCTTACTCTCACAAGTGAGTACAGAACGAATCTCAACCATCTCGATTGGAGACTCCTCAATAGCCTTGGCCTTTGATTCTGTGATTTCTTCACCAGCAGCAACCAAAATCTCACCTGTAGTAGGATTGATAACATCATGAACAGACACACGACCTAAGATACGCTCATAGAGACTTGCAATCGTTTCATCACCATTCTTTAAGGCACGACACTCAAGACCACGAAGTGAACCACAGTCCTCCTCATTGATGATAACATCATGAGAAACGTCTACAAGACGACGTGTCAAATATCCAGCATCGGCAGTCTTCATAGCCGTATCAGCAAGACCCTTACGAGCACCGTGAGAAGCAATAAAGTACTCCAACACAGACATACCCTCCTTAAAGTTAGAGATAATTGGGTTCTCAATAATCTGAGCACCTTCAGCACCTGCCTTCTGTGGCTTAGCCATAAGACCACGCATACCAGCAAGCTGTGCAATCTGGTCAGCAGAACCACGGGCACCAGAGTCAAGCATCATATATACAGCATTGAAACCCTGGTCGGCCTCTGTCATGTGTTTCATAACGGCCTGCTTAAGGTTATTGTTTACGTGTGTCCACGCATCAATTACCTGATTATAACGCTCCTTATCTGTGATGAAACCCATTTCGTAATTAGCCTTCACTTGGTCTACCTCACTCTGACCCTTACCTACGATATCTGTCTTCTCAACAGGAACAATGATATCATCGAGGTTGAAGGAAAGACCGGCAACGTAGGCCATACGGTAACCGAGGTTCTTAATACCATCAAGGAACTCACAAGCACGTGCCATACCGACAGCCTTAATTACATCGGCAATAAGTCCACGAAGAGATTTCTTTGAGATGATACCATTGAAGAAACCAATCTCAGTTGGAATAATCTGATTGACAATTACACGACCAACTGAAGTCTCAACCATACGCTTCTGGAGTTTACCATCAACGAGGTCATCAACAATTACCTTTACCTGTGAGTGGAGGTCACACTTCTTCTCATTGTAAGCGATAATTGCTTCCTCAGAGCCGTAGAATGTAAGACCTTCTCCCTTAGCACCTGGACGAATCTTTGTAATATAGTAGAGACCAAGCACCATATCCTGTGAAGGAACGGTGATAGGGGCACCATTAGCTGGATTAAGGATGTTATGACTCTGAAGCATCAACACCTGTGTCTCCAACACTGCCTCATTACTCAATGGGAGGTGAACAGCCATCTGGTCACCATCGAAGTCAGCATTGAACGCTGTACATGCCAATGGATGCAACTGAATAGCCTTACCTTCAATAAGTTTAGGCTGGAATGCCTGAATACCAAGACGGTGAAGTGTCGGAGCACGGTTCAACATTACAGGGTGACCCTTCATTACATTCTCAAGGATATCCCAAATTACTGGCTCACGACGGTCTACAATCTTCTTAGCACTCTTTACAGTCTTCACAATACCGCGCTCAATGAGCTTACGAATAATGAATGGCTTGTAAAGCTCTGCTGCCATCAACTTAGGTAGACCACACTCGCCCATCTTCAACTCAGGACCAACAACGATAACTGAACGTGCAGAATAGTCGACACGTTTACCGAGGAGGTTCTGACGGAAACGTCCCTGCTTACCCTTCAAAGAGTCAGAGAGTGACTTCAAAGGACGGTTGCTCTCGCTCTTCACAGCTGAAGACTTACGACTGTTATCGAAGAGTGAGTCAACAGCTTCCTGTAGCATACGCTTCTCATTACGGAGAATTACCTCAGGAGCCTTAATCTCCATCAAACGCTTCAAACGATTGTTACGGATGATAACGCGACGATAGAGGTCATTAAGGTCAGATGTTGCGAAGCGGCCTCCATCCAATGGGACCAATGGACGAAGCTCTGGTGGAGTAACAGGGATAATCTTCATAATCATCCATTCTGGATTATTCACACCGATTGACTGACGGAAGCCCTCTACAACCTGCAGACGCTTCAAAGCTTCTGTCTTACGCTGCTGACTTGAGTCAGTTGTTGCACGGTCACGCAATTCTCCAGCCAAACGATCAAGGTCAATGCCTGTGAGGAGGTCGTAAATTGCTTCTGCACCCATCTTAGCAATGAACTTACTTGGGTCAGAATCATCCAAACGCTCATTACCCTCTGGGAGTTTATTATCAAGGATATCGAGATATTCATCTTCAGAAAGAAGGTCGAACTTATGAGAACCATTCAAATCCTCATCTGTATCGGCATTCTTCATACCCTCTACGACACCCGGCTGGATGACAACATATTTCTCATAGTAAATAACAGCATCAAGCTTCTTGGTTGGCATACCGAGAAGATAACCAATCTTGTTAGGAAGGCTACGGAAATACCAGATGTGAGCAACAGGGACAACTAACTCAATATGTCCAGCACGTTCACGACGCACTTTCTTTTCTGTTACCTCAACACCACAACGATCGCAGACAATACCCTTATAACGAATACGCTTGTACTTACCGCAGGCACACTCGTAGTCCTTGGTAGGACCAAAGATACGCTCGCAGAACAAACCATCGCGTTCTGGTTTATAGGTACGATAGTTGATAGTCTCTGGCTTGGTTACCTCACCAAAAGAGTTCTCGAGAATCTCTTCAGGTGAAGCCAGTCCGATAGTAATCTTGCTGAAATTACTCTTTACTTTATTATCTTTCTTAAAAGCCATGTTTTACTTCTATTATGGGGTGTACGTATTAATCAAGTTTGATACTCAGACCGAGACCACGAAGCTCGTGTAACAACACGTTGAGTGACTCTGGAATACCTGGAGTAGGCATTGGCTCACCCTTAACGATTGCCTCGTAAGCTTTTGAACGTCCTACAACATCATCAGACTTGATTGTCAAGATTTCCTGAAGAACATGAGAAGCACCGAAGGCCTCGATTGCCCAAACCTCCATCTCTCCGAAACGCTGACCACCAAACTGTGCTTTACCACCGAGTGGCTGTTGAGTAATCAATGAGTATGGACCGATACTACGAGCGTGCATCTTATCCTCAACCATGTGACCAAGCTTCAAGAAGTAAGTAATACCTACTGTAGCTGGCTGATCGAACTTCTCACCTGTCTCACCATCATAGATATAGGTAGAGCAGAGATTTGGCAGACCTGCCTTATCTGTCCACTCCTTCAAGTCAGAAAGCTTAGCACCATCGAAGATTGGAGTAGCAAACTTAACACCCAGCTTACGACCTGCTGCACCAAGGATAGCCTCGAATATCTGACCAAGGTTCATACGTGAAGGCACACCCATTGGGTTCAATACCAAGTCTACAGGACTACCATCCTCAAGGAATGGCATATCTTCGGTACGTACAACCTTTGATACAATACCCTTGTTACCGTGACGACCAGCAAGTTTATCACCTACCTGAATCTTACGTTTCTTAGCGATATAAACCTTAGCCATCTGCAGGACACCAGAAGGAAGTTCATCCCCAATAGTGATAGCAAATTTCTTACGCTTCATCTCGGCATCCATCTGCTTGTACTTACGGATGAAATTCATAATCAACTTCTGAATAAGAAGGTTGGTATGCTCATCATCAGTCCAGCCATTTGATTGGATACCCTCATAATCAAGGTTCTTCAATGCAGCTACAGTGAACTTGCTTCCCTTAGTGATAATCTCTGCGTCAGAGTAGTCTTTAACACCTTCTGAGACCTTATCTTCTGTCAACTCAAGCAACTTATCAACCAAGAGATCCTTCAAGTCATTTATCTTAGCCTCCTGCTCTTCGTCAATCTTAGCAAGAATATTCCTATCCTGACGCTTGCTCTCACGAGTCTTAATAGCGCGGCTAAAGAGTTTCTTATCGATAACAACACCACTCAATGATGGGTTAGCCTTCAATGAAGAATCCTTAACGTCACCAGCCTTGTCACCAAAGATAGCACGGAGAAGCTTCTCTTCTGGAGAAGGATCACTCTCGCCCTTAGGAGAAATCTTACCTATCATGATATCGCCTGGCTCTACACGAGCACCAATACGGATAATACCATTATCGTCAAGATCCTTAGTAGCTTCCTCGCTCACGTTAGGAATGTCAGCAGTGAACTCCTCAACGCCACGCTTTGTTTCACGAACTTCAAGTGAATACTCATCAACATGAACAGAAGTCAAAACGTCTTCACGAACCATTCGTTCGGAAATAACGATAGCATCCTCATAGTTATAACCTTTCCATGGCATGTAAGCCACAACAAGGTTACGACCCAATGCCAACTCACCATTCTCTGTAGCGTAACCCTCTGTGAGGATATCTCCCTTCTTCACACGCTGCCCCTTATCACAAATAGGACGAAGGTCTACAACCATATTCTGGTTAGTGCGACGGAACTTAGGAATACGATATTCTTTCAGAGCAGGCTCAAAGCTTACAAACTCCTCATCATCTGTACGATCATAGAGAATACGGATTGTTGTAGCATCAACATACTCGATAACACCATCGCCTTCTGCTGTAACCATAGTACGTGAATCTTCACATACCTGCTTCTCAAGACCTGTACCAACGATAGGTGCATCATTATGAAGCAAAGGAACAGCCTGACGCATCATGTTACATCCCATCAAAGCACGGTGCCCATCATCATGCTCCAAGAATGGAATCAGACCAGCTGATACAGACGCAATCTGCTGTGGAGAAACATCAATAAGTGAAACAGAATCAGGAGCAACAACTGGATAGTCAGCATCCTGACGACACTTAACGACGTCACGAATAAATGTACCATCTGCATTCAATGGAGCATTACCCTGTCCGATAATCCTATCCTCTTCCTCTTCAGCTGTTAAGAAGACAACATCCTTATTGTCCATGTCAACCTTAGCATCATGTACACGACGATAAGGTGTAACAATGAAGCCAAGATCATTAATCTTAGCATACATACAGAGTGACGAAATCAAACCGATGTTAGGACCTTCAGGAGACTCAATAGGACAAAGGCGACCATAGTGTGTATAGTGAACGTCACGTACCTCGAAACCTGCACGCTCACGAGACAAACCACCAGGGCCAAGAGCAGAAAGACGACGCTTATGAGTTACCTCTGCCAATGGGTTGGTTTGATCCATAAACTGACTCAATGGATTAGTACCAAAGAATGAGTTAATGACACTTGAGATAGTCTTTGCATTAATCAAATCCGTTGGCTGGAACACTTCACTGTCACGAACGTTCATACGCTCACGGATAGTACGATTCATACGTGCAAGACCAATAGAGAATTGGTTAGCTAACTGTTCACCTACAGTACGAACACGTCGATTTGATAAGTGGTCGATATCGTCTACTGTCGCATTTGAATTAATCAAACTAATGAGATACTTAATAATCTCAATGATATCGTCCTTTGTCAGCACACGTACATCCATATCCGTTTCCAAATTCAACTTCTTATTGATACGGTAACGGCCTACCTCACCCAAGTCATAACGCTTGTCTGAGAAGAATAAGTTCTGGAACACCTCACGTGCACTTGCATCATCAGCAGCATCAGCATTACGCAACTGACGATAGATATAATTTACAGCCTCAATCTCTGAGTGGCTTGGATCCTTAGCTAATGTGTTGAAGATAATAGAGTACTTACTTGCAGCCTCTTCATCTTTATGTAGCAAGATTGTTGAAACAGAACTATCAAGAATCTGATCAACATTATCTTCTGTAATGATAGTCTCACGTTCAACAACAACCTCATTACGTTCGATAGATACAACTTCACCGGTATCCTCATCAACGAAGTCCTCAGTCCATGACTTCATCACGTTACCGGCAATCTTACGACCAATAGCTGCCTTAAGGTTTTTCTTATTTACCTTTACCTCCTCACAGAGATCAAAGATTTGAAGAATATCGCGATCCGTCTCATAACCAATAGCGCGAAGCATTGTGGTTACAGGCAACTTCTTCTTACGGTCAATATAAGCATACATAACATTGTTAATGTCAGTAGCAAACTCTATCCATGAACCCTTGAACGGGATGATACGTGCACTGTAAAGAACAGTACCATTTGCATGAACACCTTGACCAAAGAACACACCCGGAGAACGATGTAACTGGGAAACAACAACACGCTCAGCACCATTGATAACGAATGTACCATTGCTGGTCATGTAAGGGATTGTACCCAAAAATACATCCTGAATAAACGTTCCGAAATCCTCGTGATCAGGGTCAGTACAATACAGTTTCATCTTAGCCTTCAAAGGTACACTGTATGTCAATCCACGCTCTAAACACTCATCAATAGAGTATCTTGGTGGATCAATATAGTAATCCAGGAACTCAAGGACGAAATTATTACGCGTATCGGTGATAGGGAAATTCTCTGCGAACACCTTATACAAACCGTCATTCTTGCGTTCCTCAGGCGGAGTATCCAGCTGTAGGAAGTCACGGAAAGACTTCAACTGCACATCGAGGAAATCCGGATATGGATACGGATTCTTAACGCTGGCGAAATTTACTCTGGGTTTATTTTCTAATGCCATAACTGAAATTAAATATTCAAATGTTTAAAGTCCAGCGGCGGACTAAAAAGGGGAAAGTACCCTTATATATGTCAAGAGACACAAAAAGGTTAGGACTCACCTACTTGGTAAATCCTAACCATATTATATTATGTAAGGAGAAGTAGAATTACTTCAACTCTACCTTAGCACCCTCAGCCTCAATAGCAGCCTTCAGGTTCTCAGCCTCAGCCTTAGCCATGCCTTCCTTCAAAGTAGAAGGTGCACCGTCTACGAGGTCCTTAGCTTCCTTCAAACCAAGACCACAAGCCTCCTTAACTGCCTTAACAACCTTGAGCTTGTTAGCACCAGCTTCAACGAGAACTACGTCAAACTCTGACTTCTCTTCAGCTGCGCCACCTGCAGCAGCTGCAGCAGGACCAGCTACAGCAACAGCTGCAGCTGCAGGCTCAATACCATACTCGTCCTTGAGGACAGTTGCCAACTCATTTACTTCCTTAACAGTAAGATTTACTAACTCTTCTGCAATAGCTTTTACGTCTGCCATTTTATTCTAAATTTTAATTTTTTGTTCTAAAAATAATATATCTATTTGACTTTATTAGATTTTTTACTCAGGACGCTCGCCTAAAGTCTTAAGCACACCATGGATGGTGCCAGCACCTGACTGGAGAGCAGAAACAACGTTCTTTGCAGGAGACTGCAGCAATGCCACAACATCTGCAATAAGTTCGTTCTTGCTCTTGAGAGCTGAAAGTTCTTCGAGTTTTTCAGCACCAACGAACAGAGACTCCTCTGCGTAAGCAGCCTTAAGAGCAGGAATACCTTCCTTCTTATACTCCTTCAACAACTTTGCTGGTACGTTAGCAGTATGTGTAAACATAACTGCAGTATTACCCTTTAAAGAACTATACAGTGGTTCAAAATCTACATCTGAAGCTTCAAAAGCCTTATGAAGAAGATTATTCTTCACGACAACCATATTGATTTCGCTCTTGAAACACTTGCGGCGAAGAGAACTTGTAGCCTCTGCATTCAATCCAGTTACATCAACCAAATAGAAATGAGGATAGTTCTTTAACTTCTCACCGAGTTCAGCGATAATTGTATCTTTTACTTCTTTTTTCATTGTACAAAACTTTTAGAGTTATTCAACTGATTTAGGATCAATCTTGACACCCTTACTCATTGTGCTAGAAATAAAGATACTCTTGATATATGTACCTTTAGCAGCAGCAGGCTTCAACTTGATAACAGTAGAGATAAACTCCTTAGCGTTACCATAAATCTGCTCAGCAGTCATGCTAACCTTACCGATTGAAGTATGGATAATACCAGCCTTATCAACCTTAAAGTCAATCTTACCCTGCTTAACATCCTTAACTGCCTTAGCAACATCCATAGTTACAGTACCACTCTTTGGGTTTGGCATCAATCCACGAGGACCGAGGACACGACCCAAAGGACCTAACTTACCCATGCATGATGGCATAGTGATGATAACATCAATATCAGTCCATCCGCCCTTGATCTTTTCGATATATTCATCGAGACCAACATGATCAGCACCAGCTTCCTTAGCGGCAGCTTCCTGATCAGGAGTACAGAGACAGAGCACACGTGTGACCTTACCAGTACCATTTGGAAGTGACACGACGCCACGAACCATTTGGTTAGCTTTACGTGGGTCAACACCGAGGCGAACATCAACATCTACAGAAGCATCAAACTTAGTAGTAGTAATATCCTTTACCAACTGTGCTGCTTCATTCAATGAATATGCCTTCCCTGCTTCAACCTTCTCAGCTACTGATTTCTGATTTTTTGTCAGTTTACTCATTTTTACTTTTGAAGTTTAAAATTATTTACCAGGGAAGTCCCCTTTTACAGTGATACCCATACTACGAGCTGTACCAGCAATAAGTTTCATTGCACTCTCTACTGTGAAACAGTTGAGGTCTGGCATCTTATCTTCTGCGATAGCCTTTACCTGCTCCCAAGTTACGGATGCAACCTTTCTGCGGTTTGGCTCTCCAGATCCGACCTTCACCTTGGCAGCCTCCATCAGTTGCACTGCAGCAGGAGGAGTCTTGATGATAAAGCTGAAAGACTTATCGTTGTAGTAGGTAATAACGACTGGAAGAACTTTACCAGCCTTGTCCTGGGTACGGGCGTTGAACTCCTTACAGAATCCCATAATATTAATACCCTTAGAACCCAATGCTGGGCCTACTGGAGGGGAAGGATTTGCAGCGCCACCTTTAATCTGTAATTTGATTAATCCAGCTACTTCTTTAGCCATTTCTTTGTTAATATTAAAAATTAAACTATAAGTTGAATAGTATCCGTAACAACACTATTCCTCTTTTGCGACTTGCATAAAACTTAGTTCCAATGGATTTTGACGACCAAAAATCATCACCATCACCTTCAGTTTATGTTTCTCAGCATTAACCTCTTCGATTATACCATGGAAACCACTGAAAGGACCATCAGTAACCTGAACAGTTTCACCAACTACGTATGGTACATTCTGAACTTCTTCAAGTTCAGTATCTTCCACATTACCCAACAGACGATTAATATCTGCCTGGCGTACTGGTGAAGGGTCAGACATACCTCCGAGAAAACCTAAGACATTAGGCATAAAACGCAACGTAGAAGCGATATCAGCAGTCATGTTAGCTTGAACAAGTACATAACCAGGGAGACTTAACTTCTCCTTTACAACACGCTTCCCATCTTTACGCACAGTAGCGTGTTTTTCCATAGGTAACAAAACCTCAAAAACACGCTCAGCAAGTTTTTCGTTCAGACGCAATTGAGCATCGATATATTCCTTTACCTTTGCCTCTTTGCCACTGACAGCACGAAGAACATACCATTTCTTTTCTGTCTCTGCCATTTCCTAATGAATTATCTTGGGTATACAAATTCCATAACACGCTGGAAAACTGAATCCATAGCAAACACTACCAATGCAATGATAACGGAAGCAGATATAACTACCATTGCACTATGTGTAAGCTGTGCGCGTGATGGCCATGTAGTTTTATGCGCAAGTTCGTCGTAGCAAGCCTTGCAATAATTAACTATCTTATTAAACATAAAATCTATTCTTTTTGCACGGGTTGAAGGGCTCGAACCCTCGACACCTGGTTTTGGAGACCAGTGCTCTACCAACTGAGCTAAACCCGTAAGTTAGTTCCCGATTCCCAAGAAAACCGGGAACTATATCTTGTAATATAAGATTACTGATTAGTTTACGTCTGGGAGAATCTCTGTAATCTGACCAGAACCTACTGTACGACCACCCTCACGGATAGCGAAACGAAGACCCTCGTTCAAAGCAACCTTATAGATCAATACAACCTCAATCTCTACGTTATCACCTGGCATAACCATTTCAACGCCCTCTGGGAGGTGGATTTCACCTGTACAGTCCATTGTACGGAGGTAGAACTGTGGACGATATTTGTTACCGAATGGAGTATGACGACCACCCTCTTCCTTCTTCAATACATAGATAGATGCCTTGAAGTGATCGTGAGGAGTGATAGCTCCTGGGTGTACGACAACCATACCACGCTTAACCTCAGCCTTATCGATACCACGGAGGAGGAGACCTACGTTGTCACCAGCCTGACCAGTTGGAAGGTTCTTACGGAACATCTCAACACCAGTGATAACAGACTTCTTGTCCTCACCGAGACCGAGCAACTGAACCTCATCACCTACCTTACAGATACCAGTTTCGATACGACCTGTAGCAACAGTACCACGACCTGTGATAGAGAATACATCCTCAACAGGCATCAAGAATGGCTTGTCAATCTCACGCTCTGGCTCTTCAATCCAAGTATCAACAGTGTTCATGAGCTCCATTACAGAGTCAACCCACTTCTCAACACCATTAAGAGCACCGAGTGCAGAACCACGGATGATAGGAGTATCCTCCTCATAACCGTACTGCTCGAGAATCTCACGAACCTCCATCTCAACGAGGTCAAGCATCTCCTCATCGTCAACCATATCACACTTGTTCAAGAATACAACCAAGCGAGGTACGTTTACCTGACGAGCGAGCAATACGTGCTCACGAGTCTGAGGCATAGGACCGTCAGTAGCAGCTACAACCAAGATAGCACCATCCATCTGAGCAGCACCAGTTACCATGTTCTTAACATAGTCGGCGTGACCCGGACAGTCTACGTGTGCGTAGTGACGGTTAGCTGTTTCGTACTCAATATGTGCAGAGTTAATGGTAATACCACGCTCTTTCTCCTCAGGAGCATTATCAATCTGATCGAAAGACTTAACATCTTCTGTACCGAAGCCCTTCTCGTGAAGAACCTTTGAGATTGCTGCAGTAAGAGTGGTCTTACCGTGGTCAACGTGACCGATAGTACCAATGTTTACATGCGGTTTGGTGCGCACGAATTCTTCTTTAGCCATAGCTTTTTCTTATTTAATATTAAATGAATAATCTGTGCTTTTAGTTACACTAAATTAATAACAATTAGCAGAGCTGTAACTGAGAGTTGAACTCAGGACCTCTTCCTTACCAAGGAAGTGCTCTACCACTGAGCTATTACAGCAAAAGCTTAGAGCGGAAAACGGGGCTCAAACCCGCGACCCCCAGCTTGGAAGGCTAGTGCTCTATCAACTGAGCTATTTCCGCAAATTACATTTCTCAATGTGGGTAGTGATGGATTCGAACCACCGAAGCTAGAAGCAGCAGATTTACAGTCTGCCCCATTTGGCCACTCTGGAAACTACCCTCAGAAATGTATCCCCCTTTCAAGGAGAGCCTCTTGTCGGATTCGAACCAACGACCCCGAGATTACAAATCACGTGCTCTGGCCAACTGAGCTAAAGAGGCATTACTTTGCAGCCGAAGGCTACTTGTCGTAAAACGGCTGCAAAGGTAAGACTTTTATTTTAATCTCCAAAATATTTGAGAGATTTTTTTAATGCTTTCTTTGTTTTTCCTTAAACTTGGTGAGCTGAACCTTCATCGCATCTAAACAATTATCGATACCTTCTTCAAAAGTATCGCAAGTCTTTTCAACAAACAAGGTGTTACCTGGTACTGTTACTGATAGACTTGTTGTTTTATTTAAAGCTGTTGCTGGTTTCTCAACCTTCAATTGCACCTCTACTTTCTGAATGTCTTCGTAAGACTTTTCTAACTTCTCAGCCTTCTTGGTGATAAAGGCCTGTAACTTCTCGGTTGTGTCGAAATGAATCGACTGGATCTTAATTTCCATAGTTACCTCCGTTTTTAAAAGGTTAAGCCCTTGGATGGGCATTTTTATAGACTTTCTTCAACTGCTCAAAGGTTGTATGAGTATAAATCTCTGTCGTTGACAGACTCTCATGTCCAAGCAGTTTCTTTACACTTTCCAGTCCTGCATCATGATTGAGCATTGCCGTGGCAAATGTATGGCGAAGAACGTGTGGCGAACGTTTTTTCAACGTTGACACCTTTGATAGGTTTTTCTTAACCAATTCTCTCACCTGTTCACCTGTCATCCTTTTACCCTTCTCTGTTTGAAAGAAGGCTACGGAATCACCTTTTACAGTCGTATTGCGTACCTGTTGGTACTGTGCAAACAACTCGGTGAGTTCCTTTCCAAAGGGGATTATTCGTTGCTTATTTCTCTTACCTGTTACTTTGATTTCACAAGTGATATTATCAATATCCTTATCATCAAGACCTATCAATTCCGACAGACGTACACCCGTCTCATAGAATGTCACAATGATTGTACGTGCAAGTACATCCTTATAACTATCTGTCCACATCTTTGGATCCAGCAGTCTATCCATCTCCGACTCCTTAAGGAACTGAGGGAGCGGCTTTTGTTTTTTAGGACCTTGAAGACCATGAACAGGGTCTTTCTCAATAAGTTTACGGCGAAGTGCAAATCGATAGAACGATCTCAGCGCACTGAGCCTTCTATTGACCGACGAAGCAGAGTTACCTCTGTCCATCATGTACTCCATCCAATTTCTGACAACATCAGAGTCTACAGACTCCCAAGAGAGCAGCGGATCAAGTTCTTTATAAAACCGTTCAAACTCTATCAAGTCTTTACGATAATTGATTACCGTCAGTGGAGAATAATTTCTCTCGAACTTTATGTAATCTAAGAACTTATCTACCATCGGCACATTGTCAAACCATTTATATGGCAACGAATTTACGGAAATTAATCCAGACCACCAAATTTTTAAAGAAGATTTTACTCTTCTGCGTCGCGAAGATGCTGTACGTAAACGGCACGTTCCATCTTCAGGCGCTTCTTAACAGATGGTTTGTCAAACTGCTGACGAGCACGAAGCTCCTTAACAACACCTGTCTTCTCAAACTTTCTCTTGAACTTCTTGAGCGCGCGCTCGATGTTCTCACCGTCCTTTACTGGTACAATAATCATGCTTTTTGTTTTAAATTATTTATTAGTTAAACGTATTCAAAAGGGCATGACGCCA
Source organism: Prevotella sp. C561 (assembly GCF_000224595.1). Taxonomy (NCBI): domain Bacteria; kingdom Pseudomonadati; phylum Bacteroidota; class Bacteroidia; order Bacteroidales; family Prevotellaceae; genus Prevotella; species Prevotella sp. C561. Next base: position 38,330 of record NZ_JH114148.1, on the reverse strand, counting down.
CTTTTGCGCCTGCAAAGTTACACTTTATTCTCCTAACCTCCAAACGTTTGTGGATTTTTCTGCTTTGTTACCTCGTCTAAACATGTCAAACAGAACATTTCTTTATGCTAATTATCTACTGTCTTAATCAACTATCTAATTTATCGTAACAAGACTAATGTGCGTCTTATTATATGAGAGTTTTAGTTTATAACTCCATATTTTGGGAGAACCAAAAATATGTTCTTTTTTGAGAGAAAGTCCCCGAACCAACCCTATAAGGACCTTGATAAAAGAAGATAAAGTACGACACACGTGAGCAAAATTTTGTAGGGATAATTCATTCTTCCTTTTCCTCTCCATTCGAGAAGGGCTTGGGGATGATTCGAGAGAGGCCCCTTCTACATTCAAAAACATGCCCCTCTTGCCTAAAGAAGACGCCCTTCTTGGGGCAAGAAGGGCATCTTTTTCAACGCTATATATAACCTACTGATTTATTGCAGATTACAAGTTCTAACATAGAAGATATCTTACCCTTGTTTAAAGGGAGTTTAGCTCAAAACGTTGTAAGGATTTTTTTATTTTACTTTACCCTCCAAAGAATGGATTTATAATCGAGTTACTCGCATGGAGATGACGACAACTATAATAGCGCATATCATGCTTACAGGTTTCCACAGCCGAAACAGATATATAGTCACCCAAGCAGGGACTATGGAGAATGGTGGTTACTCCTCTTTCTACGAGTTCCCAACGTGTGCTACAAGCTGTCGCTCTATAAAACCAGACCATGAGAGAACGAAAGCCTCATCAACTTGTGCTACATAAAAAGGGACTACGTGGAGCACTCTCATGCATCATTACGGCATCTAAACACTTGCAGAGAAATAGAAACACAACCTATAAGTTCTGTTTGAAACATACCTCACAACGTTTGATATGTCCTACCTTCTTCGTATTGGGACAGAAGTTTTTTACGTACTATTGTACTTAAATAGCTTGAGTAGCTTCCTTCAGCCATGTTTTTTCAGCCTCATCAAGATAAGGCGACAGGGTCTCGTAGACACGACGATGATAGTTGTTCAGCCACTCACGTTCCTCAACACTCAACATCTCAAGTACTATCGGGGTTGTATCAATCGGTGCAAGTGTAAGTGTCTCAAACTTGAGGAACTCACCAAAAGCGGTTGTCTCCGCAGGAACAATGAGTAAAGTATTCTCTATGCGCACACCGAATTTCCCTTCAAGATAGAGTCCTGGTTCGTTGGTTACCGTCATACCAGCTTGCATAGGTGCTGGTCGCCACTCCATACGAATTTGATGAGGACCTTCATGTACATTGAGGTAACTCCCTACCCCATGTCCTGTACCATGCAGATAATTATAACCTTCACGCCACATCGGTGCACGAGCTATCGCATCCAACTGTGTTCCACAGGCTCCTGCAGGGAAATGAATCCTATCAAGTTGGATATGTCCTTTCAAAACTAAGGTATAGACTCGTCGTTGTTCCTCTGTCAGTTCACCCAAGGCAATGGTTCTCGTTATGTCTGTCGTACCATCTAAATACTGTGCACCACTATCAATAAGTACCAATCCATGTGGCTTTACTGGGATATCCGTCTCTGGTGTTGCCTCATAATGTACGATTGCTCCATGTTCTTCATACCCCACAATGGTGTCGAAGGAGATACCCTGAAACATAGGTTGCTCTGCACGTAGACCCGTCAAACGCTCGTCAAGCGATATCTCTGTCTCTCCGCCTTTCTCAACAGCAGCCTTAATCCACGCTAAAAACTTAACCATTGCGACTCCATCACGCAACATAGCCGCACGGAAGCAGTCCTGTTCAACCTTGTTCTTTATGGCTTTCATCATCGGTATTGGAGACGTTCCTACATGTAACTTTTCACTCTCCACCGCAGTAGATAAGTTGTAGTTAGTAGAACTAACGTCTATCAAAAGCGCTTTCCCAGCATATCTCTTCAAGCCCTCCACAACCACATCATACTCCTCTACATCTACATGCTCTGTAGAAAGATAGGCCTGCACTTCTTCTGATAATTTATCCTTATATATATATAAGGTAACTTTATCAGGAGCTATTAATAGATAAGAGACAAAGACCGGATTACAATGAACATCGTTTCCACGCAAATTCAGCACCCAAGCAATCTCGTCTAAGGCCGTAACTAACAGTCCGTCCGCACATTGTTTAACTAAACACTCACGTATTCGAGACAGTTTACTTTCTGTCGTCTCACCAGCATACTTCAATGGATGAAGACAGATCTTATTATTAGGAATGACAGGTCGGTCAAGCCATAGCACATCCATTGGATCATCAACACAACGCACCTGCATGTTCCCTTTTGTCGCCAAACTCTCTTTCAAATCAGCAACACTAACAAAAGTATTGACACTTCCGTCCACTCCAACAATAGGACTATCGTATTCTGTCAGCTCACTTGCTAACCACTCACTAATAGAAGGAGTACCTTCTACACGTTCTTTCATCAATAGAAACTCACTCCCCGCAAGTTCTTTTGCAGCTGCAATAAAGTAACGAGAATCCGTCCATAAGGCGGCGTGATGCAACGTTACTACGGCTGTACCAGCCGAGCCCGTGAAACCAGATATCCATTCACGAGTCTTCCAGTGGTCGGCCACATATTCACTATTATGGGGGTCACTACTTGGGAAAATAAAAGCAGTAAGCGCATTCTCCTTCATCCATCTGCGAAAAGCAACAAGGCGTTCATTGATTGTTTGCATAATATTTATTGGGTTAGAGGTTATAAAACAATACAAGAAAAGAAAATCTCTCCTATCCGCCTGCTAAGTTAATCAATAATTTCATAACATCCAAATCAAGAAGAACAAGAAATATCTATAAATGCAAAACCGACTTTACAAAGGCCCGCCCTTTTATAAATAATAACACAAATAATTCATTCTTTTTCTTCTCACATACTCTTTTTTTATTAACTTTGCGGTATCGAACAAAAGGGAAAATATACTTTTAAAATAAAATATTTATTATGAATTACTTAACAAACGAGAAACTTGTTATCGTCGGTGCAGGCGGTATGATTGGTTCAAACATGGTTCAGACCGCTCTCACACTCGGTCTTACTCCTAACATCTGTCTATATGATATCTATGAGCCAGGCGTTCATGGTGTATTCGACGAGATGGAGCAGTGCGCTTTCCCAGGTGCTAACCTCTCTTACACCGTTGACCCTGCTGAGGCATTCACTGGTGCTAAGTACATCATCTCTTCTGGTGGTGCTCCTCGTAAGGAAGGTATGACACGTGAGGACTTGTTGAAGGGTAACTGCAAGATTGCAGCTGACTTCGGTGAGAACATCAAGAAGTACTGCCCAGACGTTAAGCACGTTGTTGTTATCTTCAACCCAGCTGACGTTACTGCATTGACAGCTCTTATCCACTCTGGTTTGAAGCCAAATCAGTTGACATCACTCGCTGCTCTCGACTCAACTCGTCTACAGCAGGCTTTGGCTCATGAGTTCGGTGTACAGCAGGATAAGGTTACTGGTGCACACACCTACGGTGGTCACGGTGAGCAGATGGCTGTATTTGCTTCTCAGGTTAAGGTTGATGGCAAGCCATTGTCAGAGATGGGTCTCTCAGCTGAGCGTTGGGAAGAGATTAAGCATCATACAGTACAGGGTGGTTCAAACATCATCAAGCTTCGTGGCCGTAGCTCATTCCAGAGTCCAGCTTACAACGCTGTTAAGATGATTGAGGCTGCTATGGGTGGTGAGAAGTTCACCTTGCCAGCAGGTTGCTACGTTAACGACGAGAAGCTCGGCTTCAAGAACGTTATGATGGCTATGCCTACAACAATCGACGCTACTGGTGTTCACTACACTGAGCCAACAGGTACTCCAGAGGAGATGGCTTCTCTTCAGGCTTCTTACGAGCACCTCTGCAAGATGCGTGAGGAAATCATCAGTCTCGACATCGTACCAGCTGTTGCTGAATGGAAGAACGACAACGCGAATTTGTAAGTTAGTTGACGAGTTAACGAGTTGACAAGTTAACGAGTTATCTGATTACAAAGCAAAACATAAAAAGCAATCAACTTTTCGTTGGTTGCCTTTTTTATTGTACAAAGATAAGTTCGGTGACGAGTTAACAAGGTGACGAGTTAACAAGTTATATGTTTACAAAGCAAAATAAAAAGAGGATGTATCAATTTTGACACACCCTCTTCTCTATTATACAAAGCTTAATTACTTCTCAAAGCTATGGAAGAAGCAAGGGTTACCCTTCACTTGAATGATAGGACCTGATACTTCTTTCGTATCTGGATTGTAAGTGTAGAAGCCTGTAGCCTTCTTATTAGCACTACCGAAGACTATCAAATTCTTATGCTTAGCAACTGCAATACATTGAGGATTAGAAATCTCCATTCCGTTGATAAGCGTCATCGTCTTTTGCTTCAAATCAACAACGATTGGAACAGATGTAAAGCTGAGGTATGGATTTGTCAGACCATCAGGAGCAAGTGCGAATGAGTTTCCATAAATATATAGTAAACCCTTACCCGCATAACACATAGCTACGATATAGTCTATATGCTTGGTTGAAAGACCTGCAACCTCTGTCTTATCAAGACGAATCAGGAAGTCTGGGTCAATCTCTGTAGAACCATTCTTTATACGAGCGATACCACCATTCAGTCCAGGAACAAAACCGAATGAACCAACACAGTTAAAGTAAATATCCTTATTCTCATCCATAAAGATTGAACCAGCATCAATAGGACGAGTAGCAAAACACATTCCCAAAGACTCATTAACAATGTGTTTCTCCACCTTATTTGTCTTCACATCAATCATAGCAAACTCTATGTTATTACGTGTTGGCATATACTGAGCATTCATTTGGTTCAGTCCAACAAAGAGTTTACCATCACGAATAATCATTGCAGCAGGTGCAACCCTCGTATCTGACTGTTTCAGATTATTAAGGTCAATATCAGCAATCTTTGTCATAGTTGTTGGGTTGAATACCATCACAACACCAATACCTTGTAAACTGACGTATGCTTTCTCACTACTTGCTTCTACGATGTTACATGCTGCAGCACCAGCAGGAATAGACAAGGCGCCTTCTTTCTTCCATGTACCATCGTTCATAATTCTATAGCGGTTTATCTCTGCCTTCGTATTACCCATATAATCAGGGAAAGTATAGACATTGCCCGACTCTGTTACAATTGGCGTAGAACCAAAACCGCAAGGAATACTATTGCTATTATCATAAGTACCAGGCAACAGACTTGGTAATGCTTGTAAATATACATTACCACTATTACCCTCTGGATTGGTAATTCCCGTTGCGAAGACAACTCCATGGAAGTCCTTATTACCAGGATTAGGTTTAGGACCAGGTGTTGGGTCGTCACCATTGTTTCCACAAGCGGTAAACATAGCCATCACAACAATGGCTGAAAGAATTGATTTGAGCTTTTTCATTGTTCTCTTTATTTAATATTAATATTATCTCTATAGACACACAAGATGCCCTTTCTTTATGAATCATACTTTATTCTTTCATGTAACTTAATGCAAAATAAAGTCTTATTGCCTCTTACTTCAGAAGGTATCTTACCTTTACTCCTATATATCTTCCTGGCAGAGGACGATTAAATTCTGATACAACACGGCGATTAGTGAGATTCTTTACTTTAAATGTCAGAACCCATTGGTCGTTCTTGAAACTATGTTCTATGGCTGCATCCATCGTCAACGCAGAAGGAATCTTCTTATCTTGATACCGACTTACTTCAAAATCATAGAAATACGTATGCACGTACGAAGCGTCAAAGAGGAAACGGGTGTTCTGTTCCTTTCCTCCAAAGAGATTCTCTTTATGGAACTCTGCGCCAAAGTTTGCTAACAAATAAGGTACGTTTGGTATACGTTTCATATAAGTGGGATTCTCGACAGTAGTACCAGGAGTTAACTTTCTCACGTCACGAAGGTCTTGATAAGTACCATTCGCATAAAGATAGAGTACTGGACAGACATCTCCTTTAACATCAAGTTCAACACCTCTCGTACGAACACTACCAAAGTTACGATAGCGAGCCATCGTAGGAATCATATCAGGCGTGAACCTTATCATGTCTTTCAACTGATTATAAAATCCATTCAACTCTATCTCAACAAGTCCTCCATCTTGTTTTAAGTGACGATAAAGCATACCAAGATTGACACCAGATGTACGCTCAGGCTTCAAAGCTGGGGATGCAAGGATAGAATATCCATTACCTATCAACTCCTCACTTGTAGGTATTCGCACCTCTGAATTAAAAGAGCCCTTTAGCATCAAATCGTCTGTAAACTTATAACGAAAGGCATCACTAAAACCGAAATAAGATTTAAACACCTTTACAGGCTCTGGTGATCGTACCGAATAAACATCAATACTACGAGAATGAGATGAGAATATAAAGTTCTTAAACGTAAAAGCGTTTTGGAAACGACCATCAAAGAGGGTCAAATCGTATGATAAACCCGTTGTTAAGGTTTTCATCTTACTTGGGAAATTTGACTGAAATCCCAAGGCTTTATCCATTAAAGAGTCGTTTGGATGAAGTGAATTCCTATCAAAGTAAACATTCAGATTAACACCATGATGCTTATCTATGGTATATCCCAAATTAAGCTTCGACGTCAACTCGTTCGACCGATTTCTTCCGTCTGAAGGGAAGTTATTCTGCTCTCCTCCGTATGGAGAGACTGCAGGCAACTTGTTTCCGTCCCAATCATAACGATTTGAAGCCTTATCATTCAAACCATACCTGCCAATGAAATATCCTATATCAAAATCAAAATCGAGACCATCCAAAAAGAAATTCTTACGCTTTAGTGTCAATGTCGTCAATCCACTAACAGAATGGTTATAAGCCTCACGCACATCAAGGTCTATCCCTTGTATCTCCTGACGTGTCTTTAAGAAAATCAATTCCCACTTCACTTCATCAAACCACCATTTCGTAGCCTTAACTGACATTCCAGCCATGACTTTACTGAACTTATCATGATCTCTTTCTACTATTCTATTATCAAGATTTGCCAGGGTCATCTTATAATTGTTCTTTGAGAACGAGAAGGCTCCACCAATACCAAATTGTAGACCAGTTTTATGATTGGTACGCTTAAACACCGTTGATACCTGATGTGTGTTGAATGAACCCAGTTCGTATGAGAAATCAAAATAAACTGGTGGGTATTCCTTTGTTACTACATTAACAGCTCCGCCCAAGGCTGAGCCACCAAACTTATAAGGAACAATACCTTTATAAACCTCAATGCGCTCTATCATATTCGTTGGAATATCATTTAAGGCAACAAAGTTACTCAATTGCGACATCGGAATTTCATCCACATACATCCCCATACGCTTACCTTCTAAGCCACGGAGAGAGATGCGAGAGGCACTACCTAAACCTCCTGTGTTTCGTACAGTGACACCAACTGTACGCGCAAGTACGTCATTAATATTTGTCGCCGTACCTTGTAACTGACGCTGTCCTATAACAGATATAGGCATTGCCGACTCCTTCAACTTCCTAATCTCGCTACGTGCTGTCACCATAACTTCTTTCATCTCAACAGTTGTATCACGCTTATTCACCTCTTGTGCATTTCCACTAAGCATGAAAAAACTTGAAAAAAGTATTAGGCAAATCGCCTTTCTATATAACGAACAACTATTATACACCCCTGTACAGATAAGTATTTTTCTGTTATTCTTCATCTAACTTGTAGTTTAAAGACTCCGTGCTACAACGAATAGAGTCTTAAGTAAAAAATATGTATTCAACTATCGATACAAAGGTATTAATATTCTATAGAGCGTGCAATACCTAAAAGTTAGTAAACCAACTGACAATAAGCAAGTCTACTATTAGAACAAATAGTCAAATGTATAGATTATTGGTTACCCAGCACCATCAGTGTTCGCTATAAATATTACATGTACTAAATATCAGTTCACCATTAAAAGATAGAACATAAAACTCTTTATAATATATAATAAACATACAGTAAGGTACAGCGAATTAATTGATATAAAATGCTTATCTGATAATACTTATAGAAAATATACCATCTTGCTAATTACAAGCAAAAGAAAGGGTCCTCAGCATTTTAGGGTGATAATGATTTGCCTAAGCTTAGGTCTCTGACAAAAAGTCACACAGAGAAAAGGCGAGTACGGAGTTTATTAAAACAAAACACTGGCACGCACGTAGGCACCATCGGTGCGGGGGGCGACGTAGATAGTTTGTCAGCTTCGTTTGAGACTTTATACCCAAAGCATTTATCTCAAGAGTTATCAAGAATCTGTACACTACACCTCTTTTGATCTTTGTGCCATTAGCTCCTCCGTGCTATTGCCTTTACCTCCGTTCACTCCGTAACTCTATGTACCTTATTATATATGAGTTTTAGTTTATCATTCCATATTTCGCAAGAACCAAAAACCATTAAACAGTAGACAGATATTGTTGAGATTTTTTGCTAACCACTTTCTTCTCCATTCGACAGAAGGCTGAAGAAGCAAGAAGAAGAGGCTCGTTAGTATTCAAGAACATGCCTTTCTTGCATGTTGAAGACGCCCTTCTTGATGCAAGAAGGACATCTTCTTTAATATTGAATGCAACTTGTTGATTTACAATTTATTATAAATCCTATGAATAAGGATATTATACCCTTGCATTGAAGCTATCTGACTCGATTGGATGTAAGGTATTTTCATAAGATTGTGGTAGCAGCATCCTACTGGCGAAGTTCCCTTTCTAAAGTGTTTCTCTATCCCTAAGGATGTTATGAAGGATACCTACAAAACTGTTAGATCCATCTTCAGCCAACTTTGTCAGTGATATAACAGCCAGCTTCGTCTCATAAGCCTACTAAAAAGTTATCAGAAATCTGTACGCTACACCTCCGTGACTTTGTCTTTACTTCCGTCCCTCCTGTCCTTCTGCGTGCCTTATTATATGAGAGTTTTAGTTTATCATTCCAAATTTTGGAAGACCCAAAAGAAAAAGGGGAAAGACGAGAACACTTTCCCGCACCTTCCCCTATAGAAATAAAATTCAATGGTTTTTTTGATTAATCTCCGTAGCCCGGAGTTTGTACCAACTCAGCATTGGTTGACTTCGTTGTCTCATCAATAGGCCACAACAAACGATTTGCGTTTGCCGTTGAATACTTAGTAGCCTTATCAACCAAACGGATATCGTGCCAACGCTTCCCTTCAAACAAGAACTCACGCATACGCTCTTTAAGGATAGCCTCTATTGGGTCCTCATCACCACCAACAAATGGGTTATCGGTGTAGAAAGTGGTCAGCGCAGTACTACCGCCAGTACTTACATCATTTGGATATTGCACCTCTGTATGAGCATTGAAGTAGGTTGCACCGTATGCACGACGACGAACTTGATTGATTTCTGTTGATGGGTCCTGACCTAAGAAAGCCTTAGCCTCAGCAATACCAAGCAGACACTCTGCATAACGATAGATAGGTTGATCATCATACCATGATGTGGCAGAACTACCAGCAAGCAATGTCCCGTGGAACTTATTACAGATATTACCCACGTAGGAACCATCTGAAGCCTGATAAACATCAGCCAAAGAAGCTTTCTTACGCTTGTCATTATCATTTGTATAGAGTTTCGTCCACAAACGTTTATCCAATGGGAAACGCATTACACCACTACCTAAACGCAGGTTTAGATTCGGTGACTCACTAAACTGAATTGCCTGACCAGCATCGTTATGCAGACGATAAGCACCTACATTCTGCTTGTTCATTACGAGTGAAGTGTAAAGTCCGCCCCACAAAGAAGTTTCGTTCTCACGATTATGGAGTGCATAGATAATCTCTTTGTTCTCCTTGTTATCATAAGCAAAGACATCTTCAAAATTATCAAGCAGACTCACATCCGCATTATTTTGAACATCTTGATAAGCTGTAAGCGCAGTCTGATAGTCGGCAGTACCACCACCCATCTGCTTTCCACTCCACAGGTAAACCTCGCCCTTGAGCATCTTCGTTGCAGCAAGCGACCAATAAGTACGACCATTGGTGAACTTATAGTTATTGTTATAAGCGGTCTCTGAAGCCAAGATGTCTGCCTTAATCTGCTTCATTACGTCAGCAGCAGCATCCTGCTTACGGGCAACCTTACTCAAGACGATAGTTTTTCCTTCCGTATGTTGTAGATAGACAATAACATCACCATAGGTGCGGAGCAACTGAAAATACAAGAAGGCACGCATACCATGAGCCCCTCCAAGATAGCTATTCTTCTCCGCATCGGTAAGATAGTCGGCTTCCTTCACCTTATCTATCATCAAATTGATTTGGTTGATACCAGTGTAAAGACCTCCATAGTTGCCTACCACCGCACTACTCTTCTCAAGTGTGTTATTCCATAGACGGTCATACCCCTGTGGAGCCTCACCACTAAAAGCGGTTCCACTATAGATATTACTTCGCATCTCACCCCAGACGATATACTTGTCGGCATAGCTTCGCATCCAAGAACTCAGTCCTTGATTGAAAGCTTGTACTTGATCAGGATTCTTCCAGTAGTTTGCATCGGTAATAGTACTAACTGGCTCAATGTCCATACAGCCTGTCAGAGCTAAACCGAGAGCTGCAGCTGTTATATAGGATAGTAACTTTTTCATTGTAAGTAACATTGCTTAATTAAAATGTAACGTTTAATCCAAAGATAAGTGTACGTGGAGTTGGATAGCGACCGTAGTCATATCCACCTGCCGGCTCTGGCGAAGCACCGTCATAAGGGGTAAGATAGAAGAGGTTCTGTCCTGTCACATAAACATTGGCATTCGCCATCTTCATTGCCTTAATCCATGTTCTTGGTAAGGTATAACTCAATGTTATCTCACGCAAAGCCATGTAACCAGCCTTCTCGAAGAACTTAGAGCCTTCACGCCAGATATTCTGCTTATTCAACTGGTCGGCATAACTGAATGCTGGATAGCTGGCACCTGGATTGGTCTCAGTCCACATATCCTCTACATTCTCTATAAGATTGAACTGTCCTTGATACTGTCCCATAGAGCGAGCCTTGAGGTCATTGTAGATTGTATGACCCAAAGCGTAATCGAAACGAGCAAATAATGAGAGGTTCTTATAGCTTAACGTACTTGTCCAACCACCTGTTACCGTTGGTCTTGAGTTACCCAACACCTTGCGGTCGAGTGAGTTGATGATACCATCTTCATTGATATCCTCCCAGCAAACATCACCAGGTTCAATAGCCTTCCAGCCTGTTGAGTTCTTATAAAGCACTCCTGTCTGTGGGTTTATCTCATCAGCAAGACCTGGACCGTACAACTTTGCAATGTTATCAATACGCTTGTTAGCATTTGCCTTTACATCATCCCAATCTCTAAAGATGTGATCTTGGCTGTAACCATAGAGTTCTCCGAGTGTTCCACCCTCACGATAACCACCAATCCACTTAGTTGGAGTCTTGCCATCAGCGCCAACCTTGCCTGCAGCAACCTCTACTCCTTGGAGTTGATTGAATGGACGGTCGCTCTTAGGAAGCTGAATAATCGTATTCTTTACGGTTGAGAGATTAAAAGAGAGGTCCCAACGGAAACTGTTCTTCAGGTGAATAGGAGTAGCACGCACCTCCATTTCAAAGCCTTGATTACGCAACTTACCCAAGTTTGTTTGGATAGAAGAGAAACCTAAGTAGGAAGGAAGACTCACGCTCTGAAGCAGATTACTCGTATTACGAACGTAGTAATCGAGAATCAATGACAAACGATTCTTAAAGAAGCCGAGGTCAAGACCAGCCTCAAACGTGTGACTCTGCTCCCACTTTAAGGCTGTATTCACAAGCGAACGGTCGTAGAAAGCTGTGTTACCATGATAGTTTGTAAGTTGGTCATAGATTCCATAGATATAGAAATCACCAATACCACTCACATTACCATTGCTACCATAACTGATACGAGGCTTGATATTGCTAACAAAGTTCGACAACTTAGACTCCTTCCAGAAGTCTTCTTCCATCATGTTCCAGCCCAAAGAGATACCAGGGAAGAAGCCCCAACGGTTATCTTTCAGCTTAGAGTTACCATCATAACGGAATGTGAAGCTAAGCAGATACTTTTGTTTGTAATCATAGTTGAAACGTCCAAAGAGAGACTCAATACGATTACCAGATTTCTCAGACTTAGGATTGCTATCCTTATCAGCACCAGCATTGAGTGTAGGGATATCATCTGTAGGTGAATTCTTTGTAGAAGCATTCATCCAGAAGTAGTTATAATCATAATACTCAGCACCCAACATCAAGTCAACATTATGATGTTCAGCAAACGTATTGAAATAGTTCAACGTCGTATTTAGCTGTATCTGTGTATCCTTAAACATATATGCGTAGGCACGACGGGTCGTGTTTATGCTATTAGGATTGCTCTGTGTGTAATAAGCTTTATTGAAACTTTCATTCTGATTCAGCACATGATAAATAGATCCATTAGCTGACATCTTCAGATGCTTAGGTATTAATGTCAAGTCAAAGCCTATGTTGAAGGTTTCTGAACGTGAACCATTCTCCATCGTGAGTTTATCATTCCAATACATATAGTTACCATCTGAGCTACTCCAACCTGGTGCTGGAGAGCCATCAGCAAGGTAAGGATTCCATGTAGGACGCTGTGAACGGGTACGATAGAACAAAGAACTCCATGAACCAAAATAACTATCTGGCTTCGTAAACCATGTGTACTGCGCACCAGCACGTACCTTCAACCAAGGTTTGATTTGATAGTCACCCTTCACGCTACCAGTGAAACGACGGAAAGAAGTATTGCGTACAACTCCATTCTCATTATAGTAACCTAAGGAAGCAACGAAGGATCCCATGTTATTACCACCGCTGAAGCTCAGATAATGGTCTTGCGTAAGGGTTTGATTATGGTAGATTGCATCTTCTAAAAGACCTCCATAATCCTTAAAGATAAGCTTTGCACCGTTTGTAGCACCATAGTAAGGGTCGTCCATAACCTCCCATCCTTCTTCAGTTAGCAGTCTCTGGTGTTCAGGGTTGGTTGCATCGTAATACATAACATCCGTTCGTGGAGTGTAATCAGTATATCCACGGCCAGAATAACCATTCTGTGCATCGACATTAGCAGCCCTTCCATGTCCTTCCATAGCATCTGCATAACGCTTGAAGCCCATTCGGTTATAGTAAAGATAGTTGCGGGCATTCATAAACTTGTAGTCATCACGTTTGAAGTTTACACCTACCTTCAAACGATAGTTAATGCTTGAACTTCCTGCTTGAGCGCGCTTTGTTGTAACAAGGATTACACCACCGTTTGCTCTCGCACCATAAATTGCTGTTGAGGCAGCATCTTTCAAAACTTCGATAGACTCGATATCAGCTGGGTTAATCTCTGACAAAGTACGCTCAACACCATCAACGATAATCAATGCAGGAGCACTTCCTGTGATAGAAGCACCACCACGCAAGGTGATAGAAGGCGCAGTACCTGGCTGACCAGAGCTATTGACAACCTGAAGACCTGTCACACTACCCTGCAACGCACTACCGACATTTGAGAAAGCTGCCGCATCTAACACCTTATTATCCATCTTAGAGATAGCTGTTGTCAACGTAGCACGCTTCTGTTGACCACCGTAACCTGTCACAATCAGCTCGTTTAGCGCATGTTGCTCCTCTTTCAACTTCACTTTAATGTCCTGTCCATCCCATTTCAACTCCTTTGATTCCATACCAATGTAACTGATAACAAGAACACTACCAGGAGGGATATTCGACAGTATGAAACGACCGTCTAAATCAGTGGCGGCCCCATTACTTGTACCTTTCACTTGAACAGTGGCACCAACAATGGGTTCGCCTTGTTCATCAAGAATAACACCTGTGCATCTTCCTGATTGCTGTACGCTCTGAACAGGCAGCTTTGACACAGCATACCCTTGCGTTGGCATCAAGAATGACACACTCATGCATAACGTAAAACCAATTGGCTTGATGTGTAAGATCATACGCATCTAACTTTTTAATAGATAAAGATTGTTTAGTATCCTCCGCAAAGCAGTTGGCAAAGAGAGACATGCCTCAACCACACGAAAGAATATAAAATTATTATATGAAATCTTATTTATGTTCACGAAATTAATAGGTCAATACGGAAGAGAGACTTTTCTTCTCACCGCTGAAGACGCTATTCATCGATATTATATTGTTTAAGTTGGTTGAGACAAAAGTAGGGACTTTTTTTAGTTGCCACAAATTATACTAATAAATATTTTCTAAATAATCATTAATTTTAATCAAGGCGAGTGTAAACTCTACTGACTATCAGACGAAAAAGGGGTCTTCATCTACCTTCCTCCACCCAATATAAATAATAACTGAGGCTTAAAAAATGGTTTACTTTTAGTAGTATGGCTCTTTCCGACCAATAAATCGTTCGAAGAATTAGGACTTATTGTAGCGTGCTAAGCCTCCGCACCAATGGTGTTAGGCGTCCGCACCATACGTTCGGGGCGTTCGCACGTACGTTAAAAAGGTAAGAAAAACTTAATCAAAAGTACTAACTGCAAGACTATTAGACACAAAAAACAGTCTTATTCCTTCTATAAAAAGATGGAATAAGACTGCTATATGACTTTAAAGCAGAGCTAAAGACTTACTTCTGTCTGAATCGCTCAGCCTGACTTTGTATCAGTTCTGTATCCTCGAAATAGTTAATCTGCATAGCTGCACGCACCTCTTCCATAGTCTGGGCAGCGGTCTCGCGTGCTTCCAATGAACCCTTCTTGAGGATATTATAAATCTCTGGGATATCCTGTTCATACTCACGACGGCGCGCACGGATTGGATCCAACATCTTATTCAAGACACTATTGAGCAACTTCTTACACTTCATATCACCGATACCACCGGCTGTATAAGCCGCTTTCAACTCATCAAGGTTCTGGAACTCTGGCCAGAATTCAGCAAAGTCCTCATCAGTAGAGAAGGCATCAAGGTAAGTAAACACAGCATTACCCTCAACATGACCAGGATCAGAAACATTCAAGTGAGTTGGGTCAGTGTACATTGTCTTCACCTTCTTCCATACGGTATCAGCATCATCAGAGAGATAGATACAGTTACCAAGGCTCTTACTCATCTTCTCCTTACCATCTGTACCAGGCAGACGACGTGCTGTAGCGTTCTCTGGCAACATAATAGCAGGCTCAACGAGTACTGGTGCATAGATCTGATTGAAGCGACGTACGAGTTCACGAGTCAACTCCAACATAGGCTCTTGGTCCTCACCTGCAGGCACAGTCGTAGCCTTGAAGGCTGCAATGTCAGCTGCCTGAGACACAGGATAAGCAAAGAAACCCATTGGGATATTGGCTTCAAAGTTGCGCATCTTAATCTCTGTCTTCACCGTTGGGTTACGCTGAACACGGCTTACACTAACAAGGTTCATCAAGAAAGTGGTCAGTTCGGCTATTTCAGGAATCTGACTCTGTATGTAGAGTGTACATTTCTCTGGACTCAAGCCAGCAGAGAGATAATCTAAAGCTACCTCAATAATATTCTGTCGAATCTTCTCTGGGTTGTCAGCATTATCTGTCAACGCCTGTACGTCTGCCATAAAGACAAACATCTTATCGTAGTCTCCGAGGTTCTGAAGTTCCACACGACGGCGGAGAGAACCCACGTAGTGACCCAAGTGAAGTTTACCTGTAGGGCGGTCACCAGTCAAAATAATCTTTCCCATTTATCTTTTTCTATTTTATTCGTTATATATACTGTTGAAGCTATTCATCATGTGCATGTGAAGATAAGGTATCCTCTTCCTCTTCCTGATTCTCTTCAACCTGTTCTTCTTCCTTTTGTTTCGGCACTTCAGGTGCTGCAACAACCGTATCAACAGATGGAGTCTCCTCTACTTGAACCGGTGTTTCGTATGGAATAGTATCGTTAGGAATAGAATCACTCACCGTGGTCTCTGGCGAAGATGACCCCATAGCATAATAAGCCCCTACACCTCCCGCCAGTAAGAGGAGTCCAATCACAACACCCCAAAGGATTGCATTATTACCCTTCTTAGCTGTTTCTGCCTGTAACTGCTGGGGTTGTGGCGTCATACCAGCAGACTGATCATATTGTTGACCAGCACTTACCAATGGCAGAGTCACCTCCATGATACCATGACAATGAGGACAAGTACACTCGATGGTCTGTCCTTCTTCAGCCTCAACGATAAACTGTGTACCACAGTTATCACATGTTATCTGATATTTCATAACTTTACGTTGCTTAGAACTTTATTTGTTGCACCAGCCAGACTCTCGACATAATCTCCCGCTAAAGACCCACATGTCTTGCGGTATTCTTCATCTTCAGCGAACTGATTCATCAACAGACTGAAACTCTCAAGATCGAAGATCTCAAAGCCTCCACCAACCCGCAAGAGTCCTTGTGCCTCTGCGAAATGCTTATTGTTTGGACCGAAAAGAACTGGCATATCCCATACTGCTGCCTCAAGGACATTGTGGATTCCTACTCCAAAACCACCTCCTACGTAGGCTACATCGCCATAATGATAGATGGATGACAGCAATCCAAAACAATCAATAATCAACACATCTGCATCAGCAACAGTCTCTTCAGTTGCCTGCGTGTAGCGTATTACCTTCTTGTCCTCAATCAGTGAGAGGATGGTCTTGAGATGGTCTTCCCCTATAACATGCGGTGCTATGATGAGTTTCCAGTCTTTATGCTTATTAAAGTACTTAAGGAAGATTTCTTCATCAGGCTGCCATGACGATCCTGCAACGAAGACTTTTCTCCTATCAGCAGCATCCCGATTGACGAAATTCTCCACCAATGGCAGTTTCTTGCTTGCCTCCTTAATTTGCAAAACACGGTCGAAGCGAGTATCCCCTACCACCATAGCATCAGAAATACCAATCTTATTTAAGAGCTCCTTACTCTCCTCATTCTGTACAAAGAAGCGACTGAAACATCTTAAGACACGACCGTAACCACTGCCATACCACTTAAAGAAGATCTGATCTGGGCGGAAGATGCTTGACACACTATAGACAGGAACACCACGATACTGCAGGATATGCAAGTAATTATACCAGAACTCATACTTAATGAAGAAAGCCATAACAGGCCGTACTGTACGTAGAAACTTACGTGCATTGCCCACCGTATCTATTGGTAGATAGGTAATAATGTCTGCTCCTTCATAATTTTTCCTTATCTCGTAACCCGAAGGAGAAAAGAAGGTAAGCAATATCTTGTATTGCGGATAGTCTTTCCGTATTTGCTCTATCAATGGTCGTCCTTGTTCGAACTCGCCCAATGAGGCTGCATGGAACCAAACATATTGAGCGTCTGGTTCCACTTTCTCACGTAAGACCTTCACTGCCTCCTGCTCGCCTCGCCACATCTTACGTAGCTTTTCATTGAAAAGACTACCGACAGCGATGCCAAGCTGCATGGCATACATTATTATATTATACATACTCGGCTCAATTAATTTAGCCTTTCAGAAGGCTTATCCCAACACCTCGATGGCCTTGCACATACGCTTCAAGGTCTCCTCTTTGCCCAGAAAGGCAGATATATCGAACATTCCAGGACCCTTACCAATACCAACGAGGGTGAGACGGAAGGCATTCATAATATCTCCAAGCTTATAGCCTTTGTCCTCTACCCATTTCATTACGACAGGTTCCTGACCCTCAATACTGAAGTCTTCTATTCCTTCCAACACCTCAGCAAGTTCGCTCATCTGCTGTGCAGAATACTCCTTCCAACGCTTCTTAACGGTCTTCTCGTCATAGCTTGTTGGCGCAATGAAGAAGAAAGAGCAAAGTTCCCAAAGTTCCTTAACGAAGCTAACACGGTCTTTCATCATGTGTACAACCTGTGTCACCTGCTCCATAGTAGCCTCAACACCATTGTTAGCTACGATTGGTGCAAAGAGTTGTGCTATCTCATCATCTGACTTACGGAGAATGTATTCGTGGTTAAACCACATACCCTTCTGATAGTCAAACTTAGCTCCGCTCTTTGAACACTTCGTGATATCGAATGCGTTAACAAGCTCCTCAAGCGAGAAGAGTTCCTGTTCTGTACCCGGATTCCAGCCCAACAAGGCCAAGAAATTAACTACAGCCTCTGGGAAATAACCACTCTCACGATAGCCTGAACTAATCTCACCAGTCTTAGGGTCGTGCCACTCCAATGGGAACACAGGGAAACCAAGGCGGTCACCATCACGCTTACTGAGCTTACCCTTACCCTCTGGCTTCAACAACAAAGGCAGATGGGCAAAACGTGGCATGCTATCTTCCCAACCAAAGGCACGATAAAGCAATACATGTAACGGTGCACTTGGTAACCATTCCTCACCACGAATAACGTGAGAGATTTCCATCAAGTGGTCATCAACGATGTTTGCAAGGTGATAAGTTGGTAATTCGTCTGCGCTCTTGAACAAGACTTTATCATCAAGGATATCGCTCTTGATGCAGACATCACCACGAATCATATCATTGATATGAACTTCCTCGCCTGGCTCAACCTTAAAACGAACAACATACTGCTGCCCATCCTCTATCAGGCTCTCAACTTCCTCCTTAGACATCGTCAAAGAGTTACGCATCTGCAGACGTGTGTGCGCATCATATTGGAAATTCTCAATCTCCTTACGCTTCGCATCCAACTCCTCTGGCGTATCGAAAGCAATGTATGCTTTACCAGCGTCTAAGAGCTGATTGACATATTTCTTATATATATCACGGCGCTCGCTCTGCCGATAAGGACCATGTTCGCCACCAAAGCTAACACCCTCGTCAAACTTAATCCCCAACCATTCGAAAGAATCAAGGATATACTCTTCTGCTCCAGGAACGAAACGATTAGAGTCTGTGTCCTCTATACGGAAGATTAATTTGCCGCCATGTTGACGAGCGAAAAGGTAATTATACAAAGCAGTACGCACACCACCAATATGCAAAGGACCCGTAGGACTTGGGGCAAAGCGTACTCTCACATTTCTTTCTGCCATTGTCTTAAATATTATTTTTCCTGCAAAATTAATGTTTTTTTTGACTATACGCTATATTTTTAGTATTTTCGCAAGTTGTTAGAGGATAAACGTCAAGTTATTCAAACATTTATGTAACAAGATAATAACAATAGAATAAGATGATAAGATTTAAAAACATCAGCAGTCCCTACTGGCGCAATATGGTCTCAAGAATGGCATTGGTCATCGTTGCCGTCGTTTTGATAGTGCTTTTCTTACCCCGTACGCAAGGTAAACTTTTCCATTATGACGAAGGAAAACCATGGATGTATGGGCAGTTGATTGCTAAGTTCGACTTTCCTATCTTTAAGACTGAAGCAGCGTTAAAGGTTGAGAAAGACTCCATTACTAAACATTTTCAACCTTATTATAACATCAATAAGACTGTCGAGCAAAAGAAGATTGAACAGTTCCGTGAGGCTTATAAGAATGGTATCCCTGGCTTATCAGAAGCCTACGTCGATGCTATTGCACACCGTCTACATGAGATTTACGAGGCAGGAATCATTGATCCACAACAATACTCCACACTTGCCAAGGACAGTAACAACCTTATCCGTGTCGTTACAGGTAAGCAGGCTGTCAGTGTACCTATCAATAAGACCTACTCAACACTGGGTGCTTACGAACAACTTTTCATGGACCCTTTGTTAGGTCCGAAGCGTTCCGTTCTTCAGCAATGTAACCTGAACGACTACATCGAAGCAAACCTTGTCTATGACAAAGACCGTAGTGAAACGGAGATGAACGACATGCTAAGTCTTATTCCGCAGGCTTCAGGCATGGTACTGGAGGGACAACGCATCATCGACCGTGGTGACATTGTCGATGCAAAGACCTATCGTGTGCTTAACTCCTTTGAGCAAGCAATGGAGAAACGCAAGGCTACTGAAGACGAGATAACATCTACCTTCCTTGGACAGACCATCTACGTCTTAATCTTCATTTGCCTTTTCACACTCTACTTGGCACTCTTCAGAAAAGATTACTTTAATAAGCCACGCTCCATATCACTCCTTTATGTGATGATAGTCATCTATCCTATCCTCACATCTCTGATGATGGAACATAACATACTAAGTGTTTACATCCTGCCGTTCAGCATGGCACCTATTTTTTTCCGTGTCTTCATGGACTCGCGAACGGCTTTCATCGGACATATCACAATGGTCCTTATCTGTGCTGTGGCCGTCAAATACCAGTATGAGTTTATTATCGTACAAATCGTTGCAGGACTCATTGCGATTTATTCCCTACGCGAACTATCAAAGAGAATTCAGATATTCCTTACCGCACTCCTCGTGACCATCGGGTCGGCAGCTGTCTATCTTGCCCTCCAACTCATACAGGCCGACGACTTGTCAAAGCTCGACCACACGATGTACTATCACTTTGCTGTAAATGGTTTCTTCCTTCTCTTCACCTATCCACTGATGTTGGTCATCGAGAAAGCCTTCGGTTTCGTGTCTACAGTAACGATGTTTGAGTTGTCAAACACGAATAACGAACTCTTGCGCAGACTGAGTGAGGTGGCACCAGGAACCTTCCAACACTCTATCACCGTTGGTAATCTCGCTACTGAAATAGCAAGTAGAATTGGCGCTAAGAGTCAATTAGTGCGTACGGGAGCTCTTTATCATGATATCGGCAAGATGCTTAATCCAGCCTTCTTCACTGAAAATCAAGCTGGTATCAACCCACATGACAAACTAAACGACCTTGAGAGTGCACGTATCATCATCAGCCATGTGACGGAAGGACTTAAACTTGCCGAGAAATATAACCTCCCACGTGAGATTAAGGAGTTTATCACGACACATCATGGTACAGGTCTCGCAAAATATTTCTATATACATTATAAGAACGAACACCCAGACGAGGAGGTCAATGAAGACCAATTCCGTTATCCTGGTCCAAACCCTTTCACACGTGAGCAAGCTATCCTCATGATGAGTGACACCGTCGAGGCTGCCTCTCGTTCACTACAAGAATATACCGAAGAGAGCATCAGTAACTTGGTTAATCAGCTTATAGATGGACAAGTTGCCGATGGTAAGTTTACGGATTGTCCTATCACTTTCCGCGACATCACAGCTGCAAAGTCTGTACTCATCGAACGCTTGAAGGCTATGTATCACACACGTATTCAGTATCCACAGCTGAAAGTATAAGGAACTGAGAAGGAAAAAGAGAAAAGGGTAGAACAGTAATGAAGGTAGGGATTTCTTCCTTACCCTCCTACTGTCTTACCCTTTTGTCATTTACAAAACTCCTTACTATTATTCCCTTTCGATTTCTTCTTCCTAAAAATCCACTTTTTAGCCCCGTACAAATAACATGCACCAATAATGCTCTACATACGCTCTCGCCTTGTCAATGCCTAAACTCCCTACCCTACCGTACCAACAAGACCACTATCCTTCATTAGAAAGCAACCATATCACCTAATTCCAACATCCTTATTACGCTCAACAGTCCTATTACGCCTAAACCAATACTATCTTATCCACCTCCCCATCCCCCATTTGAGACACACTATAATATAAGGAATATCCGTCTACAACAACTTTCTACATCCTCTTATCCTACTGCACATTTTAACTAATAATGAGAAAAAGTAGGCTTTTATTTGGATATTTAGAACAATATTCATAACTTTGCAACCAAATTATATAAGTTTTATATACACTTACAATTCAAAAGATGAAGTATCAGAAGACAGCTCTTGCCGCTCTATTGCTTGCAATGACAACATCAACACAAGCCGGAGGATTGCTCACAAACACCAATCAGAACATCGCTTTCAACCGTAACTTTGCACGTGTCGGTGCAATTGGCATCGATGGTGTCTATTTTAATCCTGCTGGTGTAGCTTTCCTCGACCAAGGTTTTCACCTCTCTCTCAATTTCCAGAACGTATATCAGACACGTCAGATAACATCGGCTTTCAGCGTACCTGCTTTTGCTAACACCCCTTACGAGTATCCTTTTACGCTCAACGGTGGTGACAAAACTGATGGCAGTAAGTTTTATGAGGGCAAGGCTTCTGTACCTATTCTCCCATCTTTTCAGGTAGCATATAACAAAGACAAGTGGAGCTTCCAAGCTGGTTTTGGCTTGACTGGTGGTGGTGGTAAAGCTTCATTCAATGAGGGTTTGCCAAGTTTCGAACGCCAGATAGCTATTCTCCCAGCACTTATCAACCAACAGCTCCCTACCTTCTCGACACTCCTTGGCCAACAGGAGACTCCCGCAACATCCTATAGTATGCAGAGCTACATGAGTGGCCATCAGTATAACTTCGGTTTACAGTTAGGTGTTGCATATAAGATTAATGAGAACCTCTCAGTCTTTGGTGGTGCAAGATTCAATTATATCTATAATAAATACGAAGGTAATATTACCAACATCTCAGCTGACGTGAACGGAAACAATCAGAATCTCTACGAGTATTTTGGTTCAAAAGCAAAACTGCTAACCGAGAAGGCTGCTGCGCTACAGGCTCAGGCTGTGGCTGCAAAGACCCAAGCTGATGCCTATCAAGCACAGGCTAACGCTGCTACCGACCCTACAGCAAAAGCTCAACTACAAGCAGCTGCCAACCAATACGCAGCTGGCGCACAGCAGGCAAGTGCTGGTGCAAAGATGGTCAGTGCTGGTGCTGATAAGTTAAACAGTAGTAAGGAACTTGTGAAAGACCGCTATGTAGAGGTTTCTCAACGTGGATGGGGTATCACTCCTATCCTTGGTATTGACTACCGCACAGGTAAGTGGAACTTTGCTGCACGCTATGAGTTTACAACAAAGTTCAATATTGAGAACAACACAAAGCGTGATGACACTCAAAAGTATGAGAATGGTGTGAACACACCAAACGATATTCCTGGTATTCTGGCACTCGGTGCACAGTATGAAGTACTGAAGAACCTTCGCGTGATGGCAGGTTATAACCACTATTTCGACAAGGATGCCCGCATGGACAACAACAAACAGCGTTTCCTTAAGCACAACACACAGGAGTTCCTTGCTGGTGTTGAATGGGACATCAATCCATCTGTAACAGTCAGCGCAGGCGGCCAACGCACACTCTACGGACTTGGTGACGGTAAGTATCTGACCGACCTTAGCTTCGTGACAAGTAGCTACAGCTTCGGTGTCGGTGCTAAGATAAAGGTTGCCAAGAATGCTCACCTCAACGTAGCTTACTTCTTTACAAACTATTCTAAGTTTACAAAGAATTACGAAGATGCTATTACGATTGGTAGAGAACAGGTGACACAGCCTGACGGTACAATAAGCGTACAACCAAAGACACTTGCAACAAAAAATACTGACATCTTCACCCGTACGAATAAGGTGCTCGGTGTCGGACTCGATATTGATTTCTAAGCCACAACAAAACTACCGTTTTCATTACTAATACCATTATGAGGTGGTCGGAGTGATTCCGACTGCCTCATTTCTTTTCCTCCCCTCACATACTCATCATGAACAGATGCTTTACAAAACGCCATCAAAACAGAAAACAGAGACGATTTGTAAGGACCGAATAAAAGCGTTTCTGATAACTAAGAAACTACGTTTTTATTTCAAACCCTTCTGTAATAGAGGAAAAAATGTTAACTTTGCTGCCTATAATTATTCATCATGCTATATTATATTAAGCGTTCTATCGTCTGGCTAAGACGTGCACACCGTTCCAAAGGGTTTGGTGTACAGTCGCCTTGGGCATACCGTTTTATACGATATGTGGTGAATGAGCCTTATCCTTACTATAAGTATGAACAACTTGAAAAGCAGGTGTATGGCATTGACAAAAAGACTCGTAAGCTATGCAAACTATATTTCCGCTTGGCGAATTATCAACAACCTCATACCTTTATTGATTGCCACTCTACATCCTCATGCTATAAGATTTACGTAGATGCTGGCTGCCAAAAGGCTCAGTATAAGAAGCTAACTGGTGAGATGTCAGAAGCTGATTATTCGCAGTTGTTTGCTAACGTTGGGGAAGGTAGTATGCTGAGAGTACCCCTCATAGAGAACTATCGCTCAATTATCGATAAGTCGTTAGAACACCTCCCCTCGTCATCTATCCTCATTATAGAGAACATCAAACGAGATAAGGAGGCGGCAGACTATTGGCAAGAACTCGTTGCAGACCCACGCACAGGTATCAGCTTCGACCTATATTACTGTGGATTGATTTTTCTTAATAGAGATATGGTGAAGCAATCATACGTTGTCAATTTCTAAACCTACACACTGAAACGTTATAAATGTAATACTGTCATGAAGATATACACAAAGACTGGCGATAATGGCAAGACTTCCTTGTGCGACGGCAGTAGATTGCCGAAAGACGATATGCGCATAGAAGCATACGGAACATTAGACGAACTCAACGCAAACATTGGGTTACTCATCGCCATGCTACAGTCAGACACGCCAGAAAAGAACCTTGCCCATGATAACAAACTCACGGAACGATTAGAAGAGATACAGGCAGAATTGTTCGTGATTGGGACGGAACTCGCCTATACCGAATGCAAGGTCAAGACGATTGTTAGTACAAAGGAAATGATTAAGAAGATAGAAGGCGACATAGACCTAATGGCTTCACAACTCCCTACACATCATCACTTTATACTACCAGGAGGGACCCTCTCGGCAGCACAAAGCCATGTTTGCCGCACAGTCTGTCGCCGTGCAGAGCGTCGGATTGTCACTCTTTCCCAGATGACAAAATATCCGGCAGAAATCTTAGAGTTTGTCAACAGATTATCAGACTACCTCTTCATTTTGTCACGATATTTGAACAATAATAGTAGAACAGGCGAAAAAACATGGGAAAATACTTGCAGATAAGAAAATAAATGTTACTTTTGCACGCACTAAGAAATATGTAAAAGAATAAGAATATGTATTGGACACTGGAATTGGCCTCTAAGCTGGAAGATGCTCCATGGCCTGCAACAAAAGATGAACTGATTGACTATGCAATGCGATCAGGTGCACCACTTGAGGTTCTTGAGAATCTTCAAGAGATTGAAGATGAAGGAGATGTCTACGATAGTATCGAAGATATATGGCCTGACTACCCTTCAAAGGACGATTTCTTGTGGAATGAAGACGAATATTAAACAATAGGAAAGAGTTTGTATCACACTGGTACAAGCTCTTTTTTGTTGTAGGTTATGGCCTGCAAAGGCCGAGATTACTTCTCCAACTAAGATGTATATGCCCCCTGTGCTATATATAGAAAAGGTGTTATTGGCCTTTATTCGTTTAGAACACAAGCACTATTAAAGAGAAGACTTACGCTGTTGAGATAAAAAATATCATTACAAAACAGCCACTATTATACTTAGTTATTTATTGACCCATTCCCGCTATTTTCCTCTTTATAACCTTCTTGTTATCAAACGGTTGTAAACTCTATTTTAGAAGGGGCTTAATAAGGGTGAAGAAGGGCGTCTTCAACATGCAAGAAGGGCATGTTCTTGAACATAGTTAGGCCTCTTCTTGAAGCAAAAAGGGCGTTGACATAAACCGTACCTATGAAATATAATTACAAACAACACTTCTCTATGTACTCCTTCATACAATTAAGAAGATAGAAAAACACACGTATGTTTATTCTTCCACAGCAAAGAGATACGTTTACGTCTTTATCAATCAGCCTTAATATTTATAGCTTAGAAGGCAATAAACCAACCTGTGATGCGTTATAAAAACGTGTTTAAACGTTTCATATTCATATTTTCACTTGTCTGCCTGACAGCTATCTCTGTCAAGGCACAGTATGATCCGTCTTATAGTCACTACTGGGCGATGGAGCCATCGTTCAACCCTGCGACTGTAGGAAAGGATAATAAGCTGAATGTTGTGGGTGCATACGCGCTCGACTTTGCTGGTTATGAACACAACCCAAACACTTTCTACGTAGGAGCTGACATGCCCATCTATTTCATGAAACAATATCATGGAGTGGGACTCTCGATACTTAACGATAAGTTAGGTGCTTTTGTGCATCAGCGAGTGGCAGGACAATACGCCTTTCGCAAGGACCTTTTTGGGGGAATGTTAGCTGCTGGTGTTCAGGTAGGAATGCTTTTTGAGAAGTTAGATGGCTCTAAGTTAGACCCAGAAGAGGCAAGCGACCCAGCTTTAACACAGGGAGAAGTCAGTGGGCACAGCCTTGACTTGGGAGCTGGAGTTTATTATATGCGTAAGAATTGGTATGTTGGTGCATCCGTACAGCACCTCAATGCGCCCTTAGTAGAACTCGGTGAGACCAATGAACTACAGATAAATCGAACATATTATTTAACGGGTGGATACAATATTAAACTACGAAATCCGTTTCTAACAATACCGACTTCGGTCTTGGCACGGTATGATGGTGTGAACTATCGGGCTGACATCACGGCTCGACTGGTCTACACGCATGAGAAGAAAGTGCTATATGGAGGTGTATCTTATAGTCCAACAAACTCAGTGAAAGCCATGATTGGCGGTACTTTCCATGGTATCAACCTGGGCTATAGCTATGAGATGTACACAGGGACAGCAGCCTTCAAGAATGGTAGTCATGGACTATTCGTCAGCTATCAAACTGATATCAACCTGCAGAAGAAAGGCAGGAACAAACATAAAAGCGTAAGATTTCTATAGAAAGATATAATGAAAATGAAGAAAAGTATAGTTGCCATTTGTCTTGGTGCACTCGTCTTGGGAACATTGACAGGCTGTTTCGCTGGTAAGTCAACCGCTTCGTCTGGTCGTGGCGGTGAGGTTACTGGCGTTGGTGGAGGGCGTCCTTTCCGCGAACCAGCACCTTACGGCATGACACTTGTCAAGCGTGGCTGGTTGAGAATGGGTTTGGAAAAGCAGGACTCCCTATGGGGTAAGAAGACTCCTGTTAAGGATATCTCTGTTGATGGGTTCTGGATGGACGAGACAGAGGTGACCAACTCCGAGTATAAACAGTTCGTTGAGTGGGTTCGTGATTCAATTATTCGTACACGCTTAGCCGACCCTGCATACGGTGGTGATGAGACTTATATGATTACAGAAGATAAGAATGGCGACCCCGTCACACCTCATCTTGACTGGAACAAACGTCTCCCACGTAAGCCGAACGAGGATGAGCAACGTGCGTTTGAGAGCCTTTATGTGACGAACCCTGTCACTGGCGAGAAGAGTATCGACGCACGTCAACTGAATTATCGTTATGAGATATACGACTACACGGCTGCTGCCTTGCGTCGTAACCGCCTAAATCCACAAGAGCGTAACTTGAATACTGACATCACTGTCGACCCTAATGAGGTGGTGATGATATCAAAGGATACGGCATACATCGACGAGAATGGCGCTATACATAACGAGACTATCAATCGCCCATTGACGGGTCCTTGGGATTTCCTCAACACCTATATTGTCAATATCTACCCTGATACGACTTGCTGGGTGAACGATTTCCGCAACTCAGACAATGAGATCTATCTCCGAAACTACTTTAGTAACCCTACTTATAACAACTATCCTGTTGTCGGCGTAACGTGGGAACAGGCCAATGCCTTCTGTGCTTGGCGAACAGAATACTTGCTTAAGGGGCTCGGTAAAGAGGCTCGGTACGTACAGCGCTATCGCCTTCCTTCAGAGGCTGAATGGGAGTATGCGGCTCGAGGAAAGAACCAAGACGAATTCCCTTGGGACAATCAAAACGTGAAGAACGGTAATGGTTGCTTCTATGCTAACTTTAAGCCAGACCGCGGAAACTACACTAAAGACGGCAACTTGATTACGAGTAAGGTGGGTATCTATGGTGCAAACTCTAATGGACTATATGATATGGCAGGCAACGTTGCCGAGTGGACAAGTACTATCTATACAGAGGCTGGTGTCGACGCAATGAATGATCTCAACCCGCAGTTAGACTATAAAGCAGCCAAAGAAGACCCTTATCGCCTGAAAAAGAAGAGTGTTCGTGGTGGTAGTTGGAAAGACCCAGAGAGCTATATCCGTAGTGCTTGGCGTACTTGGGAATACCAGAACCAACCTCGAAGCTACATCGGTTTCCGTTGTGTTCGTAGCCTTGCAAGCTCATCAAGTGAGGCCGCTAAAGAGAATAAGAAAAGCAGTAAGAAAAAGAGAAGATAAATGACACAGTACAGCAAATACAACTTTGTTTACCATCTACAGAAGTGGATGGATAGCGTTCCAGGACAAACATTCCTCAACTATGGCTATAGCTGGGGTGCTTCGGTGGTTATTCTCGGAGCTTTATTCAAACTTACTCACCTCCCAGGAGCTAATATTATGCTCTATTTCGGCATGGGCACTGAGGTTATCGTGTTCTTCCTATCTGCTTTCGACCGTCCTTTCGATAAGACAGACGATGGTCGTGACCTCCCAACACACGTCACCGAGGAGTATCTTGAGGATAAGGAGAGTGCTGTGGAACGCCCTACTGCTGCAAAACAGGTACAACACAGTGCCACAGAGAACCTTGCACAGAGTGTTCAACAGGCTATGCCTTCTGCCAGCGACATCGCTGCTGCCGTTGTTGGCCAGCAGAGTAAGGCTATCGCAGACGCACAACAACAGACGCCTGAGATGGTTGAGGCACAGACGAACTACGTCTCTGCACTGCAGAGTCTGACGGAGATGTTAGGCAAGGTGAACGACCAGAGCCAGCGTCTGACACGTGATAGCGAAGAGATGGAGAACCTTAATCGTACGCTTACGGGTATTGCAAAGGTTTATGAGATGCAACTAAAGGGTGCGAGCCAACAGATTGGTACAATCGACCAAATTAATGAGCAGACCCGTAAGATGGCTCAACAAATTGAGCAACTCAATAGTATCTATGCCCGAATGATTGAAGCTATGACGGTCAATATGCGGGTGGCAGCACCGGCTGCGACTGCTCAACAGACCAATTCTGAGAGCTTATAACGATGTATTATGGTAGGGAAGAGAATGCTTTATAGCCCTCTTCTCACTGCAAATAATAGAATTAATGGCTATTAAAAAGAGAAAGATTTCCCCTCGCCAGAAGATGATTAACCTCATGTATATCGTCCTCATGGCTATGTTGGCATTAAATATCTCCACCGAGGTACTCAATGGCTTCTCCGTTGTCGAGGAGAGCCTTAATCGCACAACGGGAAATTCATCCAAGGAGAACGAGGCTATCTTTGGCGAAATAGACCAAATGATGCGCAAGAACCCACAAAAGGTTAAACAGTGGTTTGTGATGGCATCAACGGTTAGAGAGATGAGTGACTCTCTCTATAATTATGCACAAGCACTGAAAGTAGCCATCGTTCGTGAAGCTGATGGTGAGAAAGGTGACCCCTTGAAAATAGAAGGGAAAGACAATATTGAGGCTGCCAGCTATATCATGCTGAACCCTGCTAACGGACAGGGGCACAAGCTCTACGAAGCTATCAACAACTATCGAGCACGTATCCTACAGTTCGTAACAGACCCACGACAAAAGAGAATCATCGCAAGTAACCTCTCTACGGAGGTTCCAAAGCATTCCATGGGGAAGAATTGGGAGGAGTATATGTTCGAGAACATGCCTGTTGCAGCGGCCGTAACGCTCCTCTCGAAACTACAGAGCGATGTTCGCTATGCTGAGGGAGAGGTTTTTACACACCTTAGTGGCCAATGTCGGCTTGAAAGACCTACGTGTCAACAAGCTACAGGCTTTCGTTGTTCCAAGTCAGACACGCCTTTATCCTGGCGAGACCATGACGGCACAGATGTTTATGGGGGCTGTTGACTCTACACAACAACCACAGGTCTATGTCAACGGACAACTTATCAAGGGTAATCAGATTACCGTCAAGGCAGGTGCACCAGGTAAGCATACATTAAGCGGATACATCCTTATTAAAGACCTGACCGGTAATGTATTGCGTAGAACCTTCTCACAAGACTACTGGGTAACGGGTGGTCCGCAACCTAAAGAGTATATCAGTCCACAAGGAATGCAGAAGGTTCCTCCATTCGATGGCATGGCCACGATCGCAGCCGACCTCATGAATGTTCTCTATGCGGGCTTTGATAACCCCATCACCATCAGTATTCCGAACACATCTCAGAGTGATGTACAGGCAACGATGTCGGGAGGAACACTCGTCGCAAGGGGTGGCGGTCATTTTATTGCACGTCCTTCAACCGTAGGTCAACCAGTGACGATAGCCGTTTCTGCCAAGGGTAGGAAGATTGGAGATTATAAGTTCCGAGTTAGAAAATTGCCGGATCCATCGCCATATATAGCTATGGGTGCAGATAGATTTAAGAGTGGAGCCCTCTCTAAGGCTGCCCTTATGTCAGCGCCAGGCATCCAAGCCGCTATTGATGATGGTCTGCTTGACATTCCTTTCAATGTAACCAGCTTCCGTGTAGTCTTCTTTGACAACATGGGTAACGCTGTTCCATTAGCAAGTAACGGTGCTTCGTTCTCTGCACAACAGAAGGAACAGTTCCGACAGTTGAGTCGTAACAAGCGTTTCTACATCACTAATGTTGTCGTTCATGGGCCAGATGGTACCACTCGAACGCTCAATGGCAGAAATATGGAGGTTATTGTGAGGTAGTAGTTGACGAGTTGACGAGTTGACAAGTAGACGAGTTATTAGATAACACTGCTGCTATAACGGCTCATCACATGCTATGTCTGCCCCTCGCTTTTAGTAAAGAACAAACAAAACAACAATGAAAAAGATATTTCTCATAGTCTGCACAGCGTGTTTGGCACTCTCTGTAAGTGCACAGCCTGCTGCACGTCGTAATCAACAACAGCGTCAATCGCCTGCTAACACCATTACAACACGTGCGCAGATATCCTTCCCTACAACGGCTCCTATGCAAGAGGACGTTGTTTGGAGACGTGATATCTATCGTGAACTCAAACTTACCGAGGATGCAAATGCGGGTTTGTACTATCCTACAGAACCTGTTGGCTCGCAAATGAATCTCTTTACTTACATCTTCAAGTTGATGATGAGTGGCCCTAACCGTGGTGGTATTGCGGCATATAACTACCGAATGGATGGCAATGAGATATTTACTGACTCTGCACGTATCAAACCTTTGCAGTTCCTCGATAACTATCATATCTTCTACGAACGCACCGACCACGGTATTCGACTTGATAATAGCGACATTCCATCAGGTGAGGTTAAGGGCTACTACCTCAAAGAGAGTGCTTATTATGACCAAGGTACAGCTACCTTCCATCGTAAGGTTGTTGCCCTCTGTCCGATTATGTATCGTGAAGATGACTTCGGTGATGGGGAGGTTAAATACCCATTATTCTGGGTTCGTTACGATGACTTGGCTCCTTTCCTTGCTAAGCAAACGATTATGACAAGTAATCTGAATAACGCTGCAACAATGAGTGTTGACGATTATTTCACGATGAACCTCTATAAAGGAAAGATTTACAAGACAACCAATATGCTGGGTAGAACACTCGCACAATACTGCCCTAATGACTCTGCGATGGCTGCTGAACAGAAGAAGATAGAGCGTGAATTGGTTGAATTTGAGAAGAACATCTATGGTGACCCTGCTCGACGTGATAGCCTTGACAGTATTGCTGCTGCCAAGGAGGGTGAGAATGCACCACGAAAATTGGGCCGTTCACGCCGCACAAGTCCGTCTACAAGCAGCGTTAGACGCTCTCGCCGCCCTTCTTCTAATGGTAGTGCTGCCGCTTCACCAGCACGTGTCACCGTTCGACGCGAGCGTCATTAATAATTTTTCTTAAGGTTGGTTCTATAAATTCCTCGATGGAATCTGCCTTTAATGAGTTATACTTAAAACATCATTAAAGGAATTTTATAGAACCAACCTTAATTAATTCTAATTGGGCAATAATACTCTTTCTGATAGGGTTTATGTATAAAGATGCTCGAATAGTAGTACTATTTCGGGTCCTCTCTCAGATGTGTAAGCATATAAACTTTGCATGATGAGGAGTGAACTTAGTTCTTTATCATTAACACTTAAGGTTATGAAGAAAATTATCTCATTGGCTTTCTTAGCCCTATCATTTATCTTCTCCACCCCTATTCAGGCTGACGAACCATTGAAATTTGGTGTGAAAGCAGGATTGAATGTAAGTGATTTCTACTTTGATAGTGATGTCTTTGACAAAACTAACCAAGCTGGCTGGTTCATTGGACCAACGGTAAAATTCACACTACCCGTTGTTGGCTTAGGTATGGATGCTTCTGTCCTATACGACTATCGTTCTGCTAAACTCGATTATGCCACGATGACGCAGACTGTTAAGCAACAGCAGATTGCAATACCAGTGAATGCACGATACTCTATCGGCTTAGGCAGCATGGCAAGTGTATTCTTCTTTGGTGGTCCGCAAGTCGCTTTCAACATTGGAGAGAAAGAGTATCAATGGAACATGAGTAGTACCTACGCCTTAAAGAATAGTAATTTCAGTATTAATCTTGGCTTTGGTGTTACTGCATTTAAGCACCTGCAGGTGAGTGCCAACTATAATATCGCTTGCGGAAAGACTGGTCATGCTACCTGGAAGACGGCTACCAATGCTGCTACATCGGCCTTTAAGAAGAAGGATAGTCGTAATAGCTCATGGCAGGTGGGGGTGGCTTATTTCTTCTAAAACGAAAGACGTCAGCATTACTCGTCTCAAATACGCACAGAGGGAACTGTCCGACAGATACAAAACGAGTATCCTCACCAGTGAGAACAGTATTCTCAGATTGGTGAGGATGCACTTATAAGAAGGGGAGAAGACGACGAACTTTCTAACAGACAATGTAAAGATATTTCATTAACTATTCTTCTCTCCATGCAAAATGAGGCCGAATAAGAGGTAAGAAAACGCCTCTCTACGGTCGAGAACATGCCTTTCTTGGATATTGAAGACGCCCTTTTTGAAGCAAGAAGGGCGTCTTCTTTAATGCCATGTATAACAGGTTGGTTTACTGAATGTTACGAGCTCAACTTTAAGAAACATCATACGCATATATTGAGGGAATACATACTGCTACGATGTAATGATTTTTCATAACCAAACTAACAGTTTTGAAATATAGAGGGATTAATGCACATAGCATAGATGAAGTATTGCTTCACACGAGAAGATAGAGTTCATGAGTTAAAATCTTGCTATTCGTCTGTCAATTCAATAGACGATTAAGTGTGTGTTCTCCTCATATCTCTCCCTAAACGTAAACTTGTTGAGACGCAAGGTGACCTTAGCTAACCGAAATCACATGATATTGTTTTTTATATTATTGTCCTATAAAGTTATCGTTCTTTCTTTTTTCTTTGTACATTTGTATTCAGACCGACTTAAAATACTTGATAGAATGATGCTGAATAGAATAAAGTTCTTCTTAATCGTCGCAGTGTTGTTACTTACTCAATCATTGGTATTAATGGCGCAGAAAAACTCTTCTGATGTAAATTACATGACAGTGAATGACCTTCCTTACTCGGTAAAGACGGATTCTTACGCTCGCGAACGTCTAAAAGTTGATGTCTATTACCCACAAACGTTGAAGAATTGTCCGGTTATAGTCTGGTTTCATGGTGGTGGACTAACTTCTGGGCATAAGGGAATACCCGTCGAACTGAAGAAGAAGGGCTTGGTCGTTATTGGTGTCAATTATCGACTGCTACCAAATGTGACGATTGACAGCTGCTTGGATGATGCCGCCGAGGCCGTAGCTTGGACTTTTCGTCATGCGAAAGAATACAACGGAGACTGTCGAAAGATATTCGTGACTGGCCATTCTGCTGGTGGATATCTGACGATGATGGTTGGTTTGGACAAGGCACTGTTGGGTAAGTATGGGGTTGATGCTGATAGTATTCGTGGCTTGATACCCTTTAGTGGGCAGGCTATCTCCCACTTTTCTTATCGAAAAATGCATGGAAGGGATGCACTTCAACCGCTTGTTGATGAATATGCACCACTCTATTGGGTCCGTAACTTGGTTCCGCCAATGGTCTTAATCACCGGAGATCGAAACATGGAACTGTTCGGTCGTTATGAGGAAAATGCTTATCTATGGCGGATGTTGAAACTCTGTGGACACGAAGAGAGCTATCTGTATGAACTTGGAGGACACGACCATGGAGCAATGATGCACCCTGCTTTTCACATTCTCTTGGATAACATAAACAGAATATTGGATAGAAAATAAGCTAATGACATACGCAAATATCATATTACCCTTACCTTTAGATGGATTGTTCACCTATACGATACCAGATGCACTGGCTCCTAAGGTGCAGGTCGGTGTGCGTGTTATTGTCCCATTAGGCAAGAGTAAGCGATATGTAGGTATTGTTGCTGAGTATCCTATTACTCCCCCTGCAGCTGAAAAGGGAATAGGGAATGGCGAAAAGAAGATTGTTTATAAAGACATTCTTGAGGTATTAGACGCTACTCCGGTGCTCCTTCCACAGCAGCTGAGGCTTTGGTATTGGATTGCAGACTATTATATGTCACCTATCGGGGATGTCTATAAGGCTGCTTTGCCATCGGGTTTGAAGGAACAAGATGGCTATCGACCACGAACAGAACTTTATATCCGACTGGCAGATAACTTTCGCAATGAACGTACACTTACACTTGTGATTGACTCTATGAAGCGTGCAACCAAGCAAGTGGATGTTCTTATGGCTTATCTACAGCTGGCTGGTGTCGATGAAATGGACCAAATTTCGCCCCAAACAGAGTTTCGTGAGGTGACAAGAGAGGAATTGATGAACGTCACCCACGCTTCTATCGGTATCATTCGTGCATTATTAGATAGGAAAATCCTTGTCACCTACGAGAAAGAGGTTGGCCGATTAAATCATGGTAGTCCTTCCCGTCCTGAGAACATGAAGCCTCTAAACGAAGCACAGACCGAGGCTTACAATCAGATTCTCATACAGATGATGGGGCATAGAGTGACTTTACTGCATGGAGTGACGTCTTCGGGAAAGACTGAAATCTATATTCACCTTATTCAAAAGGCTATCAATGAGAAGAAGCAGGTGTTATATCTACTGCCTGAAATTGCTCTTACAATACAGATTACAGAACGTCTGAAGGCTGTATTTGGCGATCAGTTGGGTATTTATCATAGTAAATACAGCGATGCGGAACGTGTTGAAATATGGCAAAAACAGTTATCTGATAATCCATATAGTGTTATCTTGGGTGCGAGAAGTGCCATTTTTCTCCCATTTCATCGACTTGGATTGATTATTATCGACGAAGAACACGACCAAAGTTACAAGCAACAGGACCCTGCTCCACGTTATCATGCTCGCTCGGCCGCTATTGTCTTGGGACAGATGTATCCTGAGGAGAAAACGCTCTTAGGGACGGCTACGCCTTCAATGGAAAGCTATTACAACGCAAAACAAGGGAAATATGGACTTGTGGAACTGACTCGACGATATAAGGACATACAGTTGCCGAAAATAGAAATCGTAGATATAAAAGATCTATACCGCCGTAAGATAATGAAAGGGGCTTTTTCTCCTCGCCTACTCTCTGCTGTTCGTGAAGCTTTGGGACGTGGTGAACAGGCTATCTTGTTCCAAAACCGACGAGGGTTTGCACCGATGGTGGAGTGTAGACAGTGTGGTTGGGTACCGAAATGTCCGAATTGTGATGTGTCTCTGACGCACCACAAGAATATGAACTACCTGTCTTGTCACTATTGTGGATACACAATGAAGGTGCCGGATGTATGCCCTTGTTGTGAAAGTGAAGACATACGAGGACGTGGGTATGGTACGGAGAAGATTGAAGACGAGATAAGCTTCATTTTTCCTGAGGCTCGCATTGCACGAATGGATCTTGATACTACACGCACACGTAATGCTTACGAGCGTCTGATTAACGATTTTTCTGCTGGTAAAAGTAACCTTCTGATAGGCACACAGATGATTACGAAGGGGCTTGACTTTGATAAGGTTTCGGTCGTAGGTATCCTTAATGCAGACTCGATGTTGAACTTCCCTGACTTTCGAGCATACGAACAATCATTTATGATGATGAGCCAGGTGAGTGGACGTGCGGGTAGGAAAGGGAAACAGGGATTAGTTATTCTGCAAACAAAGAGCCCCGACTTGCCCATTATTCAGCAAGTCGTACATAATGATTATCAGTCGTTCTACAACGATTTGCTTGTCGAGAGGCGTGATTTTCATTATCCTCCGTTCTATCGACTCATCTATGTCTATTTAAAACACAGAGACGAGAATATAGTAAATACTGCTGGTTTGGAACTTGGTAGTAGATTACATGAGGTTTTCGGTGACCGTATCCTCGGTCCTGACAAACCTGCTGTGGCACGTGTCAAAACTTTAAGTATAAGAAAAATCATGCTTAAACTGGAGATAGGCATCGATTATGCCCGTGTCCGCCAATCTCTCCATAATACCATACACGAACTTCTAAAGGATAAAAGATATGGTGCTCTCCAAGTTTACTTTGATGTTGACCCATTATAATTCAGCCCTTCCACCAAGCAAACACCCCATATACTTGATTCTCAACTATTACAATAAACGATTAATAGCCGTCTTCTCTCTAACTCCCATCAGAACCTTCCAATTTCTTCCAAATACCTCTTAAAATCCTCTCTAAATTTCCTCTATCCACTCTAGAGTCCCCTCTTAATCAACTCTAAAGCTCCCTCTAAATACACTCTGGAGTCCTCTCTAAATCCATTCTACCCACTAAAGTTTCACTCTAAATACCTCTCTAACTCCATTCTACCCACTCTTACTCTACTCTAAAGTCCTCTCTAAATCCATTATACCAACTCTAGTTTCACTCTAAATACCTCTCTAAATCCTCTCTACCTCCATTCTACCAACTCTTGCTCCACTCTAATTACCTCACTATGTCCCCTCTAAATCACCTCCTCTACATGCCAGCCGTACCTTAACCACTGTCACCCAAAGCGCAATAAATAACATCCTTTTGTGCCTCTTAATATGTTAGAGAAAATATTTAGGACATCTCCTAATAACTTACTAAATAAAACTAATTACCCATCAAAAAACTTCTGTAAATCTAACCTGTAGCCATTCTAAAGGGACTTTGGTGATATAATCTATTATACATTATAATACATTAATATATACCAATGCGTCTCATAATAATTCAGTGGTTACCCTAATAATCCCATTAATCTTATCTGCCATATAACATTAGACTTATAATCCTCATTACCCAATACTATCAGCCCTATTAGTTATTAGTTTCATTAGCCCTATCTGCCCTACGCTATTAGACTCATTAGTCTTATCAGCCCTACGCTATTAGGCCCATTAGTCCTATCAACCCAACACCATTAGGCCCATTAGCCATATTCTATTAGCCCCATTAGCCCTATCAGCCCTACGCTATTAGGCCCATTAGCCATATCAGCCTATCACTATTAGCTCCATTAGCCTTATCAGCCCAACGCTATTAGGCCCATTAGCCTTATCAGCCCAACGCTATTAGGCCCATTAGCCTTATCAGCCTTACACTATTAGCCCCCTCAGCCCAATCAGCTCCTGTTCTATTAGGCCCATCAGTCTTATTAGCCCAACGCTATTAGGCCCATTAGCCTTATCAGCCCAACGCTATTAGGCCCATTAGTCTTATCAGTCCAACACTATTTGGCCCATAAGCCCTATCAACCCTAAGGCCCATAAGCCCTATCAACCCTAAGGCCCATAAGCCCTATCAGCCTTACACTATTAGGCTCATTAGCCATATAAGGCTCATTGCTTTTATTAGCCTCATTAGCCCATAAACATCACTCACAACACAACATCAACACCTATCAATAATCAACCAACAACAAAAAAGAGCCTTGAAGATTTCTCTTCAAGGCTCTCGTAAAAGAAGGCGGCCACCTACTCTCCCGCATTGCATTGCAGTACCATCGGCGCAAACGGGCTTAACTTCTCTGTTCGGAATGGGAAGAGGTGGGACCCCGCCGCAATAACCACCTAATATTTCTCTCGGTTGACTTAGTTCACAGTTGACAAGTTGACTAATTATTGCCTTTATTCTTGTCGTCTTTCTGTCTTCTTATCAGTAGCTCCGTTGTTAAACATTTGTCCATAGAACTAATAACTTGT
>NZ_JH114147.1:0-182637 GCF_000224595.1 Prevotella sp. C561 | reverse complement strand
TTATCCGTAACTTTTACAAGGCCATTATTCAAAGACTTGACGTAAAGAAGTTCGGACTCAATGTAACAAGTCGCATAAAAGCGTTTGTCTTCAGGTTTATCTCTGTACCAGCCAAGTGGATCAAGACATCAAGGCGGTATGTGCTGAATATCTATACCTGTAATTATGCTTACGCAGATGTTTTCCAGACTGATTTTGGATAGTGCCTACAACTTATGGGAATGATATTGTGTATTGCCTCAAGTCACATTGTGGGGTAAGGGGATATTGTAGGCAGAAGTGGGTGCTTCAAGTTCAAATTATCTGCAAATTCAGTAATGAGAGGACGTGTAAACGCAATAAGAACCTTCAAGGGCTTAGTTGCGGATTTGAGGTTAAATAAAATATATGAGAACTGCTAATATCGAATTGAATACATTGTTCAATGCCGATGTCTTTGGCCTGAAAATGTACCAAGTTATTTTTTAATCATTACTTAATTGACAGTAACAAACATATTACACTAGGAATTTGTATGTTAACGTATTCAACAAGAAAACAAATAGGGAACGCCTTGGTTAAGTTATCTGGGGTTGACTATCATTTTGAATTGAGAAACGATAAATGGGTGCAAACCAATAATTCACATTTAACTAATATGGAAAAAGTTATTATTGGGCAAAGTGCAAATGGTAAAAGCATAGCGAACATCGCAGAGTATCTCTCTGTTTCGATAACTACAATCAAGACTCACAGAACAAACATATTCAAAAAACTTGGAGTTAGCAATATTACTGAGGCCATACAATATGTAGAGGATTATAATCTAATTTGAGTACTATCTCCAAAATATCGTATCAGGCAAAAGTTGATATCGAAAAGTGGTTTTGTTGGATTTTCTACTGAAGATATACGGATTGAAATGTCTAGTAATTACAAGTAACTATTTGATTATTAATATTGTTTTATGTCCTTTGTCGCTGAATAGCTACTTGCAATATACCTGTTACCGAGACCTCTGCAAAACTATTTTTAGAAGAAAAACTATGATTGATTATCAGTAAGTTATATTCACTTTATTCTTCTTTTTACGGACTTTTGCAGAGGTTTCGTTACCTCTTATAATTCTCCTCCAACATTTTTTCCAAATCCGACTCCTTATAAAGTATCTTCCCTGCAAACTGTGTGTAAGGAATAATCCTCCTGTCCCGATAGTCCTGCAAGGTGCGAGGGCTGATATACAGCCTCTCGCATACTTCCTTACCTGTAAGGAAGTGCTCATCGCCAAATAGCGGCTTGTGTGTCTGTGCCACTTCCTTAATTCTCTTGCTTACTCCGCTGATAGCTGACAGCACCACCTGCATATCGTCCGCCTCTATATTCAAATCTCTTACCTGTTCCATAATCTTCGTGTCTATTTGTTGATTTTAGTTTTTCCCGTTTCAGCTTTCTCCGTTTTTGTTTGGAGCAACTGTTCCACGTCCTCACGCTTGTAGTAGCACTTATGCCCGATTTGGGCAAAGGGCAACACACCCGTATCACGGTAGTGCTGCAAGGTGCGCTTGCTGATATTAAGCAGCCTGCACACATCACCGTTGTGCAGCCAATCGGTGTGCCTGCTTCGTTCCCCGAATGCCTTGTGGCAGGTCTCGGCAAGGCTGAGAATCTCGTTCCTCAGCTTTGCCCAGTTTGAATCCGTAATGATAAAATATCCCATAGTTTTATTATTGTTTTGTTTGTATTTCTGTCTTATTGGTTTAATAAAACCTTTGTCCGTCTTGCGTTTCACCGCATATTTCTGCCTGCAAAAGTAGAGAGTGTTTGCCATACTTCAAAGCACGAGGGAACAGTAGGGAAATAGAGGGAAAAACATGGAAATGGCAAAAGGATTGTCGCTCTCTTTCTTTGTCTCTTTACTCCATTTTATCATATCCTTTTAGCCGACGCAATACGATGCGTATTGTAGCAAATTAGCACCTGCCTTTCTTGCATCCTTTACACACTTGTCCTCTTGTTTTGGGCTTAAATCCATACTTTCCAACAGTTTCTTGTCAAAAATCTGTGAGAAATTCATAGCCAATGTACGCAACATTATGCAAGCACTCTCCGAATGCTTGGCACTTTCTTGTTCTCTTCATAACTTCACTCTTGGAAACCAAACCAAGCATATAATGAAGAAGAATGCAGATAAAGGTAAATCGGAGGGAGGAAACAATATGTCCAAGCAAAAGAAGACTTCCTCAAAAAACGGTGAGATAGAAACCTATCTGTCCTCTCGCTATGAGTTCAGATACAACACTGTATTGGGAAGAACCGAATACCGAAGCAAGAACGATGCTCATTTCTCAAAAGTGGGTCGCTATGAAATCAACACGCTCCGCAGGGAGATAGACAACGACATCGGGATTATCACATCTTCTGATAATCTCTATTCCATCATCGAGAGCAGTTTCTCTCCACGCATCAACCCCATACAGGAGTATTTCAAAAAGTTGTCTGCAACGGATATAGGCAGCAGTAACCCTGATTGTGGAAATAAAGTTTCCCTTTCACTGAAAGCCATTCCCGACTTGGCAAGTTGCGTTGTC
The DNA here is from genome assembly GCF_000224595.1 of Prevotella sp. C561. Lineage (NCBI taxonomy): Bacteria > Pseudomonadati > Bacteroidota > Bacteroidia > Bacteroidales > Prevotellaceae > Prevotella > Prevotella sp. C561. The sequence continues at coordinate 180,070 of NZ_JH114147.1, read as the reverse complement.
GTGCGCAACTCCGACAAATGGCTGCCGTACCTCACCAAGTGGCTCGTGGCAGTGGTTGCCAACGCAATGGACGACCGTGAGTGCCGTAACCATACCTGCCTCGTACTCACAGGCGAGCAGGGCAAGTTCAAGACCACGTTCCTTGACCTGCTCTGTCCCCCAGCACTGCACGGTTACAGTTACACAGGAAAAATATATCCGCAGGAAAAGGACACACTCACTTATATCGGTCAGAACCTTATCGTAAACATAGACGACCAGCTAAAAGCCCTCAATAAGCGGGATGAGAACGAGCTGAAAAACCTCATCACCTGTCCGATGGTCAAGTACCGTATGCCGTATGACAAGTACGTGGAGGAGCATCCCCACTTGGCAAGCTTTGTGGCATCAGTGAACGGCAATGACTTTCTTACAGACCCGACAGGCAGCAGAAGGTTCCTGCCCTTTGAAGTACTTTCCATAGACATAGAGAAAGCCAAGCGTATTTCAATGGACAATGTCTATGCTGAAGCCAAAGCCCTGCTAAAGTCAGGTTTCCGCTATTGGTTTGATGATGAAGAGATTGCCGAACTATACAGGGAGAGTGAGGACTTTCAGGTACAGACCGCTGAGATGGAACTCTTGCTGCGTTGCTTCGAGAAACCAGCGGAGGACGAAAACTATTCGTTAATGACCACTACGGAGATACTCACCTATTTGGGTATTTATACCCACCAGCCACTTGTTGCCAAACGTATGGGCGAAGCCTTGAAGAAAGCAGAATATATAAAGGTGAGCAAACGAAGAAACGGTGGTAGCCCCATCTATGTCTACAAGATTAGGAAAATCTTGCCCTGCCCGCTCCTTCAAACTTGTAGTAGTCAAATGTAGTAGAATGTGTAGTATTGTCTTATACTACAAAGTAATACTGATTATCAATCACTTATCACAAAATAATATGTAGTAAGAAGAAAGATGAAAAAGTTTGGAGGGGAAAAACTTTGGAAACGGTAAAACCATAAAACAGACAAGCATAAATAATTATCATTCAACCCATTAAAGTATCAAAACAATGAAAAAAGAAGATTTATCACTAATCAAACGATATTCCATCGTGGAATATCTCGAAAGGAAAGGCATTAGGCCTGTCCGTAAAACATCTACCTATGTCATGTATCGCTCACCACTCAGGGAGGAAACTCATCCGAGTTTCAAGGTGGACACGGAAAAGAACCTTTGGATAGACTATGCCGAAGGCAGGGGCGGAAGTATCATCGACCTTTGTATACGCTTGGAAGGCTGCACGCTCTCGGAAGCCATCTGCCGTTTGGGGCAGAACGCTTTAGAGCATACAGCGTACTGCTCCTGTTCTTCAAAGAGAGAAACATCTATCAGTCCAAATCAAAGAAAGGATATAACAGCAAGCGGAACAAGGAGACTGACAAGCATCTCAGACACCTTGCCGCCGCACCTGCAGGAGTATCTCAAAAAGGAACGCTGTATTGATTTAGAAAAGGCAACACCCTTTCTCAAATGTATCAGCTACGAGGTAAGGGAAAGAAGATATGAAGCCATCGGCTTTGCCAATTCTTCAGGTGGTTATGAACTACGGGACAATCATTTGTTTAAGGGAACGATTGCCCCGAAAGACATCACCCCTATATTTGAGGACAAGGCACAACCTGTCTGTCTGTTCGAGGGCTTTATGGATTTTCTTTCTTTCCTTTCAATGAAAGAGGAAGTAACCAACCAATGCCTTGTGATGAATTCCGTGAGTAATGTTGTAAGAAGTATTCACTACCTGAATAAAAGAAATATAACCTCTGTTCGTGCTTTTCTTGATAATGACGATGCAGGTCGAAAAGCTGTGCAGGAATTTGTAAACACAGGTTTTAAGGTAGAAGATATGGCAGTGTATTATAGAGACTTCAAAGACCTCAACGAGTTTCATGTCAGTCGTGTCCGTGAGCAACAGAAAAAGTTGGAGAAAACTCCCAATACAAGCAACAAAAGAAAACAAGTCAAACTTAAAATAAGATAGAGGTATGGAAAAGAAAACAGTCAGCAAAGAGGAAATGGAAAATACCATCAGGAAATCTTTCAGTATGAGCCAAGCTGAAAGTTCAAGTGAACAAACCGTCGCTGAATTTCGAGCAAAGGGAATGAAAAATATTCAAGAGCAAAAACAACAAGGAACAGAACATGTCATAAAGTATGTTACGCCAGCCGAGCCTGCACAGCATACAGAGCATGCAACCGTTCAAAAACGCATCAGTGCCAAGATGAGAAAAGAGACACTCGACGCATACAAGCAGGCGTTCCTCGTTCCGACAAAGCTAAGTGAGAGAAAGGCGGTTTACCTGAGCAGGGAGACGCAGGAACGTGCCGACTTCATCGTTCGCAGGTTGGGTGACAGGGGTAGCAATCTTTCAAGTTTCGTGGAGAACATCGTGCGCATCCATTTGGGGGAATACGGTGAGGATGTAGAGAAATGGAGAAAACTGTGAACCGCAAGAAAATGGTCGAGGGGTTTCAGAAAAAGGAACACCTCTTTCACTCAAAACCCTCGACACTTTTCAGAGAGTAAGGCAACGAACTTTTGCTAAAAACACTGAATGGTGGGAACGCTACGAACGCAGTTAGATACTGAATGCACGGCATTCGCTTTTAATAACCAAAACGCTTTATGCGTAAACGTTTCGTTAGCTGACATTGCAAGACGTCAGTTTGTACCCACAAACTGCTCTTGCTCCCCTCGTTCGATTGTCGGGGAGATAAGACCGTAATCACTCCGTTCTCATCGGTCAGTATTCAGGAATTAAGAAACAATGAATCATCTACAATGATTAACTTTCTAAGAAACTTATATGAAAAGATACAAAGGAAAAGCTGCCCGATGGCAGCAACAGGATAAGGAAGAACAGCGGATGAACAAAACGGAGTTCATCAAGGTAAGATGCACCTTAGAAGAGAAGCAGCGTATCAAGTCAAAAGCGGAAAGTGCAGGGCGGAAGTTCTCAGATTACTGCCGTGAGATACTCCTTAACGGAGAAGTAACAGCCGTTCCCAAGATGACAGACAATGAGAGGGAAGCCATTGCCATTCTCCATCATACAGGAAAGTTCTATGGACAGGTATCCAATCTCATCAAGGTCAAGGACGAAAGGTGGGTACTCATCACAAAGAACCTATCACTATGTGCAAAAGAAGCATTTAAGCGGTTTTACGACCCTCATTTTCGTGTGGAAGATGAGGTATATAAGGTCTTAAATCTAACAAGAAATGATAGGAAAATGTAAGGCGATAGCGCACGGCAGCACGGCTTTAGACTATATCTTCAGAGAGGGCAAGCTTGGCTATCGACTTGCCTTCCACAATCTTTGCAGCAGGGAGCCAAAGGCTATCTATGAGGAAATGAAAGTGGTCAGCGATTACAACAGTCGTTGCAGGAACAAGTTTCTCCGTATCGAAATAGGCATCGCACCGCAGGACGAGAAAAAGCTGTCAGTGTCCGAACTCATGTGGATAACCCATTTATTTGCCAAGCAAATGGGACTTGACAACCACCAATGGGTGGCGGTAACGCACAAGGATACCGACAACAGACACATTCACATCATTGCCAACCGCATCAGTTTGTACGGAGAGGTCTATGATACTACTTTTGTGAGCAATAGGGCAGCAAGGGTGGCGGAAGAAATCAGCAGGGAGAAACACTTGACCATCGCAAAGGAGGTCAAGGCGAAAAAGCAGCATCAGGAGCCAAAAGCCAGTCCAATAAGAGAGCAGACAAAACAGCAGGTACAGCAAATCTGCTATGCCCTGCTTGACAAGTACAAAGGTATGGGTATTACTGGGCATTCCATGTTCCTTTACGAGTTGAACAAGAACGGCATCGCGATAGAGCGCATGAAGAACAAGCAGGGCAAGGTCTATGGCTTGAAGTTCTCATACGCAGGACAATCATTCAAGGCATCCGAAATCGGCAGGGAGTTCGGCTACCGTTCCCTGCAGAAAAACTTTGAACCAACCAACAGGGAAGAGCCAAGGAAACCACACCAAACAATACAGGAGGCAACAGAAAAGAACGAACGCCCTGATACCGGTTATCAACTCGTACCTCCAAGCCGCTCCTCAATTTCACGAGACAATGACACACCACAAGTGCAGAATCCTATTAGTACAGTGGCAGACACCATTGTTAGTGCAGCCGATGAAGTTGTGGAAGGATTAGGCGATTTGATTACACCATCCACACAGGGCAATGACTATGCTGAAACAGCGTGGCAGCGCAAGCTCAGGAACCAAGCCAACAGAAAGAAAAAACGTGGAAGAGGATTATAACTCACGCCTGAACAAAATGCAGAAAGAAGAATATCTCATCAAGAACGCTTGTTATTCGGTAACAAAGTATTATCTTTGCAAACAGAATAACAAGCGTTCTTTGTTAGGCAGAAAACAGCGAAACCAAGTAACTCGCTCGTTTCTAAATCGTTACCAGTTTAGTTCTACTAACAAGGTAACTTCTTTATTTTCAACAAGTTGTATTTTAAGAATTATCTTGAAGTCCAATTAGGCACCTCCCGCCACATTACTTTACAACCAACTGACTATCTGCAAGTTACAAACACGCCCTTTAGATATCTTTTTACCGTTATTTATAGAGCCTTTGCTTGGAAATGTGTAATGATTTTTCAAACCCCTAAATACGTTTTTTAAGTATAAAGGTAAAAAGGTTTTCTGTGTCGGAGGATAATAATAGAATAGACAGTTGACAGATTTAGCTATGTTTTTTGTCTAATGAATAATTTCGCTTCTTCTGTTAAATTTATACGAAAAGTATCCACGTATTTAACAACAGAACCAAATAATCGGGAGAAGAGCTCATTAAGTATATAGCTTCAACTTTGAAATAAAAAGATTTTTGCTAAAAGGTTGTGTTATTCTTGGAAGTTCACAACCTTTTTTCTATATTTGCATTGAACAGAATAGGACTAAACTTTTAAATAGTTTCAGAGCATATAAATCCACACAAGACATTAGAATAATTGGTTCTATTTACTTACAGCGTGATGAGATACATTGTTACAATGATTAATAAAAAGCTAAAAAACAGATCGTTATGAGTGTAGAAAATGTATTAAGTCGAATTTTAGAAATTGAGCACGGATTTCAACATATCATTGATGGAACTAATGAAATCCTTTCTTCAAATTCAAAAGAACAGTGCTTTAAATATGCCATCACTCTACTTGAACATAAAGCATATCAAGCACGAATGTTGGCTACATCAATATTGGGCAAATTAGCTACAACAGATAAAAAAGCTCTCTATTTTCTGAAAGAGCAAGTTTCTATCGATAAAAACTGGCGAGTACAAGAAATGCTTGCAAAAGCCTTTGACGAAATTTGCAAGTACAAAGGATATGAATCATCCTTACCTCTCATTGAAGAGTGGATAAACGACAACAATCCAAATGTTGTTCGTGCTGTAACAGAGGGATTGAGAATTTGGACAAATCGACCATTTTTCAAAGAAAATCCAATGATTGCTATAGCATTGATCAGCAAACACAAAGAAGATGAAAGTGAGTATCTTAGGAAATCCGTAGGTAATGCGTTAAAGGATATAAGCAAAAAATATCCAGATTTGATACAGCAGGAGGTAATACAGTGGGATTTATCTAACCCACGAATATTCTTCACATATAAACTTGCAACTAAAATATTGAAATAAAGACTGCTTGTATATTTTGCATCTTTACTTTATTCAGTACATCTTGTACAAAGTCAAAAAAACAGAGGTGCACTCTTGGTACACCTCTGTTTTATTAAATTTACTTACCATTAATTACTTAAAGGTATGTTTACCTTCCTGCGCAGCAGGCTTGACAATAATCTCACGCTCCTTAGCATTTGTCATCACTTTCATAGCTACAGCAGTGATATCTTGTGGTGTAAGTGTCTTGAATACTGGTGCGGAAGCGGCATTATCATTTGGAGATAGCTCGTTGCCAGTCTCAGCATAGATGTTCAATAAAGCCATCCAAACTGATGGGTCACTGTTTGACTGTGATGCTGCACCAGACTGTTCCTCATCAACAGCCAAAGGTACCATTGCAGCCTTGAACTCATCAGCAGTGAAACGGCCAGCCTTCACATCATCAAGAATACTATAAACAAGGCTAACTGCTTTGTCTGCATTCTCTTTCGCAGTAGAAAGGTGAATGTTAAGGTTCTCGCCAGCTACTGGCTGTGAAGTATAGTTGCTCTGTACACCTACGGTATAAGTAAGATGCTCTTTCTCACGCAATACATCAAAATAACGACGTTCCAAGATTCCACGCATCACTTCCAAAGCAGCTTGCTCACGCTCAGACAGTTTCTGCTTATTGGCAAATGAAATCTCAATCTCTGCCATACCACCTTCTGTCTCAGTCTCGAAAGTGCGCTTGATAACAGGCGTAGATGACGAGAAATCCATTGGCTGGATAGCAGTCTTCACAGGCTTACCTTCACCCTTGAGAGAACCGATATAGCGAAGCACCAACTCTTTTGCCTTTGCTTCTGGAATATCACCAATAAGACAATAGGTGAAACGTGATGCATCACCAAGATGTGCCTGGAACTGTTCCTGTAACTTATCAAACTGAACTGACTTAAAGAAAGCCTCATCCTGACGTGGATTCATTGCACTTACTGGATAGAGCAACTGCTGGATAGAATCCTGTACGGCAGCCATACCTGTTGTTGCACGATTCTCATAAACGTAGAGGTTACGCTGGACATACTTATCAAAGGCAGACTTTGAGAAGTTCTGACGTGACAGAATCAAATACAGATAGCTGAAGAAATCGTCAGCCTTGTCAACAGGTGCATTACCACCGATACCATCACTATAGTCTTCCAATGAGAGGGAGAGATTGATATTCTTACCCTGTAGCCACTGCGCCAACTGATTTCGGTTGTAATTATATACACCTGACTGCATCAAGAGTGAACGCATTGCATTATAGTTGGCAAGTTCCTGTGCTGGAACAATAGACTTTCCACCTTCTGCAGAACCAGCAAAGAGGAACTTACCACTCAGTTCTGGAACGTAACGATAAAGAACTTTCGCACCATTAGAGAGTGTCCACTCCTTTGCCTGCAAAGTCTTCAACTGCTTTTCAGAAACAATCTTTCCTCCTGTCAGAGGGAAGTCAATCAACTGACTGATAGGCTTCATACCATCAGCATGAGCCATATCGCTGAATGAACTCTTTTCCTTCAATGCAGCCATAAGATCATTCTCAGTGATATTCATCTCACTCTGCGACTTAGAATAAGTGACAAAAGCAAGGTTATTATCATTAAGCAATGACTTCATCCAAGCATTCATATCCTCAACCTCTAATTCAACCAAAGTTTCGAGGTTACGGTTAATCTGTCCGCGGAAGTCTTGTACAGGAATATCATAGAGGAAGTTCTGACGGAAAAGCATCAAAGCATTGTCTGGTGTACCTAATCCTTTTGCTTCGAGGACATCCTTCATTCCATTGTACATCTTCTCCTTCTCAGCATTGAACTCAGCAGCAGTAAAGCCTTGGTCGCGCAAGTTATCACGTACAGCTAACATCTGCTGAAGCGCCTTCTGTTCATTACCCTGATAGGGAACCATGTCCCATGCCATCTGATAATAGTTTCGTACCAAAGGAGATAGACTCACCTCAGCGGCAATATAACTCTCCTTATCAGCATTCTTCAACATCACAAAACGCTTTGGAGCCAATGTGTTGAAGAACTTAGTGAAGATAAACTGACGCACACGGTCCTCTTCTGGAGCGTTGCCCTTCACCTCATAACGTTGATAAAGACCAAAAGAAGCACTCTTGTTCTCTGGATCAATGAAACGCATATAGAGCGGTGTGGTATTGTCAGGAATCTGTCTTGTCTGTGGATTTACAGCAGGGGCTTGCTTAGCTGGCAATGTCTTGAAAACTGTCTGGATATCCTTTTCCATCTGGTCGACATCAACATCACCGATAACAGCAATAAACTGCATATTAGGACGGTACCACTTATCATAGAACTGCTTTACTTGCTTCTGCTGGAAGGTCTCCAGAATCTTCTGTGAACCAATCACATTATGAGTTGCATAACCAGCATGATTATAAACAACAGGGGCAATGGCATCTGTCAGACGACGGTCTACTCCCGAACGATGACGCCATTCCTCAAGGATAATACCACGTTCCTTTTCAATGTCTTTAGGGGTCATCTTGACGCCATGGCACCAGTCACGGAGCACCCAAAGCATATTCTCATTTAGCTTCGCATCATTGGTTGGTACGTTATGAACCGCATAACGCGTATCATCAACACCAGTGAAAGCCTCAAAGTCATTGAGATTGTTACTGCGAAGGAAGTTCATCACACCATTAGGGAAGTGGTCTGTCGTATTAAAAGCCAAATGCTCCAACACGTGCGCCAATCCCATTTCCTCATCATTCTCCAAGATAGCACCTACATTCTGGTAGAGGTAGTATTGTGCCTCACCAGTAGCAGAACCATCATTATAGATATAATAAGTAAGCCCATTTGCCAGTTTTCCCTTTCGCAATCCATTCATCTGCGCATTGGCAGGATTAAAGGGAAAAAACAAAAAGCCTATGAGCAGTGCCACTGGCACGCTCGATAGGCATTTAGTGATATTCTTGAACATAGTCATTGTTTACTTTTCAAGGAGTTCGAGCGTAGAGAGCTTCTGCTTGATTGCACCCTGCAACATAGCCTGTGGCATCTCCATATTCTCTAAACGGAGTGTCTCAGCAAATGCCTGGTTATAGTATTCACGTGCCTTGGTATAGTTCTTCAACTCACGATAAGAGTCACCTATCATTACCATATAGTTGACACGATCCATCACAGCATCTTCCTGTGACAAAGCTTTCTCAGCCCACTTAATAGCTACCTCATGATCCTTAGCCTTCAGACTCTTGCCTGCAGCCATGTAGAGGTTCTGTGCAGCCTTACCATAGTCGGCTGAACGGAGGTTGTTCTCCATCTTACCAAAATAGGTTTCCATAGCTTTCACATAGCCATTTACATCTTTATTCTTATACAAGTTGAAAAGAGCATCAAAGTAGAGCTTTGCTTTCTCGTATGGAGTAATACCTGTCAAGCCAACAACCTCGTATGCCTTTGCATACTGGTTCTTAACTTTCTCTACATAGTCCTTATACTTTACGTTGCCATCTTTTGCCATATCCTCAGCGAAGATGTCGTTAGCCTCAACAATATAGTAGGCAGGTGCCTTACCAAGTTTCTTCATCCAGTCATCAAGGTGGTCGTTCATAAGGTCAATCATATACTGCTTGTGCTCCTTATCTTCATCACCCTCCAATGTTAGAATGATACGATAGTCATTCTCATTGATAAGCTTCAATGGTGCCTTAGCAGCTACATAGTTCTTATAAAGTTTCTGTAGACGGGTTACCCACTTATCTGCATCCATACCTTCCTGCGCCTGCAAAAATGATGGTGCCTTGAGAAGAAGTTGCTGCTGAACGTCAAGGTCGTTGTTATCAGCCTTGTACTTATTGTAAAGTTCCTCAAAACTTACACTCTCTCCAGCAGCAATCTTAGCAGCTTCCATGAGTTCATCCTTATCCATCGCACCTGTATTCACAGACAAAGCTTTGCCATCTGGTGCAATGAAAGCTACTGTTGGATATGCTGCTACCTTATAGTTTTTGGCGATATCAACATTCTCACCCTTCTCTGCATCTAACTGCAGACTGATAAAGTGTTCATTGAAATACTTTCCTACTTCCTCTTGTGTGAAAACAGTCTTTGCCATCTTCTTACAAGGAACACACCACACTGCGTAGAAGTCAACAAACAGTATCTTATTCTCTTGCTTAGCTTTTACCAAAGCTTCATTGAAAGTTCCCTTAAAGAACTTGATGCCATTTGCTGCTTCTGTACCCTGCTGTGCACGGAGCTGAACTGCCATCATCAAAAGAGATACAAGCAGTAAGATATATCTACATCTTTTCATATTAATCTGTTTTTAATGGATTGTTTTATTCAATTTATCTATTTAACCATCATCTACTTACAGCATTGAGATTTACTCATGTCTGTCTTTCTCATACAATGACGAGAATACATATTCAATCAACGCTGAACGTAGTATGTGCACTTGTCATTTACCATTATTAATATTAGTCGACAAGTAGCTCATCATCAGTCACGACCACCTTGAAGATATTCTCCAAGACAGCCTCATGGTCTTCATTATACACCTTGATAGAGAGTTGATATCTACCATTAGGCAACTGTTGTGCTGCATCTTGTGTAACTACTATCAAGCCACCAGTCACAGAAATCTTACCTTCCTTGTAGAGTTTCATAAACAACTGTGCCTGTTCTTGATTGTCAGCCTTAACCCCAGACAACTCATAATTGATAGGGTTAGTACCAGCAACACCTTGAATACGTGTTGAAACGAATGGTAGCTTGTATTTACCACGGTCACTCGTTGAGTCTACATTGTGGAAGGCATTAAGTGAGTCAGGAGTAAACGATGCACCCGTTGTCCTTAGATAGCCAACAGCCATCTTACTGCATGATACCATAAAACCTATTGTAAAAGCCATAAGGCACAGCAATGCGATTCCTTTCTTCATCTTTTTCATTTTTAAAAGTCGGTTAAGTTGAAGTCATATACAAGTGAGTGAACCACTCCTGTGTTTGTTTCAATATTACATGAAGCAACGTCAGAAGTCTTGGTGGTCGTTGGAGAAACCAAATGGATACGCAAAGGTCCAGCACCAGGAACACTGTTGTAAGACTCACGGAATGTATAAATCCACAACTGGTTACCAGAAGCCATCTCTACCGTCTCACCACCCTTACCGATAGGTGTTGATGCATCAGAAGATTTAACACCTTCCTTAAAATCATCAAGCATCACTCGCTTGTTAGGTAAAACACAATTCAAGATAAACTTCTTACAGTCAGCAACAGGAATATCTGACACTCTCGTCATTCCATTATCAAAGAGATAACGATTGATACTATGATTGGTAGGACCAAAGAACGTGATGTTCTTGCCGTACTGACTTGTACCTTGGAAAAGAGAAACTAAACCAGCACGCTCAGTCATCACGCAGAGAGAATCCCAGTTATAGCTATCGCGTTTGAAATATTCCCACATCGTCATATCGTGCTTACCATTGGCAAGACCAGTGTCATCGAAATTATACTGGGTACAACCAGAGAGCATCCCCATCGTCAGACACACGACTATTATATATATAATCTTTTTCATCTATCAAACAATATATTTATTGTAACGTTCCTAACCCATTATTAGTTATAAGCTTGCCAATATGGTTTCTGTCGTAACTGGGTGTTAATAATGTGTCCATCCTTATCTTGCCATGAATCCTTTGGAAGTGGAAGGAACAGCGCACCACCCTGAATATCCTGATTGGTCAGCAAGAGGAATTTACCCTGTAACTCTTCTTTCACATAACCATTACGGATAACATCAGCATAACGAGCATCATTCTCACCGATAAACTCCTTCTCTCTCTCAAGGAAGATAGCCTTCTTCAGTCCCTCTGTATCGTAGGTTGATGGATAAGAAAGTGCACCAGCACGTGAACGAATCACATTAAGGTCAGCAATAGCCTTTGCCTCGTTACCTAACTTCTGATAGCATTCAGCTCTCAAAAGATAGAAATCTGCAAGACGCCAATAGACATAATCGGCATCTACCGTACGGTAGGTTTTACCACTTGGTGAATACTGGTCGGGATCCAATATTGCCTTTCTAAACTTATACATGATAGCATAATCCGTCCCATCAACCTCATGTGGTGTACCCCACTGATAGAAGAACGCTTGTAGGCGTTGGTCAGTAGTATCTGGGAACAAGCTTTCTACTGTTGAAGTGTAAAGCTGATAGGTACTACTTGATGGTAGATCAGCTAACGTCTGGTCCTCTCTAACAGGCCAGCTCACAAAGTTCTGCGCCACCTCATTAGGTGAGACAACATTCTCAGAGCGTGTCTTATCAAAGTAAAGACTGAAGATTGCCTCAGGATTAGGTGTCTTCTCATTAGACAGATACGTACAGAGTTCTTCTGGAGAAGAACAAAGTTGATAGTTACCTACCTGACCATCGATAAGCTGTGTAGAGTAATCAATAGATTTCTGATAATCTTCCTGTGCATTACCCTTCAACTTATAAAGTTCAGTCACACTACCTTTCCATGCGTAAATCTGTGCAAGTAAAGCAGCAGCAGTACCCTTTGAGGCTGTCTGACGATTGGTAATAGCAACGCCATCCAAGTCTGTCAGCTTATCCCATGTAGGTAGAATATCCCATGCCTTCTTAGCATGTTCTATCGCAGCGTTGAGTACATCAGCTTGTGAAGACAAAGAGTAAGGCTTTATCTCAGAGGAGTTTTCAGTGATGATAGCCTCCCCATAACGCTGAGCCAAGAGGAAATAAGACAATCCGAGAGCGAACTCAGCCTGTCCAACATGGTACTTTCGACGCTCTTCCGGCAAGCCTTTTGTCTTATCTATATTATCAAGCAACAGATTAGACTCAAAGATAATGTCATAAAGACCCTTCCATGAATACTCGCTTGCTATGACTGTTCGTGGGTTCCACTCGCGCATCTGCTTGCCATCCAGTATCTCGTCAGCCTTCATGCCAGCTGTTGAAAGGACGTAGTTATTACCTACTACAGTATTGATATAATATAGAATAGAAGTGGTTGTTGCGTTCAGCTCTTTCTCTGTATTGAACGAGTTGCTGTAAGTCATTCCGTTCTCTGGCTGCAAATCAAGGCTACAAGAGGACAGAAGACAACCACATAATGAGAGCATTATAATCTTCTTCATTGTCTATTAGAATTTTAAGTTAAGACCCAAAGTAACCTTTCTATTCAATGGATACTGTGTTCCATCATCCTTACCAGAATAAGGATTGATAACTTCAGGGTCTACTCCTGAATAATTAGTAATCAAGAACAGATTCTCTCCACTAAGGTATACATTAGCATCTTTGATGAAAGAGCCCTTCAACCAGTTCTTTGGTAACTGATAACCAATCACCAACTGCTTGAGACGTAAGAAACTAATGTTCTCAATGTTAGAGTCTACATTACCGTCAAACTGCCCTACATAATCCTTGTCAGCGAATTCAAGTGATGGATACTTCGCATCTCTATTGCTTGTTGTCCAGAAGTCATTAGCGTGGAAGTAGTTCATGATAACGCCAAAGTCCTTTGTAAAGGTGAAGGCACTGTTCTTATACATATTCATCACCTTACGGCTGATGGTATAGCTGAAGAGTACATCAAAGCTCAATCCCTTCCACTCTAAGTGGCTATTCAGACCACCGTAGACTGCAGGAAGAGTACTACCAGCATAATAGAGGTCCTTATCATCAATCACACCATCATAGTTCTGGTCCTTAATCTTTCTTCCGCCCACACGCAATGGATTATTGATTGATTGGAAGTAAAGCGGAATCTGCTTACCTGATGCATTAAGATACATTGGGATATCTTCCTCCTTCTGAACGATTCCCTCATCCTTAAAGGTATAGATACCATAGACAGGGCGACCTAATACTTTGTCGTTAAGGTCTTCGCCATTGTATGTCTTACGTAACATATTCTTATTATGAGAAAGGTTGAAGCCTACGCTCCAATTCCAATTCTTCTTGCGGATAACATCATACTGAGCCTCGAACTCGATACCTTCGTTAGAGATTGCAGAAGCATTGTCCCACATACTTGTAGCAAGGAAGACATTACCCGGCAGATAAGACTGCATCAACAGCTTACTTGAATACTTATAGTAATAATCGAGCTTGAGCTTCAAGCGATAATCCAACATCTGCAAGTCAAGACCGAGGTCGTACTGATCACTCTCCTCCCAAGTAAGTTTCTTATTAGCCATAGACTGTGGGATAAGACCTAACGAACCATTAAAGATGTTACTCTCCTCCATCACGCCCAATGCCAAATAAGGTTCTTGGAACTTCTGACCAGACTTACCCCAAGAAGCACGAAGCTTACCAAAGCTCAACCACCAGAATTTCTTCATGAAATGTTCCTCACTGAATGCCCAGCCAAGACCAACAGAAGGGAATGTTCCCCAGCGCACATCCTTACCGAAGACACTTGATCCATCCGCACGAATAGACAACTCCGCCATGTAACGTTTCTTATAGCTATATGCCGCACGACCCAAGAAACTAAGCAATGACTGCTCCTGCTGATTGGTTAGGAAGCTTTGTGCTGCTCTTACTGTTCCACCATCATTGAAGAGAGAAGGCCATCCCTCACCCGCAAACTTAATAGAGTTAGTAGGGCCACCCTTTGCTGTACCGCTTAGGTTCTGCAGCAAGTCATAGTTATAAGTCATACCAGCCATCAGCTCCAACTTATGTTCGCTTGGCAATGCAAGGTTATAAGTAAGGATATTCTCAGTCTGAATATTCGTCATTGCAATATTGGAAGCCTGAACCTCAGACTTCTTATCATACTTCAAATAATCAGGTGTGAACGTGTACACACGTGTGAAGTAATGGTCAAGCGAGTAGGTAGAAGAGAATTTCAGACCTTTTATAATATTATAGTTCAAGCCTACACTCAGACGAACATTATAATTTGAATTCGTCTTATCAATATCCTTCAACTGCCTTAACGCCACTTGTTCCGCGACACTACCCTTACCCGGCAAGAGCGTAGACGTACGCTTTGGATCGAATGTCAATCCTTGCACACGTCCCCCATCCGAGCCAGCTTTCTGCGTAGCGTATGTTAGGTTGATACGTGTGAAAGCACTCAACTTCGTCGATAGGTTAAAGTCAAGATTACTCAACAAACTGAAACGACGGAAATTAGAGCTAATCATAATACCCGTTTCATCGTAGATACCAGCATTAACCATATACCTTATATTATCTGTACCACCAGCCAACAACAAGTCACCTTTGGTCACCCTACCTACACGGAAGGCATATTTCCACCAGTTTGTTCTGTTGTTATAGAAAGTGTTCAGTGAGTCTTGTGCTATTCCTGGTAGTCGACGATCTGGGTCTAACACCCTACCATTACGCCACAAGTAGTCGTAGGCGCCATCATTATCAGCATCCCAACCGTATGAATCCTTATAAGAACCAGGGTAAATCAGCTTATCTGTGATATAATCATAGTGTGCACCTCTCTGGTTCTTAGCCAAGAGAAGAGCTATATCACGCTCACCCTTACCAAGTGTCTGCATTGGTGTACTTGGTAACCAAGAAAGAGATTGTGAAAAATTGAAGCTTACTTCTGATCGTCCCGACTTACCCTTTTTCGTTGTAATAAGGATAACACCATTACCAGCACGTGAACCATAGAGTGACGCTGATGCTGCATCTTTAAGCACCTGCACAGACTCTATACTTGAAGGGTCAAGTCCTGACAATGGGTTAATACCGCCCGTTGCATCCCCAGCACTACTTGACACTGGTATACCATCAATCACGTAAAGCGGTGAACCATCATTGATACCCTTCTGATTGAGAGAGCTAAAGCCGCGAATCGTGATGCGAGAGCCACCACCACCAGGTGAACCAGACAGGTTAGTCACATCTACACCAGCCATACGACCCTGCAAGAGGTTCTCAATACTTGCTGTTGGTGCCTTCTGCAAATCTTCAACTTTAACAGAGGCAATGGCTCCCACCTGTTCACGTGTATTCCTCTTACCATAAGCAACGACCGTAACTTCACCCATAGCAACGGCAGATGACGTCAGGATAACATTCATCGCCTTACCAGTATGGTATTTTAGTGTCTTTGCGTCATAGCCTACACTGGAGATAGTGATAGTTCCTTCCTCTTTTTCTACAGGCATAGAGAAGTTACCATCAACATCGGCAGTAACACCTTTCGACGTTCCCTTAATCTGTACAATAGCAAAAGGGACGCCCAAACCGTCCTTGTCTTTTACTGTTCCATGAATGGTGTATTGTCCCTGTGTAGCATTTTTCATCTTGAAGACATCAATCACCTTACCGTCAATATTATAGACAAAAGATGAGTGAGCCAACAGGTTTTCTACAGCACTCAGTTCGTCTACATCCTCAAACGAGATGGTAAGAAGCAACGTATCGTTCTTAACATCATCCGTGTAATTAATCTTGTAGTCTCCCTTTGTAGAAATGAAATCCAAAATCTGAGCAACACTTTTATCCTTAAACGAAATCGAGAACTTCTTTCCTGCTACTTGTGCAGAAGCAGGCGAACTCCACGAAAGCATCAAGATAAAAGCTGTCAGAAACACCAAAGAAGGCAAGCTTCTTAAAGTTCTAAACATGTGTTGATGATACTTCATTGATTAGTCTTTATTGTTATTACTTTTGATATTAACTTATTAAACAAATTAGATTACTTCGCAAATGCGCTCTCAACGATTCTACATAAAAAGGGTATTAATATTGATTGCGATGCAAATGTACATAAAAATATTGGATATCAAAGCCAATTGGACATAAAAAAAGTAAAAGAAAAATAGCTATAACAAGACATCTCACCCCTTCTCGGAAAGGAGAAGAGACTTCTAAGATAGAACAGATGCCTACCTATTAAACACGAATAGTCCCTTTACTTTCTCCCTTCTCTATACGTAGAAGAGTATTCTCTCGACACATAGAGAAATATTGCCAACAAGGCTTATTAAAGATTTCTACCCCTTCCTTGTCCAAATTGCTATATTAGAAACTATACTGAAATCCTATTGATGCAAATTCCTTCAACTGCCAGAAGGCATAATGGTCATCACGACGTACTCCATCGTCAAAACGAGGATAGATAAATACCCGACTTGAGATGTATCGATTGAAGCGGAAGGTAAAGGTATTCTCCCACTCTAACTCTGTGCGTTTATACGTAGAATAGCCATACAGACGAGTCTTCCAAGTCAACGACTCCATCATCTTCCATTCTAAATCTACAGTAAACTCAGAACCGAAGTCATGCAGGAAATGATTACCATCCTTGATACCCAAACGGCGAGTCAACTCCAACATGCGAGTGTACTTCATGTTATAAGCCAAGGGAGCTAAATGGAAGTTACCCTTCAAACGGTGGTTCATCCAGTCGACCGAGTAATCCATACCGATAGAGAGGTTTATGTTCAACGGAGCAACGAAAGCTGAATATACCTTTGGGTCGTTAGAGCGATAAGAACGACTAAATTGTGTATTACCAATAAACTGCACCGTATAGTACCACCGCTTCGTTGCCTGTAAGCCAAGTTTAGAGGTGAGCCGTATCAAGTCTTCTGTACTCTTGAAACTATGCAAAGAGTCTGAACGACTACTCTGTAAACCGTATTTCAGTTCTAAACGGTTTTCCCATTTCAATTTCTGTTTATTGTTGTAATTGGCCTGCATCACCAAAGAAGCCAATGCTGAATAGTTACTTTCGCCACCTCTATACCAGTTCCCAGAAACGTAGTTCTGCAGGAATTGCAAAGCATAATCACCATTAAACGTCCAGAAATTAGGTCGTTTTATCATAACCTCCACTGGCACTGTCGTTGGCTCAACAGGTGTTTCTGGCACCTTCTCGACCAATGTTGGGTCATGATGGATTGGCGCATTTATATCATCCAACTTTGTCTGCTGCTGTTGTACCATCCTATCAGTCCCTCTGACAAGGTCAGGACGTGTCAGATAAAGGTGCATCAACTCTGACAAAATAGGGTTGTCATTTCTATCTCGTGTGAACAATTTCTCTGCTACATTACCATAATAGGTCAACGGTAGAAACAATCGCATATCATTCCTACGCAGTCTCTGTTCACGACGTATCTTAGGCTTTTTTGACGTAAAAACACTGTCTTTTAATGCGTTTAATGAGTCAACATACACTTGTATCTTATCCATTGATGGTCGTTCATCGCTACGAACAGAGACAGGATGACTCACTTGAGCAACAGCGCCCAAGCATATCATTAAAAATAATGTGATTAAAAAGTTCCGTTTCATCATACTTAATATAATGTGCAAACTTACAGTATTTTTTTCAATTTACGGCCCTATTTACTGAAAATCTTAATCACTATAAGCAATTTACCCATATAATTAGTTGTCTTCCACTTCATCCTGAAATGAAAGACAACTAACTCTTACATCCAATGGTTATGGTATTTCTTGAATAACAAAGAATACTCCTTAGCGTTGTCTTAAAGATTTAATTTATAGCCTACAGACACCTCAAATACGCTGTTACGAGAAGAGTCGCCTTTCTTGTAAATATTAAAGACTCCCACATGATATAATGCTCCTAACACAACATTTTCGTACTCATAGCTTACACCAACTGGTATTGAAAGACCAAACTTACGCATACCATTCTTCATATCGATAGTAAACTCATCCTCATGGAAATTAGACTTTTTACCCTCCTTGTCTACTTCATACGACTGTTGTACTTCATGATTATTAGCATTAAACAGGCAGGTTGGTTCTATACCAACCTTAACAGAAAGACCTGGCAACAACTTATTATGAACTAAAATCGGCATACTCACATAATTTATTCGCAAGTAACGATCATAAACTGTAGTGTGTTCATCAGTATAATCCTCCAATTTACAGCCTGCTTGAACAAATGATAAGCCAGCAGAAAGACTTACGGCATCAGAAGCCTGATACATCACATCAGCGCCTCCAACGAACCCTAACAATGCATGAGGTTTAACCTCTACAGTCATGTTATCGCCCACTTCGTAAATACCAGACCCACCTAACAAAGAAGAAATTGACACTCCTACATGCGGTATCACTGACCATGTACCCGGCTTGTTCTGTGCCATTGATACCAAAGTTGATGTAACTAACACAATTAGAACTGCTATTCGTTTCATAGGTTTTGTATTTTATTTTGTTAAATATTATGTCTGTTAAACGTATTTTACATGATTTTATTGCAATACCTTATACTATTTGTGAGTCTTTCATCCCCCGAAAGTTATATATCGAGTTCTATTTACATGCCTAATATTGAGAAATATTGCAATTAAAGTCTTTGATTTACACCAAACCTTACCAACGGATAACAGCCATAACACAGACAAAAGATAGCCTCTTCACAGCTTTCTATGATACGAAAAAAATCTTTACATCTACATTCTATATATATGTCTTAAAAACCACGAAGACCCCCCAACAATCATCTTTGTAATCAACAACATATCAAATGGTTATGAACTCGTTTCAAGAAGAGGCCTAATTAGGGGCAAGAAGGGCGTCTCCAAGAGGCAAGAAGGGCATGTTCTTGAACGTAATTAGGCGTCTTCTTAAACCTTGAAGGGCAAGTATTGTTTTGGAGAGACAGGAAAAAGGTTTACAAACTCAACCTTATTGACGCTCAAAACGAAACCTTTAAACTCCTTCCCACTCCATCTTCTTCCAACGTTTCAATACTTAAAACATAGCATGCGAACAGCCCCCACAGCATGTATCAAGGTTCCACCCGTATGATGTGAATGGCAGGTGAAATCGAATCAAAGAGCTACCACAGTCCTTCATCATTTAAGTATCTTTTATCATTCTGCTTATTCTTAAGAGAAACTGAAAAACATGTCTTACCCACTTGTCCAACCCCACTCGAAAAAGTAGCAAGCGGAAACATCCTTTTCAAGGGAGTTTTGAATTTGCTGTCATATCTGTCATCGTATATCATCACCTAAGTCACTAACTGACAGTAGAATTACATGAAATGTTAATTATGACAGCAAATAAAAATAAAACTATTTTCGTAGTTTACGGAATAGTATCTCTTCTGTTAGAGTCGCCTAAGTCCTAAATTGCTCGGAAGAATTTCTTTTAATCAAACCGCTCTCTCCCACCCTTCCACAGTGGCGTGTGCAAAAGTTTCACCTATTATCTCTAAATAAAATATAATTTCTTTTGTCATTACCTTATTTTGCTGTATCTTTGCAACAACTTTGGTGTATTATACCTTATTAAAGAAATGGCAAAAAAAAGAAACAAAGCCCGCAGTCGTCATAGTCTGCAGGTTGTCACACTATGTATCAGTACAGCTATGGTGCTGATGCTGATTGGTATGGTCGTACTTACAGGCTTTACCAGTCGCAATCTTAGTTCTTACGTGAAGGAGAATCTTACTATCACCATGATTCTCCAGCCCGATATGAATACGGAGGAGAGCTCTGCTCTTTGTCAACGTATTCGCAACTTGCATTATATCAATAGCCTGAACTTTATCAGCAAGGAGCAGGCTTTGAAGGAAGGAACTCGAGAATTGGGTGCTAACCCTGCCGAGTTTGCAGGTGAGAATCCATTTACAGGAGAGATAGAAGTACAACTAAAGGCCAACTATGCCAACAACGACTCTATTCGTAACATCGTTCAGCAACTGCGAACCTATCGTGGTGTGAGCGACATCACCTATCCACAGAGTTTAGTAGAGAGTGTAAACCAAACGTTGGGTAAGATTAGTCTGGTGCTGTTAGTCATTGCCGTCTTGCTCACCATTGTCTCCTTCTCTCTGATAAACAACACTATCCGTCTGAGTATATATGCACGACGCTTCTCAATCCACACGATGAAACTCGTTGGAGCATCATGGAGTTTCATCCGTGCACCATTCTTACGACGCGCTGTATTAGAAGGACTCGTCTCTGCCCTATTAGCTATTGCAGTCTTGGGGGTTGGGATATGCTTCCTCTATGATTACGAGCCAGATATTACAAAAGTATTGTCATGGGATGCATTGGTTATCACAGCATTCGTTATGTTAGCCTTTGGTGTGATTATTGCGACCTTCTGCTCATGGTTGTCAGTAAACAAGTTCCTGCGTATGAAGGCAGGTGACCTCTATAAAATATAAACAAAACGTAAATAAGGTAAAAGACTTCTTAGGTGGTGAAGGCTGTCTTGTCTTAACTCCCCCTAACGCTCTTGAACTCCTCAAACAAACAATATGGACAAAAGAAATTTAGCTTTTGGTAAGACCAACTTTATCTTGTTGGCTATAGGTATAGCCGTTGTTATTATCGGCTTTATCCTTATGAGTGGCGGATCCTCCACAGAGACGGTATTCGACCCAAATATCTTTAATGCTCGTCACATCACAGTAGCACCTATCGTCACCTTTATTGGTTTTATCTCTATCATTGGTGCTATTCTATATCAGCCGAAAGAAACGAAAGGAATGGAGGACTAATGACACTTTTACAAACGATTATTATCTCTATTATTGAAGGACTGACGGAGTTCCTTCCAGTGTCATCTACGGGTCACATGATTATCACTCAGAAACTTCTGGGTGTCCCTGCAAACGATGAATTTGTACATGCCTTCACGTTCATCATACAGTTTGGTGCAATCCTCTCTGTGGTATGTCTATATTGGAAACGCTTTTTCCAAATCGACCACACACCAGTACCAGCTGATGAGAAGTCTAAATTCAAAAGATTTATCCACCCTATACGCTTCTATTGGTTGCTATTTGTTGGGGTTATTCCAGCATTTATAATTGGTCTACCAGCTAAGAAAAGCGGTCTACTTGATTGGTTGCTTGAATCTGTATGGGCTGTTGCAATAATGCTCGTAGTGGGTGGTATATTCATGCTCTACTGTGACAAGATCTTTAACAAAGGAAAAGAAGAAAACCAGATAACAGAGAAACGTGCTATCCGCATTGGTCTTTTCCAGTGCTTATCTCTCATTCCTGGCACAAGCCGCTCTATGGCAACCATCGTGGGAGGTATGGCAAGTGGGTTAACACGCAAACGTGCAGCTGAATACTCATTCTTCCTTGCGGTACCAACTATGGCTGGTGCAACCGTACTTGACATGTATGACTTGTTAAATAGTGACAGTACATGGGCTTCTGCTCATAACCTTACAATGCTCGCTGTAGGCTGTGTTGTATCATTCATCGTTGCGCTATTGGCAATGAAATGGTTCGTAAGTTTCCTTGCAAAGTATGGTTTCAAATGGTTCGGCTGGTATCGTATCATCGTTGGCCTTATCATTATTATAATGCTGCTCTGTGATATTCCACTGAATATGGTTGACTAATCTCATATACTTATCATACTAATGAACTTCAAAGAAGGAGTAATCATCCCTATTGACAAGCCCTACGGAATCACCAGTTTCAAGGCGTTAGCACACGTACGCTACCTTTGTACACAGGCGAATGATGGGAAGGTAAAGATTGGTCATGCCGGTACATTAGACCCTTTAGCGACAGGAGTTCTCATCCTTGCAACGGGTAAGATGACAAAGCAGATTGAGACTTTGCAGACTCACACAAAGGAATATACAGCGACCCTACAGTTGGGTGCTACCACACCGAGCTACGATATGGAACATGAGGTAAATGAAAATTTCCCAACAGAACATATTACAAGGGAGCTGATAGACGCTACACTACCTCAGTTTGTGGGTGATATCGAACAAATTCCACCCACTTATAGTGCTGTGAAGGTGGATGGTAAACGTGCTTTCGACTATCGAAGAAAAGGTAAGGAAGTAACGCTGAAACCTAAGAATATTCGCATTGACGAGATAGAAATATTAGACTTCGATGTAGAGAAGATGCAACTCTCAATCCGTGTCGTCTGCGGTAAAGGTACTTATATTCGTGCATTGGCACGCGATCTTGGTCGTGCGCTGAATAGCGGGGCCTACCTTACTGCCTTACGTCGCACACGTGTTGGAGACGTCAGAGTAGAAGACTGTGTCAATTATGACCAGTTTGACGCATGGCTCCAGCAACAAACAATAGAAAAATAATAAACTCCCCAATATATAAATATGAAGCTTTCACAGTTTAAATTCAACTTGCCAAAAGAGCAGGTAGCCTTATATCCACATTCTTCTGAACGTGTTCTGACACGTACTGATGGTAGCACACAGACCTTCACCGTCACTCGTCGTGATGAAGGTAGGCTGATGGTGTTACACCGTAAGTCAGGAAAGATTGATATGTTCAAGGCTGATATCGACGGTGAACCTACTGAAGAAGACTACATCCGATTCAAAGATGTATTCAACTACTTCGATGAGGGAGATGCCTTTATCTTCAATGATACGAAGGTATTCCCTGCTCGTCTATATGGTACAAAGGAGAAGACTGATGCGAAGATTGAGGTATTCCTCCTTCGTGAACTCAATCAGGAGATGCGTCTTTGGGATGTATTGGTAGAGCCTGCACGTAAGATTCGTATCGGTAACAAGCTTTTCTTTGATGAGTCTGGCACGATGGTAGCTGAAGTTATAGACAATACTACCTCTCGTGGTCGTACTCTCCGCTTCCTTTACGACTGTCCGCACGATGAGTTCAAGCGTGAGTTATTTGCTTTGGGAGAGGCTCCATTACCACGCTACGTCATTGATAACCGTCCTAAGGAGGATGGGGAAGAGTTTGCACACGCAACAGCTGACGACATGGAGAATTTCCAGTCTGTCTTTGCAAAGCATGAAGGTGCCGTGTCAGCACCTGGTACAAATATCCATTTCTCTGAACACATGATGAAGATGATGGATATCAAAGGCATCAAGAAGGCCTTTATCACACTACATTGTGGCTTAGGCACCTTCCATGATATTGAGGTAGAGGACCTTACAAAGCATAAGATGGATTCAGAGGAGATGCACATCAATGCTGACGCATGTCGTATCGCTAACGGTGCTAAGCAGGCAGGACATCATATCTGTGCTGTTGGTGCAAGTGTTGTCAAAGCTACAGAGACAGCTGTTGGCACTGATGGTATGATAAAGGAGTATGATGGTTGGACCAATGAATTTATCTTCCCTCCTTACAACTTTGGCTTTGCCGACTCAATGCTGGTGAATTTCTATCATCCATACTCAACACTATTGATGGAAACAGCAGCCTTTGGAGGTTACGACCTTGTGATGGAGGCATACGATAAGGCGGTAAAGAATGGTTATATGTTTGGTTGCTTCGGCGACTCTCTACTGATTCTTAACGATTAATATGCACATAGTTTATTTATCCCTCGGCACCAATCTTGGTAATAGAAAGGCCATTATGCACGAGGCGATAACACGAATAGAAGGAAAGATTGGCACAGTATTGCGCCAATCTTCTTTCCATGAGACAGAGCCTTGGGGCTTTGAAAGCCCTAATCTCTTCCTCAATTCCTGCGTATGTGTCTCTACCTCTCTTGCTCCCCGACAGTTATTAGAGACTACTCAAGCCATAGAAATAGAGATGGGACGAGTAAAAAAGTCTATCAATGCACAATATACAGACCGCATCATAGATATTGATATCCTGCTTTATGACAAGCTAAACATCAATGAGCCTGACCTTATCATCCCCCACCCTCTTATGGAAGAACGTGATTTTGTAATGCTTCCCTTGAAGGAGATATGGGAGGAGTAAGCGCTCTTCACACCGTAAAATAAACTAAATCTATTTGTCGGAAATATTCTTAAACTTATACAACCCTGACGTAAAATATAACAAACCCAAACTTTGACTAATAAGATAAACAAATGAAAAGAACATTATTATTTGTGGTAACTGCGTTTACAAACATCTTCCTTGCCAATGCAGATCCTATCACTAAAGCACAAGCTTTGAGTATAGCTACCAAATACATTAGCAATCCCAAACTATCGAACGATACCCCCAAGACCCGCTCATCACAAGCTAATGAGCAACCTGCCTATTACATTTTTACTAATCCAAACGACAAGAAATTCGTTATTATCTCTGGAGAAAGTAAACTCAACGAGCTCGTGGGTTATGGAGATAAGATGACAGAAAACCCCAACGATAAGCCTCCATACTTCAAACTGTTCTTAAAGGAATATGAACGTGTTGTAAAAGAAGTGCGGTCTAAAGCTACAGCTACTACCCCACAGCGTCCTATCAAACGAAAGGTAGAACCCTTGCTTACTTGTAAGTGGAGCCAGTATGACCCTTTCAATAAGTACACCCCACTAAGTAATGGACAGCATACACCTACTGGTTGTGTTGCAACAGCCACAGCACAGGTGATGTTCTACAACAAATGGCCTAAGAATCGACCACAAGATTATATAGCATCGACAGGTGATGATGCTAAGAAGAGCGCTACTTATTGGTGGGATGAGATGAAGAACACGACTAATGAGATGAGAACGGAACATTCTCGACAAGCCGTTGGCGTATTGATGTCTGATATTGGTAAGGCTGTCAATATGAGATACTATTATAGAGGTAGTGACTCAAACTTACAATATGCTTGCAATGCACTTCGCGATAAGTTCGACTATACCGTGCGTTATCTTGACAAAAACTTCCTTCCTGCCAATGACTTCCTCAATGAGGTGATGCAAGAAATCTCAGACGGATATCCTGTCTTAGTGGTAGGTGGTCCTCATGCCTTTGTTTATGATGGCTATGATGAGCAGGGCCTCATCCACACCAATTGGGGCTGGGGAGGTGAAAACGACGGATACTTCGACATCAACATAGTTACCCTTAATGTTTCAGGCTTTGCCCTCAATAGTGGAACATTCTGGGACGATATCTCAGTTGTCTTTGCCCATCCTAACGACGGTAAGGCTACACCTTTCAAGGATATAGAACGCGGATTAGATGCAAGAACCACCACATCGCTCACTATTGACAAGACAGAAGCAAACCGTTCTGAAAGTTTCAGTGCAAAGATTGAGAAGTTAGGCTCGTATAGTTCCGTGAAAGGTGAACTTGGTGTATTCACTGGGAAGGTTGCACTTGCCCTTTATAATGACAAGAACGAACGAGTAAAAATCTTCAACTCAACTGCAAGCGACCAGACTTGGGCATCTATCTTTACTTCCATGTCCTTTGATGTTGCTGATATTAACTTTAAGGGTATTGCTGACGGAAACTACCGTTTAGTACCAGTATTCTCTGAGATGCTCGATACCAAGACGAAGGAACATGGTGACTGGAAACCTATCAATCACGCCAATGAAATAGAAGTAAGACTCACTCCAAATGCAGTACAATTCAATACAAACAACCCAAAGGATGTAGTTATTATTGAGAAGGCACCAAGCCTACTTGCACCTTACTATGAAGGTTCTGGATTTAAGGGTGCATACAGCTTTACGATGTACAATCCTGGACGTGAAGAAGTGCGTGGCGAACTTGTAATGACACTTACAAATCAAGAGACAAAGAAAGAATATAATGGTTATCTACTTACTCCAAACGTTGTTGCGCAACGTCTTGGACGAACAACCTTTGTCATTAATATGCTCCCACTATATTACAACAAACCAAGTTTAGGGAATCTTCCAAGAGGTAAATATGACGTCAAACTATCAATAAAAGCCAATAGAAAAGGAACCGAAGTAGAGATTCCTATTGACATGAAAGAGCCATTCGAGATCGAAGTATTACCTTATGTCAATAATGGAAATATCGAATTAACTTTCCTCGACTACTATGTCGATGGTGAATACGCCAATTACAGCACCTTCCAACTTAATAAGATAAAGAATATCAGTCTGCAAGTACATTCTAAAGTATCTGGCTATCAGATTAGGAATGGCTACCGTGGTCCAATTCATTATCGTCTGCTCGATTTGACAAGTAACAAGTGGATAGACTTGGGTACCATCAATAATATTTATCTTCCATGTGATGCAGACAACAATGCAGCACAGACACGTATCACCTTTGCTGCTTCTCAATTAGAGCCTAATCATTCATACGAGATACATATTGAGGTTGAAAGGGATGGAAAACGAGAAGACATTTGGAATCCAAATGTGTTACGCAACACATTCTCTACGGTTGATGAGTTGAAACCTACTGGTATTAACTTGCTTAAAACCAAGCAGAGCAGAGCACTGGACATCTTTACCTTGCAAGGGCTTCGCCTATCACAGCCTTGGGAAGAACTCCCTGCAGGTATCTATATCGTAGATGGTAAAAAGATAATTAAGAAATAATATAAGCTAATCCTATCTTATAACAGATACAGCACGCATAGAGAATGTGAGCTTCTTAGGAAGAAATAAGAAAGAAATCGGTCATTGAGTATTATTATTAAATACCCATTGACCGATTTCCTATAAATAGAAAGATATAGTAATTAAGAAAACCTTTATATAGGTTCTTCCTTTCCTTGCGTTCTTTTTAAAACTTAATCAAGCATATAGCAAAAGTAAGATAGCATGAATAGTAAATGAAAAAAGGTAAGAAAGTAAGGTATGGACAAGCCAACCTTAACTTTCTTACCTTTATTTCGTTGCTTCTTAAAAGCTTACTTACGGAGACCCAAAGCCTTGATAATAGCACGGTAGCGCTCAATG
Source organism: Prevotella sp. C561 (assembly GCF_000224595.1). Taxonomy (NCBI): domain Bacteria; kingdom Pseudomonadati; phylum Bacteroidota; class Bacteroidia; order Bacteroidales; family Prevotellaceae; genus Prevotella; species Prevotella sp. C561. The sequence goes on along the minus strand of NZ_JH114147.1, from coordinate 152,721 downwards.
TCACGATCGTAGAGGTAATCGAGCAATGCACGACGCTTACCTACGAGCTGTGTCAATGAACGAGTTGTAACGTAGTCCTTGCGGTTCTTCTTAACGTGCTCAGTCAAGTGCTTGATACGATAAGAGAAAAGAGCAATCTGGCTCTCAGCTGAACCTGTGTCAGTTGTACTCTGTGCCTTACCATACTGAGCGAAGATCTCTGCCTTCTTAGTCTTGTCTAAATACATAATTTGTTTGTGTGATTAATGTGATTTGCAATTACATCTTTCCGTCGTTAGCCGCCTTAATCACAACGGGTTACGACATCAAATGCATCGGACGTTCCGAAAATGCTGTGCAAAGTTACAACTTTTTATTGGAACCACAAACGTTTTCCATTTTTTATTCGTACTTTTGCACCATAAATTTAGCGTAAGCTTTTTTAAGGTAATTAAATGCAAGATATTCGTAACATCGCAGTTATTGCGCACGTAGACCACGGTAAGACAACCTTGGTTGATAAGATGATGCTCGCAGGAAAACTTTTCCGTGACGGACAAGACAACAGTGGAGAGGTTCTCGACTCTAACGACTTGGAGCGCGAACGAGGGATAACAATTCTCAGTAAGAATGTAAGTATTAATTGGAAAGGAGTAAAAATCAATATTCTCGACACCCCGGGTCACTCTGATTTCGGTGGTGAGGTAGAGCGTGTATTGAACATGGCAGACGGTTGTCTGTTGCTCGTTGACGCTTTTGAAGGTCCTATGCCACAGACACGTTTTGTGCTACAAAAGGCCCTTCAGCTTGGTTTGAAACCAGTTGTTGTTATCAACAAGGTAGACAAACCAAACTGTCGTCCTGAGGAAGTATATGAGATGGTATTCGATCTCATGTGCGACCTTAACGCTACAGAAGACCAGTTGAATTTCCCAGTTGTCTATGGATCAGCTAAGAATGGCTGGATGAGTGAGGATTGGAAGAAGCCTACAGATAACATTGAATATCTACTTGACCTTATTATTGAGGCCATTCCAGCCCCTAAACAACTTGAAGGAACACCACAGATGTTGATTACATCTTTGGACTATTCAAGCTACACCGGACGTATTGCCGTTGGTCGTGTACATCGTGGCACACTGAAGGATGGACAGAACATCACTATCTGTCATCGTGACGGAACACAGGAACGCACTAAGATTAAGGAGCTTCATACCTTCGAGGGTATGGGACATAAGAAGACAGACCATGTAGACTCAGGCGATATTTGTGCTGTGATTGGTTTGGAGAAGTTTGAGATTGGTGATACAATTGCTGATTTTGAGAATCCTGAACCACTACCACCAATCGCTGTTGATGAGCCAACAATGAGTATGCTCTTCACGATTAACGACTCTCCTTTCTTCGGAAAAGAAGGTAAGTTCTGTACCTCTCGTCACATTAGCGATCGTCTGAATAAGGAACTTGAGAAGAACCTTGCACTGCGTGTGCGTCCTATGGAGGACTCTATGGATAAGTGGATTGTTAGCGGTCGTGGTGTACTTCACCTCTCTGTCCTCATTGAGACAATGCGTCGCGAGGGCTATGAGTTGCAGGTTGGTCAGCCACAGGTTATCTATAAGGAGATTGATGGTCAGAAGTGTGAGCCTATTGAGGAGCTGACAATCAACGTTCCAACTGATTTCTCAAGTAAGATGATTGATATGGTGACTCGTCGTAAGGGTGATCTTCTCGGTATGGATGCTGAGGGTGAGCGTGTGAACATCACCTTTGAAATACCATCACGTGGTATCATTGGTCTACGTACCAACGTCTTAACAGCCAGCCAGGGTGAAGCTATCATGGCACACCGTTTCAAAGATTATCAGCCATTCAAGGGCGAGATCGTACGTCGTACAAATGGTTCAATGATTGCATTGGAAGCTGGTACTGCCTACGCTTACGCTATCGACAAACTACAAGATCGTGGTAAGTTCTTCATTGATTCTGGTGAGGAAGTTTATGGCGGACAGGTTGTTGGTGAGCATGTTCACGACAACGACCTCGTTATCAACGTTACGAAGGCAAAGCAGTTGACCAACGTCCGTGCATCTGGTTCTGACGAGAAGGCACGCGTTATCCCTAAGACTGAGATGAGTCTTGAGGAATGTCTTGAGTACATCAAGGGCAACGAGTATGTTGAGGTAACCCCAAAGAACATTCGTATGCGTAAGATTACGCTCGATCATAATGATCGTAAGCGCGAGAGTAAAGAATAAATCTTATTTCAATCATAAGACGAGGGGCGGCTATCCGATGGGGGGTAGCCACCCCTTTCTTTATTACTAATTTTTTGTTTATTGTAGTTGCTGTCACTTTTAACACTTCTCATAACAGTCTTGTAGTTAGTAGATTATAACGTCAATATTATGACAGTAGTGACAGCAACCTTAAAAATGACCATCTTCTTATTTTGTCCCTTCCGTTAGTTTTCCTCTATTTTCATTTGTTTCATTAATGGATTATAGCTATTTTTGTATTCGAGTTTGTAGCCTTTTGTATAACTCCTGTTTGTTATATCAAAGGTAAGATATTATTGATTAACAGATATGTAAAGTAATAGTTTATGTTAGGAGCAATAGTTGGAGACATCATAGGGTCAGCCTATGAGTTTAATAATACGAAGCGGAAAGAGTTTCATTTGTTTACTCCGAAGAGTAAATTCACAGATGATACGGTGATGACGTTGGCTGTGGCTCGATGGCTGTGTGGCGATAAGGAACATCGCAAAGAAACACTGGTTCGACACATGCAAGAGCTTGGTAGACGTTATCCAACGGCTGGTTATGGCGGTAGTTTTATGCGTTGGTTGCATAATCCAGAGCCTCAACCTTATAATAGCTATGGGAATGGTTCTGCTATGAGGGTGAGTCCCGTTGCGTTCTATGCGCATAGTTTACAGGAAGCATTAGGTCTTGCGAAGATATCAGCAGAGGTGACACACAATCATCCCGAAGGCATAAAAGGAGCACAAGCAATTGCTTCCTCCATTTATCTTGCACGTCATGGGGCAACGAAGAGGGAGATTAAGAGCTATGCAGAGGAGCAATTTCATTATGATTTAAGTCCGCAATTGGATGATATCCGACCTACTTATTCCTATGATATGTCTTGTCAGAATACTGTCCCACAGGCTCTTTTAGCATTCCTTGAGGGTGCCAACTTTGAAGATGTGATACGTATTGCAGTATCCTTGGGTGGTGATTCAGACACAATAGCAGCGATGGCTGGGAGTATTGCACAAGCATTTTATGGTATTCCTCAAAACCTTGCATCCTATTGTTATGCACTGCTTACACCTTACTTACGCACAATTCTCAATAAGTTCGAAGAAAGTATAGGAGTGCTGACTCCCGACCCTTTCGACATTGAAAGATTTATCAAGGCTCAGAACGATGACAATACCTACCAACAAGCATTGAAAGAAATCTTGCAAGGGCATAAAACCTCCCATTGGATATGGTATATCTTCCCACAACTGAAAGGACTTGGACACAGTACCTACTCGCAATATTACGGCTTAGCAGATACGGACGAAGCTCGTACATTCCTTGCAAACCCTTGCTTGAATGAACGATTACGTGAGATAACTAACGCCCTACTGATATATAAAGACAGAAATATAGAACGCCTCATGGGTAGCTCTATTGATGCCTTAAAACTAAAATCCTCTATGACTCTATTTGATGCCATTAGTCCTAATGACATCTTTAGCAAGGTTCTTGACGTCTTTTACGATGGCAAGAAAGATAGAAATACACTTCAAATAATAAGCAAGACTTTCAATGGTCATATCTCCAACAACTAATCCTAACTAAACTAAATTGATATTATGAATATTAAAGAAGCCATTTGCCTATGTCGGTCTACATTAAGACAGAACAGAAGATTCATTGCCTTAATTGCTATGATAGTGTTATCTTGTCAGTATATGCAAGCCCTTGATACTGGTAGTAGACAATATGATCCAGAAGGCAAAAAAGAAAATACCGATCCACTCTCAGCATTCTATTCTCATGGCTTACCCCACGATGCTTATCCTGCAGCATACAACGGTAGCGATCTCCCTTATGCACAGTTAAGCCCTAAAAAGAAGCAAGACTATCTTGCCATGAGTTGTCTGCAATCAGGGAGCGGGGCTTTCGGAACCTATTATTTCTTTACCCAACCTATAACAAACTCAGACGGAGATAGCGACGAGACATATTACAATATCTACATGTTTGATAACTCATCAAAGGTATTAACCAAGATTTTCTCTCATCATGTAGACACATATACAGAAATGCAGATAGACAATATCTCTTGGGATTATGATATCAAAACTTTTAACAAACCATACATTTCCAAGTCGGGCGCAAAAGGTATGTTACGTATTAAAAAAGCAACTCCTGTTGTCGTATTATCTTGTACAGATAGAGGAATTACGCCACATGCTTCTCCTCTAACCGTTATCATTAACCCTACCGCACATAAACACAAAGTGCTTACAGAAAAGTTCCTTGGTTTCGTTAGCATAGACGACAATACCCTAATGGTAGCAGAGCAAGGATTAACAAAACGAATAATACTTACAACATCTACCGTCGCTGTGAACAAAGATCTACCAACACCAAAAGGGGCAGATATCTTTTACAGGACCTATCTTACACCTTCCATCAATATTTATTCTACGACAGGAGTAAAAATTGGGAGTAACAGTCTTCCTACTGATGAGGTTGATTGTCTAAGATAAAAAGTAGGTATCAAAATAATTGGAAACGACATCATTTCCAAGAAAAATACGTACCTTTGTTGTAACAAGATTATGAAAGGAAAGACAACAGATAGATGAGCTCTCATCTACTCAGTCACATCCTACCCATAGACCATTTATAAAGACAATTTCAATGAGCACGATTATCTATCCATCCCCTATATTTGGACCAGTCCACAGCCGTCGATTAGGTATTTCCTTAGGTATTAACTTGATGCCAGCAGACGGTAAGATATGCACTTTCGACTGTATATATTGCGAATGCGGATTCAATGAAGACCACCGCACAAAGACTCCCCACCCCACTCGTGAGCGTATTGCAGAGGCTTTGGAGGCAAAGTTGAAGGAAATGCAACAGGACAATATCCACCCTGACGTTCTGACTTTTGCAGGCAACGGAGAGCCCACTTCCCATCCACACTTCGCTGAAATCATCGACGATACAATTCGTCTACGCAACAAGTATTGCCCACAAGCAAAGATTTCTGTCCTCAGTAACTCTACATTCATCCATCGTCCGAAGATTCACGAAGCACTGTCAAAGATAGACAACAACATTCTGAAACTCGATACTATCAATACTGAGTATATCAATAAGGTAGACCGTCCAACACAGCCATCCTACGATGTTCATCGTATCATAGCAGATATTAAGGCCTTCAACGGCCAAGCTATTATTCAAACAATGTTTTTGAAGGGGACAACCGAGGATGGTTATGACGTCAACAACACTACGGAAAAGTTCGTTGCTCCATGGCTTGAAGTTGTCAAGGAGATTGGACCTCGTGAGGTGATGATTTACACCATCGACCGTGAAACGCCCGACCAACACCTGCAAAAGGCCACACATGAAGAACTGGATGCCATCCGTGACCGTGTCATCGCATTGGGAATCCCTTGTACAGCATCGTATTAATCTTTCTATCTTCTAAATAACCCTATCATAGATAGACTCCTATTATAGAAGAGCTATCCAATACGAAAGTATAAACCAACCATAATGGACGCACTTTTGATGCGTCCATTTTATTTTAACGAATGTATAAATCCTACGTCTATTATACTTATAAACCAAATTACTTTAAGCTCAGTTGAGGATTGCTTGCATTACCAGAAGCCTGTAGAGCCTCTTGGTATGTCATAACTTTCCCTACCTCTACAATCTCACCATCCGTATTGCAGACAACACGCTGATACTTTGTATCAACCAACATATCACCATCAAAAACCTGCTCCGCATTTCTGTAATAAGAGAAAGTATTGTTACTCTCTATTGTGACTTTTCTCAATGGGTTAACATCAAAAGTCGCATTACATATATGAAGAGCCTCATTACATATATGAAGAATACTCGTCTGACCATCTTTATCTACTAAGTTTGTAGTTTCAACCAGTGTGTAAGGACTCTTAGCCAGCTCAATTTCCATCATCTTAGCCTTGCTCGTTCCTAAAGGGATAACCTTTAGATAATCGCTAACAGTCCCTTCTTCATTGGTAAGCTGGCTGATGAGCATCTTATCATCAGGCATAATGATATCTTCTTTGGATGATGCATCGACTAATACTCCATCTTCATCATACCATGCATACTCTTCTGTGATACGTACATCACCAGACTTTGACTTTGGTGATTTAACAACAAAGATACAATTATTATCTGAGAGCACCGTTGTTTTACCACTTTTGACATCATACAATCCAAGTGTATAAAGCGAACGACCTTCTGATGTCTTCTTTTGCGATTGTTTTTTAAAGATAATCCATTGCTGCCCTTCAGAGCAATCCATAACCTCCCCACCCTGCTTCACAATTTGATTACAGGGCTTAATCAGCTGATTTTTACTCTGCGCAGAACTTACCATTGGAACACTCAAGATTAAGCCTAAAGCAACCAGGACGTATCTGGTTATCAACTTCTTTAAGTTCATACTATTAATTTAAGTAAGTTATTATATTAAGATTTTATTTCTTACAAATAGATTGTTTATATTCTGGGACAAATATAATGCTATTCTTTTATATTACAAACATTTTTGAATATTTTTTCATTACCTCCTTTATTTTATCTTCAATAGATAGAATATTTACATCATCATACACAATTTATACCTTGAACATAATTAAAACGACAAAAGAGAAAGGTTAGCGCACAGAGAAAAAAGGCTAAAAAACGCCGTAAGGAACAATAGAAAGTGTTTAAAAAGTAAGCTCAATAGTCTATTTAACAATAAGTAAACAAATAGTCTACCATCATTCCCGAATTATTTTCATGAAAAGAAAAATCACAAGTAAGGCTACGCACGCCTTCAATTGCACATGAGAACGCTTGAAACTAACAGCCATAAGGACGAAAAAAGCGGTTCTTCCGTTAAATGTGTGGACGCTTTTCGTAGTGCTTTAACGTAAGAGCCAAAGTTACTCATTAAACAAAAATATAGCTGAGACAGTCAACTATCTATCCTATTTTCATCCTCTTTCATTGAAAATCTTTTCGTTTTAAGACTTCGAAAATCTGCAGACAAGGGTTTGAAAAATCATTACATAATTTTAAAGAAAATACCTATAACTAACGACAAAAATACACACATGAAGCAGGTTTACAATCAACAGCGTATCAATTAGTTATCAAGTATAAAGTAAAAGGTGCTTAATTGGACTTCAAAAGGGCGTTAGCAAGGGTCTTAAAGAGCATCTTTTGCAAGCCAAAAGGGCGTCTTTTAGAAGCCAAAAGAGCATGTATTCAAAATTATGATGTGAAATATTATAACAGAATAATAAGTTATTAGCCTAATTAGCCCAATTGGACTAAATAGCCTAATTAGGCTAATAGGAATAAATTGTTTGTAGACGACAGATAGACATCACACCTAATTACATTTATCATATTGTTTCCCCTCCCTTTATAAAACCATCTTATTGGAGGCAAGCTTACCATGTATGTGGATTAATCTCATTCTATGAACAATCTACACATTTAACGGAAGAACCAAAAAAGCACCTATATAATAAAAATAAAAACCTATATAATAAAAACAAAAAAGGAGGGCTAACCTTGCGGTTAACCCTCCCCAACATTAAAAATTATAGGTATGAAAATTATAATTTACTAATGATTCCAACCTCTGTACCTCTAACAAAGTCGATAATATTACTTATCTCAGTTGAGGAAGGAACCTGTTGTTCTATTTGTATACATGCATCAAACACCGATGTTTGACCATAGAACAAAAGACGATAAGCATTAGCGATATGCTTGAGGGTCTTCTCTTCTACACCAGCAGACTTTTGAATCGTGGTATTAACACCATGGAATCCAACTGGAGAGCCTCCCGCAATAATATAAGGAGGGACATCACGAGAGAATGTTGTACCCGCTTGTACCACAGCATACGACCCAACACGGGTGTTAGCCTTCTCTACAACGTTAGAAGAGATGACTGCACCTGTGTCAATAACACAATCGCCAGCAATCTTCGCACCATACCCAAAGACACAGCGGTCGCCAACGACGGTATCATGACTGATGTGTGCACCCTCCATCAAGAAGTTATCTGAACCAATGACCGTCTTACATCCACGGTGTGTAGCACGGTTTATCACTACATTCTCACGGATAACATTGTTGTTGCCAATTATCAATTCGCTCTTTTCTCCTACGAAGTTGAAGTCCTGTGGCAATGCAGCAAGAACAGAACCTTGGTGCACTTTGTTCCCATTCCCCATTCTCGTACCATTCAAGATACTAACAAAAGGAAAGATAACACAGTTATCACCAATGACAACATCGTCTTCTATGTAAACAAATGGGAATATCTTACAGCCATCTCCAATCTTTGCTCGTGGAGAAATCTCGGCTTTTGGACTAATTACACTACTCATACTTTTGAATACTAAGAATTAAACAAACTTATTACTTAGAGCCACCACCGAGTGCATTATACAAGTTCACGATAGATTGTAGCTTCGTAAACTGCTCACGAATCTGTGAGATTTGAGCATTAAGTAAACTCTGCTGAGCAGTGATAACCTCAAGATAGGTGCTTGAACTTTGTGCATAGAGCATCTGCGTATGTTCTACATTTTGCTTTAAGACATCTATTTGCTGTTGTTGTAACTTCTCTTTCTCGTTAGCAGAGTTGTAGGCTACAAGTGCATTACTAACCTCTGAGCCTGCCTTAAGAATACTGTTTTGCCACGTGTTATACGCTTGCTTATACTTGTCTTCAGCCACTCGTAGACCAGCTTTCAGCTGTCCACGCATGAAAACAGGCTGTGTAAGACTACCCACTACGCTCAATAACAACTTAGCAGGGTTTACCATGCCGTTGCCATTACTCCAACCTCCGGTAGGAGAAATGTTCAATGCTGGATAAAAACGGCTACGTGCCTGCTGTACATTATAGAAGCATTGAGCCAGCGCCATCTCGTTTGCATGCACATCAGCACGATTGCTTAACAGCTGAACACCAATGCCTCCTGCAAAATTCGTTGGTAGACTCTGATTATCAAGGCTTCCACGTACAATCCCTTGAGCAGGTTCGCCAAGAAGAAGACTCAGTGAGTTCTCTGTCTCACGAATCTGACGACGAATGTCTGCAGCCTGTGTCTGTACGCTATAGTAAGCCGCCTCAGCACTCTGAACACTCGTTGAACGAGCACGTCCAAAGTCCATCTGCAACTTCATCATGTCCCAAGTGTTCTTTGTCAGACCAGACATATCATCGACAATCTGCTTCTGACGATCAAGCATCAACAATGTGTAATAGAGATTAGCTACGTTACAAATAAGGCTGGTTTGCACTGCCACCTTATAATCCTTTGACTGAAGAAGAAGCATTTGTGCGGCTTTCTTCTGCGAACGAAGCTTCCCAAAGAGGTCAACATCCCAACTTGCAGCAATAGGAAGCATGTAAGACTGTGTTGAAGAGGTATGCGTTCCAAAATGAGAAATCGTACCTGTTGGTGCGAAGACTACCGATGGTAAGAATGCCAACTTCGCCATCTTAACCTGCTGCTCAGCAATATCAACATTCAAAGCAGCATTGAGCAAATCAGGATTATTATTAAGAGCTTTCTCAATAAGTGCCTGTAATTGAGGGTCGGTAAAGACACTACGCCATGGCAAGTTACCGAAATCGTTAGCCCCCTCAAGTGCGGTCTTGTCATCAATAGGGTCACGCACAATCCCATTCGTCTTAACGTCTGGACGTTCGTAATTGCCATAGAGGCTCTTACAGCCTGTCAGTGACAGAGCTGCAAGGGCTATGATGATTATATTCTTATTCTTCATTATTGTTCTTTTAATATAGTACTACTCTTCTACCCTATAGTCATGTGCAGGACCTTTAGCAAATTGTTCAAGTTCCTTAATGACATCATGATTAGCCTCATCTTCAAACTCGAGAGGCTTAATACGCTCCTGTAAGTACTGGAAGCCAGCGAAGAGAGCTGGTACAACAAATACCTGACAGAGTGTACCAATCAACATACCTCCAACGGCAGCAGCACCTAATGTTTGGTTACCATTACGGCCTACACCACTTGCGAACATCAATGGCAACAATCCAATAACCATTGCCAAAGAAGTCATCAAGATAGGACGAAGACGTGCACCAGCACCTAAGATAGCCGCATACTTTATCGCCATACCCGTACGACGGCGTTCAAGAGCAAACTCAACGATAAGAATAGCATTCTTCGCCAACAATCCAATCAACATAATCAAGGATATTTGCATATAGATATCATTGTTATGTCCAAACAGCAAGGTGAAGATGAACGCACCTGCAAGACCGAATGGTATTGACAAGATAACGGCCAACGGAAGGATATAACTCTCATACTGTGCACTAAGAATCAAATAGACAAACACAATACAAAGTACGAAGATCATCGCCGTTGAGTTAGAAGACTCTCGCTCAGAACGTGTCAAACCAGAGAACTCGTAGCCATATCCCTGTGGTAATATCTGCTTAGCAACTTCTTCGGCAGCTTTAATAGCCTGACCAGAAGACACTCCATTGGCAGGTGTTGCACTAACGGCAATAGACGTAAAGAGGTTGAAACGAGTGATATTTGATGGTCCATAAACACGCTTCAACGTACAGAACTCACTCACAGGAGCCATACCAGCCGCTGTACGAACATAGATATTATTCATGCTCGACTCGTCCATTCGACTCTCTGCTGTTCCTTGTATCATCACACGGAAAAGCTTACCGTATGCATTGAAGTTGGATGCGTACATACCACCATAGTATCCCTGCAATACAGAAAGGATAGCTGCTGGAGATGTACCAGCCTGCTTTGCCTTCGCAACATCTACATCGACCATGTACTGAGGATAGTTAGGATTATATGTAGTGAGTGCACGGCTAAACTCTGGACGCTTGTTCAGCGCAGCAATGTAATCCTGTGCTATCTTAAAGAACTTATTCAAGTCGCCACCAGTCTTATCCTGCAAAGAGAAGGAAAGACCATTGGTCATACCATAACCAGGAATCATTGGTGGTGCAAAAGCGATAATCTGTGCGCCCTTGATACTTGAAGTCTGCTTATAAATCATACCCAAAACCATATTTGAAGAAGTTGGGTCAATAAACAGTCCTGCAATACCAGCCCCTTCGAAGACAGACTTAATACGTTCTATCATGCCATATTCACGCTCAGCGAAAGGCTTCAACTTGATAATAAAGGTTGACTGGTTAGAACCCTGCCCAGCCATGAAGTTATAACCAACAATCTGTTCACGACGCTCGATATAAGGGTTACTTGCCAACATCTTATCCACCTGGTCGGTCACCTTCTGCGTCTCTACTTGAGAGGTTCCAGGAGGAGTACTAATCATGACAAATATACTTCCTGTATCTTCGTTAGGTACAAGACCTGTCTGTGTAAAGGTCATTGTCAGAACAAGAGCTATAACACCAAGGACGACAGACACACCTGATATCCAACGATGATTGATAACCTTCTCAACGGTTTTCTGATACTTACTATTAATCTTCTCATACTGAGCATTGAAAGCCATGTGGAACCTGTCTACGCGTGACAGCTTCTTGTGTTCTTCATCATCACCATGAGGCTTCAAGAAAATAGCGCAAAGTGCAGGTGATAACGTTAAAGCGTTCAAAGCAGAGATAACGATTGACACGGCCATTGTTACACCGAACTCACGATAGAAAGTACCTGAGGTTCCGCCAATGAAAGATACAGGAATGAACACTGCTGCCATCACCAAAGTAATAGAGATGATAGCGCCTGAAATCTCGTTCATAGCATCTATGGCAGCTGTCATAGCACTCTTATAACCTAAATCGAGCTTAGCATGAACAGCCTCAACGACCACAATGGCATCATCGACCACAATGGCAATCGCTAATAACAATGCTGACAGGGTTAAAAGGTTGATGGAGAATCCGAACACCCATAGGAAGAAGAAAGTTCCAATCAATGCCACTGGTACGGCAATCATAGGGATTACTGTTGAACGGAAGTCCTGCAAGAAGATATAAACAACGAAGAATACCAGCACAAGGGTGATAACCAATGTGCGAATAACCTCCGCAATAGATGCAAAGAGGAACTCTGTTACATCCTGCTCTATCGTAACCTTCATTCCTGGTGGCATCTGCTTTTGAGCATCAGCCAAGGCTGTCTTCACATCTTCAGCTATCTGAGTAGCATTCGAACCAGCAACCTGGTTGACCATACCTAACACAGCTGGTTGGCCATTGTTACGCATGGCAACAGAATACAGCAAGCCACCTAACTCTACCTTAGCGACATCTCGCAAATGTAAAGTCTGGCCATTTGTATTACTTGAGATAATAATATTACCATACTCTTCAGGCGTTTTTAAACGTCCCTTATATCGCATGGTGTACTCGAATTTAAGCTTGCTTTGCTCACCGAAAGAACCTGGTGCTGCTTCTATATTCTGTTCTGCTAATGCACCAGAAATATCAGAAGGCACAAGACCATACTGCTTCATCTTATCTGGCAGGAGCCAAATACGCATAGAGTAGGTCTTCATACCCGGTGTGTGTACGTCACCGACACCATTGATACGCTTCAACATTGGCACGATATTGATATTGTTATAGTTCGTCAAGAACTCATCATCATATCGTCCGTCATCTGTTGTCAATGAATACATAACAACATTTGAGTTCTGACGCTTTGACACCGTCACACCCGCACGTGTTACCTCAGCAGGCAACAACGCCTGTGCTTGTGACACACGGTTCTGTACATTGACTGCTGCCATATTAGGGTCTGCACCCTGCTTGAAGTAAACAGTAATCATTGCCATACCAGCATTGGTTGCTGTTGACTCCATATAAGTCATGTTCTCAACACCATTGATACTCTCCTCCAATGGTGTAATAACTGAATTCAATACGGTCTGTGCATCAGCTCCTTGATAAAATGTCTGAATAGAAATCGTAGGAGGTGCAATATTCGGATATTGTTCAATAGGCAGTGATATCAGACCAATTATACCCAAAAGGACAAAGAAGATGGATATAACAGTTGATAATACCGGTCGTTTAATGAAATTCGTAAATGTCATAATACCTAATTATTTATTTAGGGTTTAGAAGTATTGAATGAGTTAAGCAATACATCATCGCCTATCATTCAACACTCATCACCTACTTATCGTCGCCCTTCATTGCTTTAAGGAAGCCTGAGGCAGAACTCTGCTTCTCTCCCAATTTCTCTGCTTTCTGAATGGCTTTATCATACTCTGCAGGGGTTAGAGCCTTAATCCATGTACCATCTTCAAGACTTGAAACGCCTTTACTTACAATACGATCACCCATCTTAAGACCACCTGTCACGATATAGTTGATACCATCATTCTGTGGATCAATGCTTATCTCACTATAGCGTACTGTGTCTTTAGCATCAACCTTGTAGACAAAGACCTTATTCTGAACTTGTACGGTAGCCTCCTGTGGTATCAACAATACACGATTGTTAGTCTTTGCTATAACTATCTGACCACTTCCACCACTCTTCAGTAAGTGTTCTGGATTAGGGAAACGAGCAATAACACTTACTGTTCCTGTTGTAGGATCAATAATACCACTGGTCTTAACAACGACTCCTTCATGATTATAGGTTGTTCCATCAGCCAATATCAAGCTCACACCTGGGAAAGACTTGATGGCATTACTCAATCCATTATTAGTACGACTGAGCTTTAAAACATCCGCTTCTGTCATAGAGAAATAAACTTCTATTGAAGAGTTATTGCTGACTGTGGTAACTGGCTGTGCTGAAGAAGCACTTACCAAAGCTCCCTCCTTATATGGGAGGCTACCAATATAGCCTGATGCGGGGCTCTTCACATAGCAGAAACCAAGGTTGTCTTTTGCCGTAGCAAGCATTGCCTGAGCCTGACGAACAGCAGCTACTGCTTGAGTCACAGCTGTCTTAGCTGCGACAACACTACTCTGTGCTTGACTAACAGCCGACTGCGCTGTCTCGTATGCATTCTTTGCTGACTCCAACTCATACTCACCAATCACCTTATTATTATATAGGTTCTTGCTGTTACTATATGTCAAACGTGAAGTGGCAGCCTGTGCGTTGGCAGAATTGAGACTTGCATTTGCCTGAATGACACGAGCTTGTGCACCAGCAACACCACTTTGTGCTGATGCTACCTGTGCCTCAGCTTGGCGTACTGCAGCTTGATAAGTAGAGTTATCTACTACAAATAGCACCTGACCAGCATGAACATACTCACCTTCATGTACATACAGTTTTGTAATAAAACCGCTAACCTTCGGACGAACCTCAACATCCTGTACACCCTTGATGGTTGCTGGGAATGTTGTCTTCAACTGTGCATTAGCTGCACCAATCGTTACTACTGGATACTCATTACTTGTAGGAAGACCCTGTTGGCCTCCCTTACAGCTGGTAAGTAACACTGCCGCTGCTGCAACAGCAGCCAGTAAGACACCTTTTTTCTTCATACCTATAATATTAAATATTCTTTTTCTATATTCTTTCTCACAAATAGTAAGACTCTAACTATGTACCTCTAAGGGGTTTTATCAGTAAGTCTAAGCCCTTATAAAACCAAAACTAAGTGTTTTAGTTTTCGGTATGCAAAGATACACATTTTTATCCATTGACATCGAACAAGCACTTACTTTTTTAACATTTATTATTTATATCAATCCTAACTCTTTTGCTTTTACTTGTAACAAAGCTAATAGTGGCTCACGCTCATTGGGTACCTTATTATCAAGAACAGCATCCTTCAATGTCTTTTTCAGTTCTCCCACCTCTCTACTCGGCTTCAGATTAAACATCTCCATAATCTCATTACCGTCAATACAAGGCTGTAACAAACGCTTATAATCACGGTCTTTCAGGTCTTTTAGTTTCTCACGAACAATACGGAAGTTATCTAAGAAGCGCTGTTTTCGTACCGCATTCTTACTTGTTATATCTGCTTCACAGAGTGTCATCAGGTCGTCTATATCATCACCAGCATCATTCATCAATCGCCGAACGGCTGAGTCAGTCACCTCTTCATCGGCTATGACTATCGGACGCATGTGTAGGTCTACTTGCTTCTGCACATATTTCATCTTACTATCCATCGGGAGCTTCAGACGTCGGAAGATTGTTGGGACCATCTTTGCACCCACAAAGTTGTGGTTATGAAAGGTCCACCCAGCCACTGTATCCCATCGCTTACACTTTGCTTTCCCCACATCATGTAACAAGGCTGCCCACCGCAACCATAGATTATCCGTATGCTTACAAATATTATCCAACACTTCTAAGGTGTGATAAAAGTTATTCTTATGTGCACGACCATTCTTTGTTTCCACAACATCGAGTGCAACAAGTTCTGGCAGAATAAGCTGCAGGAGTCCACAGCGGTATAACTCAATAAAGCCCTTACTTGGAGTTGCCGTCATCATAATCTTATTCAACTCCTCTTCTATGCGTTCCCCACTGATAATCTTAATTCGTTCTGCATTTCGCTCCAAGGCTTCAAAGGTCTCATCCTCTATGAAGAAATTAAGCTGTGTAGCAAAACGAACACAGCGCATCATACGTAATGGATCGTCAGAGAAGGTTACATCTGGATCGAGAGGAGTACGGATAATTCCATCCCACAGGTCATCAATGCCTCCAAATGGGTCTACTAACTCGCCGAAGCGTTCTTTATTCAAGCAAACAGCCATCGCATTTATCGTAAAGTCACGGCGGTTCTGGTCATCCTCTAATGTGCCATTCTCTACTACAGGTTTCCTACTGTCGTGGCTATAACTTTCCTTGCGTGCCCCGACAAACTCCACCTCTAAGTTCTTATACTTTACTTGCGCTGTTCCAAAGTTACGAAAGACTGACAAATGCGCCTTCCTCCCCAAGATGGATTTTAACTCACTTGCAACCTGAATACCACTTCCTACAACCACAACATCAATATCGTTTGACGGACGCTCCAAGAACAGATCACGCACGTAACCACCTACAACATAACATTCTAAGCCAAGTTTATCTGCTGCAGATGAGATGTGATGGAATATGTCTTTATCTATAAGCTGTGCCAATTCGGCATCTGAAAGATCTCGCATAAAATAATGTTATCTTTAATAATAAGAGTCATGCAAAGATACATAATTTCCTTAACTCTCACAAGACTAAAAGTAGGGGAATACGCTTTTTACAACTAACTATTTTCACAATAACGCAAGTTACGAGTATAGATAAGCATGATGTAAATCAAGTAAATTGGTAAAAAGAATACACAACATTCATCTTCACGCTTACAAAAGTGGCCAAACTTAAATGGAAAGTACCATTAGACAAATGTTAATATATCACAACAAAAGATGTTTAATCACGACCAATACGTTAATTAAAATTTCGTTTTAGAAAGTTTCCAATAAGCTTTTTTACTGTTTACAGAAGAATGATTAACTTTGCAACCCACTAAAAAAAGCGACGGTAAAGGACTTGGTAATAAGTCTTTAAGACCGTGTAAAGATAAAATAACCACCGAATACGAATTTGCGATATCAGTACTTAAGGACTCCATCTAACAGAGATATTCAGGAGAAAAGGACTGACGCCAAAGTAAAAGACATAAAGAAGTCGGTCACGGATAACAAAAGAAACAAAAGGAAACTATGATATCCAAAGAGAGTAAATAGGATAACAAAAAGGAGAAAAAATGAAGAAAGTATATCAAAAACCATCTACCCTTCTGGTCAAAATAGAGACAGAAGGTGATTTCTTAATGGATAGTGCGCATGGTACTCAGCACGAGGGATTTACAGAAACTCACGATCCTAACCTCAGAGTTGAAGATGGCACTGATGACGACTCACCATTTTAACCACAAAGGATTAAGCTTATCACAAAACGAACAAAAAATCAAAAAGAATTATATGAAACATTTTAAGGCATACTTACTGTGCTTAGGACTTGCACTTATCACAGTATCATGTTCTCAAGACGACTTCGGAAACAGCGACAGTGACAGTGAGAATCTCGTTGAGATGAGCTTTATTGCAGGATCTTCACAGCCTGTCACACGTACAGTACTTGGCTCAGACGGCGCAACTGTAACTTGGCAAGCAAACGATAAGATTGGTATTGGATTTAAAGGAAACCAACCCAAGAATTATCCTTTCACAACCCCTACCGCAGGAAATGACGTACATTTCTGGGGAAAAGCACCCGATGTCAATAACGTATCATACTTCATGATGTATCCTTATCAGCAGGATGCAAAGATTTCAGCAAACAGTAACACCCAAGCAATATACGAATACAACTTTCCAAAGGATCAGAACGCTATTGCAGGCACATTTGATCCAAAGGCGAATGTATCTGTTGGTATCATTCCACAGCGTGGAAAACCATTCATTGCATACAATGTTGGTGGTTTGCTCCGCTTTACCATCAAAGGAACTTCTGACGTAAAACAAGTGAAACTACTTGCTATTGGGCAGGAGAACCTTGCTGGTAACTTAAAGTCAACCATCACTTTTGCTAATGATGGAAAGATTAGTGCGGCTAAAAACGAGTTCACTACGGCTTCTCCAGTGGTAAACCTCAAAGCCGAGTCTGGCACTCTTGAGGAGAATAAGGCATATTATATAGCACTCCCAGAACAAAAGCTTTCACAGGGCTTGACGCTTGTCTTTATCATGCAGGATGGTAAAGCTATCTTGAAGAAGGTTAAGCAAGAAATCAACATTCAGCGTGCCAAGGTTTACGACCTCGGTGAGATGACGCTTGATGCGTCTAAGGCTAAGGCTTTCATCCTCAAAAACCAGGGTCTGATTGAGGCTGTTGGTGCGAAAGTTTCAGGCTTAACAAGAACCGCAGATGGTCACTTGGATATTTATGCGGCAGACAACTTGGAGAAGATTCTTTCTTACAAGGGAATGTTAGAAGTAAATAACAAAGACAACTTCACATCAATTGATGAGCTACAATACTATCGTAATATTAATGGACTGAACCTTCAAGGTAACAAGAATCTTGCAGGAGAGCTTAATCTCAACAAGTATCCACAGCTCACTGGACAAATAGTAATTAGTGGTAGCCCATTGGTCACCAAGATTAATGTGACTGGATTGGATAAGATAACACAGTTACAAACGCATCATCTGGATGGAATGACAGAAATTGTAACTGGTGGTAACACGAAGCTCAACTTATTCGCATTGTATAATAACAACAGCCTTCAGTCGGTTGATGCAAGCAATATGCCTGCATTATCAACATTACAGACATATTATAGTCCTAATATACAGACTATCAATACCACCAATTCACCGAACTTGAACGACTTTAATGGTCTCTCTAATGGTAGTCTTCAGAGCTTCATAGGGTTGTCAGATAACTCAAAGCTGCAGAGATTTTGGGCTTCAGGTTCAAGGATTGAAAGCTATGACTTCAGTAAGATGACAAACCTAAGGGATGTCAATCTTGCAAGTGCTGCAGTAAAAGAAATCAAAGGACTGTCTGCTGCTGGTGCTAACTTGAAAGAACTTCAGCTATCAAATACACATGTAGGTTCATTGGATGTATCAAACAATCCAAACCTCACAAAGCTTGACTTATATAATGTAAGGGAGATGTCTGCATTGGATGTAACGCATAATCCAAACTTAATATATTTGCGAACAACCTTTATCCCATTTACATCTCTCGACTTATCGAACAATACAAAGTTAGAAGAGCTAAGTATTGCGCATTGTAGATTTTCATCATTTGACATACGTCACATGACAAACTTGGCGAAGTTTTATGCTGGTAGTCAAGAGCCAAATGGCTTCTTAGCAAACATTACTGTCACAATGACTGCTGCACAAAAGGCTAAACTGGAACAAGTAAAGCCATTCAAAGAAAGTGCTAACGATGACAGAGCCAATCACGATGACACTAATAGTTGGGTAAAAGTAGTAGTAGCACCATAAAACTATACTGCGTTTACACATACATCCACAGAGCGGGAATGTCCCTAACAGGCGTTCCCGCTCTTCCGTTTTATAGTCTTTCAAATGGTTTTAGACAAAGTATTACAAAGATAACAAGACTTTTTTAAAAACATCAAATCCGTAGATAAGATTCTGAAAAATCATTACATAATTCCGTATAAAACATCTATAAATAAAGGCAAAAACACTGATAAAAAGTGAGTATACAACCAACAGAAAATCAATTAGTTATAAAGTAGCCCAAAGAAGGTGCCTAATTAGACTCCAAAAGGGCCTTAGTTAGACCTCAAAAGGGCTCCTTCTACAAGCTAATTAGCCGTCTTTTAGAAGCCAAAAGAGCATATATTGGCTTCGAACTGCATAAAATATTTTACAAACATCACACAATAAAGGAAATAAGTTGTTTGCAGAAGACGAATAGATAGGGTATCTATTTGTATTTTACCCTGCAGTTTATCCACCTTTGTGAGACCAACAGATATAAGAAAGTAATACCATACAAGTGTATAACCCTTTATTCTATTCACAACCAATAAACTAATGGAAGAACCTTAAGGCATACGAGTTCTCTCAAAAAGACTTAGGGTTAAGACCCTCAGAAAGCCTTGTAATCCGTCCGAAAGACACGGATCTATCTTCAACACAAAGATTGGCAAAGGATATTCAAGTCCTTGTTGCAATCGCTCACAATGATTTACGAACCAACCTTAAAGACAGGAATAGTTGTTAATTCATTCGTTTATTACAGCGAAATTACGTATTTTTGCAGTCAAATCAATATAAGACTATGGCAAGTCAACTGACAAAGACACAGCAAGAATTTCAAGATGTACTCGCTGAGTGCAGAAGTCTCTTTGAAAAGAAGCTCCATGACTATGGTGCTTCATGGCGTATTCTGCGCCCATCTTCCCTTACTGATCAGCTCTTTATCAAGGCGAAACGCATCCGTTCTTTGGAGATTACGGGTGAGAGTTTAGTAGGTGAAGGTATTCGTCCAGAGTTCATCGCGCTGATAAACTACAGTATCGTAGGACTTATCCAGTTGGAGAAAGGCTTTGTTGACAGCGTCGATATGACCCCTGACGAAGCTTTAGATCTGTACGACAGATACGCAAAAGAGGCCTACGAATTAATGATTAAGAAAAATCACGACTATGGCGAAGCATGGCGCGATATGCGTGTCAGCAGCTATACCGACCTTATCTTGACAAAGATCGAGCGTATCAAAGAGATAGAAGACCTTGGTGGAGCAACGCTTGTTAGCGAGGGTATCGATGCCAACTACATGGATATAATGAACTACGCAGTCTTTGGAGCAATCAAACTACATGAATAAATTAAAGTCCATACTGGTAAACTTAAGCCGCACACTACTTGCTTTGACATTCATCTTTTCGGGCTTCGTCAAAGCAATTGACCCTTTAGGTTCGCAATATAAGATTGCAGAATACTTAGAGGCAGCACAGTTGTCGGCATATATTCCAGACTGGGCACAATTGATTTTATCTGTCGGACTATCAGCAATAGAGTTCACCTTGGGTGTGATGCTCTTGCTTGCTATACGTCGCCGACTCGCCAGCAAGCTATCACTCATCATGATGGTAGTGATGACGCTCGTGACCCTATGGCTTACTGTAAGCAACCCGATACAGGATTGTGGTTGCTTTGGTGATGCCATTCACCTTACGAACACGCAGACTTTCATTAAGAATCTTATCCTCTTGACAGCAGCTATCATCCTTGCATGTTGGCCGCTTTATCAAGTGCGCTTTGTGTCAAAGACAAACCAGTGGATAGCTTTCTATTTCACGATTGTCTTCATTGTCACAGCCTCCACACTGAGTCTTTATCATCTGCCTATCTTTGATTTCCGTCCTTATTACATCGGACAGAATATCAAAAAAGGGATGGAAATTCCTAAAGGGGCTAAGCTAACAACTTATAAGACGACCTTCATTTGTGAGAAGAATGGCGTAACAAAAGAGTTCACTGAGAATGATTACCCTTACAATGACTCTACATGGGTGTTCAAAGATACACACCAAGAGATACTTGAAAAGGGTTACGAACCACCTATTCACGACTTTTCAATTACAGACGAAAAGACGGGAGAGGACCTTACTGACAGCATACTAAACAAGGATGGATATACCTTCCTACTCATTGCCCCTGTATTGGAACGTGCAGACGATAGTAATTTTGGTGAGATAGATGCTATCTATGAATATGCTAAGGAGAATGGATATGGCTTCTATGGATTGACAGCAAGTACGGATAAAGCCGTAAAACATTGGCGAGACATCACTGGAGCAGAGTATCCTTTCTACACAACTGATGGTACAACCTTAAAGACTATCATCCGTAGTAACCCTGGTTTAGTACTGCTTTACAAAGGTACTATCATCAACAAGTGGAGTCATAACGACCTACCCAAACAAGCAGAACTAAACGCACCATTGTCACTCATAGAGATAGGACGCGAACCAGAGAATGAGACATGGACAAAGATAGTACTGATACTTATTTGCTATATCTTCCCACTGACCCTTCTCATTGTTGCAGATCGCATCTGGTCATGGACAAGATGGGTGAGAAAACGGGAGGAATGGCTTAAGCAGAAAGAGCAATGGATAATACAGAAAGAACAATCAAATAGATTATATCAACTTTTAAAACGTAAAAGACAAATGAGAAAGAAAATTGTAGCAGGTAACTGGAAGATGAACGAGACCCTGCAAGAAGGTGTTGCTTTGGCAAAGGAAATTAACGACTCATTGAAGGCAGAGAAGCCTAACTGTGATGTTGTTATCTGTACTCCATTCATTCACCTTGCAAGTGTTGCAGAAGTTTTAGACGCTGAGGGCGTTGCTCTCGGTGCTGAGAACTGTGCTGATAAGGCTAAGGGAGCTTACACAGGTGAGGTTTCTGCCGCTATGGTAAAGAGCACTGGTGCACAGTATGTAATCCTTGGTCACTCAGAGCGTCGCCAGTACTACGGTGAGACAGCAGAGATTCTCAAAGAGAAGGTACAGTTGGCTTTGGCTAACGGATTGAAGGTTATCTTCTGCTGCGGCGAGACTCTTGAGGAGCGCGAGGCTGAGAAGCAGAACGAGGTAGTAAAGGCTGAGCTCGAGGGGTCAATCTTCCACCTCACAGCTGAGGAGTGGAAGAACATCATCTTGGCTTATGAACCAATCTGGGCTATCGGTACCGGTAAGACAGCTACATCTGATCAGGCTCAGGAAATGTTAGCTTATATACGCTCAATCGTTGCTGATAAGTATGGTAAAGAGGCTGCTGAAGACACATCTATCCTCTATGGTGGTAGCTGTAACGCAAGCAACGCAGCAGAGTTGTTCAGTAAGTCAGACATTGATGGTGGTTTGATTGGGGGTGCTTCACTGAAGGCTGCTGACTTCAAGGCTATCATCGACGCTTGGAAGAAGTAATTAAAGAATATCTAAGAGGCTGTATCAATCTGTCACTCGGTCAACAACCATTGGCATCTTTGATACAACCTCTGTTTCACTTATCACAGACTAAAGAATGAAAAGACTCCTTACAATCATAGTTCTTATGCTGACATCCATTGTGGCTGCTAATGCCCAAGGGTCGGTAACGGTATCGCAGAGTGCCGAGATTGACGCATTGGTGAATGGTAAGAAAGCTTCAAAGAAAAATAATAAAGACCGACAGAAAGTAGAGAGTCAAAACGAGACGGCACGTCAAAACATCAAGACACCAGACACGAGACAGCTGACTGTCCCGAAGCTAAACGAGCATAAGCCAGAGATAGCACGCCCAGACAATAGCACCTTACAACCAGTTAGGACCAAGATGGTCAAACGTTTAGTCAGAAGACCGCACGTTCCTTCATGGGATGAAGTAGACGAGACGCGGATTGTGACCAAACGTATTAAGAAAGGAACACAGAAGGTTAGGGGCTTCCGTGTACAGGTTTATAGCGGTGGTAACACTCGTGTTGCTCATCAACAGGCTGACAAGGCAGGTCAGAAAGCCAAGGAGCTATTCCCAGACCAGCCCGTTTACGTACATTTCTATTCGCCCCGTTGGATGTGTCTTGTGGGTAATTTCACAAACTATAATGCGGCTAAGAAGATTATGCGGACACTCCGTACAGAGGGTTATCCACATGCCAATGTCATCCGTATGATGGTAACCATTAAGACATCTCAGGTCGTAAATAACTAAAGGCCCTACCTTTTATTAATAGGGCGAAGGACCAGAACATATACAATTAACAAGAAACTATAATAATATGATTCCTGAATCACCATTCCGAGAAGGGTTAGACGAACTTGCATCACACTACAAGCAGGTGCTTACTCTCTTAGGAGAAGACCCAGAAAGAGAAGGTTTGGAGAAGACTCCAATGCGTGTTGCAAAGGCAATGCAGGTACTTACGCGTGGTTATACACAAGACCCACATAAAGTATTGACCGATGCCTTGTTTGAAGAGAAGTATAATCAGATGGTTATAGTCAAAGACATTGACTTCTTCTCTATGTGCGAACACCACATACTACCGTTCTATGGGAAGGCTCATGTGGCGTATATTCCGAAAGGATATATTACTGGTTTGAGCAAGATAGCACGTGTTGTAGATATCTTCTCACATCGTTTACAAGTGCAGGAACGCCTAACGGAACAAGTGATGCAGTGTATTAATGATACACTGAAGCCACAAGGTGTGATGGTTGTCATCGAAGCAAAACACATGTGTATGCAGATGCGTGGCGTGGAGAAGCAGAACTCTATCACCACAACAAGTGCTTATAGCGGTGTATTTGAATCAAGTAAAACACGTAATGAGTTCATGGACTTGCTGCGTGGTGAGACCAAGAGAATATAATTAAAACACTATTATAAACTTTAAAACTCAAAAAAATGAAAAGAACAATGAAAACAGCCTTTATGGCTTTATGTGCAGTTACAATGTTAGCAGTTACGGCCAGCTGCTCAAGTGACAAAAATGAAGTTGACTATCCCAAGACTACTGAACAAGTTCTTAACCACATGGTAGGAGAATATAAAGGAACATTAGGTTTCTCTACCACGACAGAAACTGGTACAGAAGGAGCTTTTGGACAAAAAATTAGTTGGAAGATAGATAAGAACCACGATATTATTATCGAGAAATTTCCATACGCGACATTAGCAAGTGGTGTCTCAAAACAAGGAGTTGTTGGGAAAATGTCAGAATTATTTCAGACACTTTTAGACGTTAAAGATGCACCTCTTTATATTGTCATGGCAGGTTCAGACATATCCGACAACCGCATGTCATTGAATATAGACCTTCTTTTCTACGCACCACTTTCTGCACCAAATGCAGATTATGAAATAGTAGGATCAATCAAAAAAGCTCAACCTATATCCAAGAGTTACTATAATATAAATGAATCAGAATTATACCTCGAATTTACAGTAGAGGGACTAATTAAGAAACATAAGAATGGTGGAGTAAGAGAATGGCAGAAAGATTTCGACAAGCCAATAACATACTATCTAAGAGCCAAAAAGCAATAAATGTAACTTGTACGAAGCCTATTCAACAGGGCTTCGTACAAGTACGTCAAAAGAAGGAAGAGCATGAAAAGAAATATGAAACTTATAACAATAGCCATTTGTGCACTTGTAATAACATTGTTTGCGGCAAGCTGTTCAAAAGACAACAATATTCCTGACGCAGAAAAGACTGCGGAACAAGCGCTCAACAACATGGTCGGCACCTATAATGGTACTTTGAGAACTGATAATAACACACCCAACTCAGTTTTGACAATAATCACTTGGACAGCAAACAAGAACTCTACTATTATAGTTAACGACTTTCCTTATAATTTGTTAGCGAATGGTGTATCAAAGAATACGGCATCTCCATTGTACACAACCCTGCTGAATGCGAAGAAAGCACCCCTAAAATTCTATATTACAACACTCCTACCACAAGAGGACTACGTGCTTTTCAACTTATCACATAATTTCAAGTTTGATGTAACAACAGGCAGTGAAACCTACGAGTTAACAGGCGTTGTCACCTTTAAGAATAATCTGTTTAATAGTAGCTACACGATGAGTAGATCAGAGATGACAATACAATTCACTATAAACAGCTTAGTGAGAATAGACAAGGCACACGCAACTGCAACTAAACAAGACGACTTTGACACACCTGTCAGCTTTTCTCTTATAGGAAGAAAGATATAAGACAACAACAAGTTCATTAAGGTTTAATTAAGAATAACAGCTAAGAAAGAAATACAATGAAGTTTATTTCATGGAATGTAAACGGGCTTCGCGCCTGCGTAGGGAAAGACTTTGAGCAACAATTCAAGGACTTAAACGCTGATTTCTTCTGTCTTCAAGAGACGAAGATGCAAGCAGGACAACTCGACCTCAGCTTTCCTGGTTATGAATCTTACTGGAATTACGCTGATAAAAAAGGCTATTCTGGTACCGCTATCTACACTAAGCATAAGCCGTTGAACGTCACCTACGGTATTGATATTGATGAGCACGACCATGAGGGACGTGTGATTACACTCGAGATGGATGATTTCTACCTCATAACCGTCTATACACCGAACTCACAGGACGGACTTCGCCGATTGGACTATCGCATGAAGTGGGAAGAAGACTTCCAAGCTTATCTTCACAGACTCGATGCTATTAAGCCCGTTATCGTATGCGGTGACATGAATGTTGCCCATCAGGAGATAGACCTTAAGAACCCAAAAACCAACCACAAGAATGCTGGTTTCACGGATGAGGAGCGTGAGAAGATGACCCAGTTGCTAAGTAATGGCTTCATCGACACCTTCCGTACCCTTTATCCAGAGAAGGTTACTTACTCTTGGTGGTCGTATCGTTTCCGTGCAAGAGAGAAGAACACGGGGTGGCGTATCGACTATTTCCTCATCTCAGAACGCCTCAAAGACCGCCTCGAAGACGCCAAGATTCATACAGAGATTATGGGAAGCGACCATTGTCCTATAGAGATCACCTTGAAATAAGACGCTCGTATGCAGGCCCAGATAAAGACATTACTCTTGATGGCTGCTGTCATGGCAGCCATTATTGTCTATGCTGTTATCCCAACAGAGATAACTATGGGCAGCTATACCATCCGTAAAATTACCCTTGCCAACCTCAGTCAACCACTTATTGAAAAGTCAAAACCCATAAAGCATACCGTTAAGAAGGTGCGTCGCAACCAGACTATCCTTTTTATAGGAGACTCTATGGTCGAAGGACTATCACGTAGGTTGGGTGATTATGCAGGTGAGAACGGCCATAAACTATATACCGTCATCTGGTATAGTTCTACTACTGAACGCTGGGGAACAACCCAAACATTAGAGCACTTCATTGCTGAATACAAGCCAACCTACGTCCTTATCTGTCTTGGAAGTAATGAGTTATTCATCAACGACCTTGCCAATCGCACGCAATACGTACAGCAGTTGGTTAAAAAGTTAGGTAATCTCCCCTTCGTATGGATAAGTCCTTCTAACTGGAACGGCGACACTGGCATCAATGATGTTATAGAAGAGAATGTTGGGAAGGGCCATTTCTTCGACAGTCGTAACCTTAAACTCAAAAGAGGTAGCGACCATTATCACCCTACTTGGGCTGCAGCAGCCTACTGGATGGATACCGCTGCGAAGTTTATTAGGAGTAAGGAGTGTGCCAACCCACTGCTACTTAATAAACCCAAAGCCCATCACAAGGCTACGAATACAAAGCTTTTACAACCTTCCTTCGAGGGCTATTAAATAGGAAAGAAGCAGCACTTAAACGATTGATAGATGGCAGAGATAACACAGCTGACAACCGCCTTATTCGATTTCTTGTCTTCACAAGACAAGAACTGGTCGCTGTGTACATTTCCATTCATGGTTTCCTTCCTTGTTTTCTTCGCTATTTACATCGGATTAAACCGCTATCGACCGATGTGGACTAAGGTCTACATCATTGCTTTCAGCCTTTTCTTTGCTTTCAAAGCGAATGGAATATTGATGTGGCTATTGCCTATCATCACCATTAGCTCATGGTATCTCACTCGCTTTATGATGCGATTAAAACGGGGAAAGGTGCGTAAAATTGGACTTGCCCTCGTCGTTCTGACAGAGTTAATCCCCCTACTCTACTACAAATACACAAACTTTACCCTTGAGATATTCCATGAACTCCTACGTAGTAATTTCTCTCCTGAGAAGATGCTACTGCCTGTCGGTATCTCTTTCTTCACCTTTCAAGCTATCAGCTACACGGTTGATGTCTATAAGGGGCGCTATCCCAAGACGGCAGAACTGATTGACTACGCTTTCTTCCTTACGTTTTTTCCACTCCTTATCGCTGGTCCTATCACCCGTGCTGAGGTATTACTTCCACAGGCCCAAACACTGAGAAATAAGATCGACGACCGCCTTGTCTATAAAGGACTATGGCTCATCATCTGCGGATTAATAAAGAAAGCCCTCATAGCCGACTATATCGCACAATATAATAACATTGTTTTTGATGCCCCAGCAAGCCAAAGTGGCTTCGGTGACCTGATGGGCGTATTAGGTTTCTCAGTACAGATTTACTTCGATTTCGCAGGCTACAGCGACCTTGCCATTGGTGTTGCTGCACTGATGGGATACGAATTAAAAGACAACTTCAGGTTCCCTTATCAGAGTCTGAACCTCACTGAGTTCTGGCATCGTTGGCACATAGCCCTCTCCACATGGTTCCGTGACTATCTTTACATCCCATTGGGAGGAAACAGGAAAGGCGAACTTCGCACCTATCTCAATAGCTTCTTAGCAATGATTGTGGCTGGTCTGTGGCATGGCGCATCGTGGATGTTCATTGTATGGGGCGTACTTCATGGTATTGGACTGGTCATTCATAAGTTCTGTCGAAACAATGGTCTGAATAAGATACCAGATAATAAATACACCAAAACTATCAGTTGGTTTATTACATTTAGCTATGTTTCTCTTGCATGGATATTCTTTCGTGCGGCGGACATGACGACTGCTACGACATTAATCAACAATATCCTGCATACAGTAAGCCTTACAGACGCTTACACCTTCCTAAAGGAATACCCCCTGTGGTTGGCCGTTGTTCTCATAAGTTTAGAACTTCATAGTATTCGAGAGACTGACTATAACTGGCTGCAAAGTAAGTTTATCAATTCTTCATGGCTCGTAAAGCTGTGTATCTTTGCTGTTATTCTGCAGTTGGTAATCAACCTCAGTCACCATAGTATTCAACCTTTCATCTATACACAATTCTAAGTAAGCCCCAAGAGGACCGACAACTATGCCATTATAGTGGCACTTATAGGGCTAAGACCACCGTCTTCAATGGGTCTTCTAAAGGAAGACTATAAGTCACAAGTCCAACAGAAAAAGACTTGTCCCTCCCCTTCTTCAAATTATTTTCATGAAAAAAAATATTTTTCTTCATGAAAATAAATATTTCCACTCATGAAAATAAATGTTTCTTGTCATGAAAATATTTCACTTCTGATAATGAAGAATCACAAAGAATACACATTTTTACTCCCCAAACTGTACCCGTTTAGCAGCTTGTTTGCCGTTATTTCCACCGAAGACAACAAATGAAACAAATCATTATGGAGCTTATAACGACGCTTATTGGAAATGAAGAATAAGCGGGAGGTTATATCTGCAAGCCACAGGTTTACCATTGTGCATAGCAGGTTTCCAGCCTGTCAACAGTTGAAGAGCTGCTGCAATAGCACGATTTAACTCGATGTTATTAACCGTTAGAAAGGTGATATCTTTCAATGAACCATCCGAATTGACAATAAAAGAGACGAAAGTTTTAGTCACAGGAGTCGTTTCGGGAGTAATACTCGTATAGGAAAGACTCTGCCCAATAGCGGCCGCTACATTCCCTTGAAACTGTGGTAAGACTTCAGGGAACACCGAGTCAGTAGGTAAAGTAGTATATACAGCCTCCATAGGAAGATTTGTATTGCCTTCAGTTGATACTTTTTGCTTCATCCATCGCTTAAAGTCTTTAGAGAAAAGTACGTCAACCATGTCATCAGTCACG
Organism: Prevotella sp. C561; assembly: GCF_000224595.1. Lineage (NCBI taxonomy): Bacteria > Pseudomonadati > Bacteroidota > Bacteroidia > Bacteroidales > Prevotellaceae > Prevotella > Prevotella sp. C561. Next base: position 123,351 of record NZ_JH114147.1, on the reverse strand, counting down.
TCTGAATAAACCCCTCCACTCTTGTCTACACCGAGGTCGAAGCGTATGTTTTGTCCTTCCAAAGCAAACTGTTTAGGAAGGTGATCCCAGTCTATAGAGTCTGCTGTATGCGTGTTCGCCATATAATCTAATAGTTCACAGAACTGATTACGAATGTTAGCATCCTGCCACATACGTGTCTGATTGAACACATCCTTCTGTGTTAACACCTTCTTATTAATAAGGTCAAAGGTGAAATAAGAATACTTTTGCGTAATAACACTTGTCTCGTTACGCTCCTCCAGACGGGCAAGGAAAGACACATACCGTCCCTGTTCTAACCATAGACAGCGCAAACCCATATCATAATAACGCCTTTCTGTCCCCGTATCGTCCTTTATCGCATGCACTTCTTTACCTTGTAAGGACTCAAACTGCTTCCATCCAGCATCGTAACTATCTGATGCCTGCCCAAAAAAGAAGGCCGTAAGATATTGCTGTAACTCGGTCAGCACAGAACCACCCAAGCCTTTTGGCCATTCCAAATCCTTAGAGACAATCGTCAGCTTATTGCCTTTCTCGTACAGATGGCGCGACGAATCATAGAGCATAGCATCCTTAGATGCAATTGTTCCTGCCGTCTGTCCGTAGGCCACAAGGCTTACAAACAGTGACAGGAACAAAGTATAAAGTCGGTTAATCATAATTTCATAAATGTTGTCTGCCGTCTCTTACTTGTCTTAACACCCTTTGGCGTAAAAGAGTCGTTGAGTTCCATCACACCAGAAAAGCTGATAGACTCCTTTCCACTGGGGTTGACGATAAGTGAGACAGTAGCATTGTCGAATACTTCAAGAACTATCTGATAACTCTCAAAATCATTACGTGTTGTCATGAAGATACGCCGTCCGTCCTTCATCGGTTCTTCCTTATAACTCGTTAGAGGTTCAACAAGACTCAAGCCTCCGCCTCGTCCGTAAGGAATTTGATAGACTCTACCGAAGTAAGGGAGGAAGAGACCGACAGAGTCACCGCTCACCTCCATCCCCCAATCATACTGTAAATAGACTGCAGGACCTCGCATTGGATACATACGATCGACGAAGATGCGATAACGATGCTCTCCTAAGTGAGCCTTCACAGCAGCGGTTCGCAACTGATTCATCTTCTCCTTTGGTACAGGATTACCTTCGGAATCATAATAGGTAGTAGCACAACCTGCAATAAGGACCGCTACAAAAAGAAATAAAAATAACCTTTTCATTGTCTACCTCTCTTTCTTTTAAGTCGTTATAAATCCACTCTCCTTTGTTCAAGAAGATCCAGAACATGTTTACAAGACGATATATAGAACATAAAAAAATGAATGTATGAACCTTAAAGACTTTTTTTTCAAATCTAAAAGTCGCCAGACTATTCTATCTTCTCTATCCTTGGCGCATCCATCTTCTCAATAGATGGAGCTGTCTGCTTGGCAGGGAGGTCAGAAGAAGGAGCTATGTCTGGTGCAGGAGCAGCAATAGGAGCATCATGATGGGTTGCTTGTTCCTTCTCAGATGAGGCCTTGCCTTTATCATCTTTATCGTTCTTATCTTTCTCAGCATCAGCTGTCTTATCCTCATCGGTCGTTTCCTTTTCCTTTGAAGGCTTCATGTCTGGCCAAAGATAATTACCGACAATATCAATCGTGTCCCTATCTGCGTTACGTTGTTGTACCTCTTCCTGCTCTTCTTCAGTCATGGGAGCATCGTCGGCAGCCACGATGAAATTATAAACTAACCCTAAGACCAAGAGGACAACCAGCCCACAAAGGACTTTAAAGGTCAACGACTTTCTAAATTTATGCTGTTTATTCTGATTTGACATAGCCTTATTACTTTTCTTTTCTAAGGAGTTCTCTATTTAAGTTCACGGAGAAATGCAATCGGTACATTCTCCTTCTATCTTTTGCAAAGATAAACATTAAAAAGGAGAATGTACCGAAAGATTACTAAAAAATATGCTTTTTGCAGCAGTATTTAGGGGATAAAAGTGTTCTGAAACAGGATTTCTTTATCAGAAAAGGAGACTGTTCTTCATGACAAAACAGCCACAACACTGTTCCCTACAGCTGCCTTTCATCTACTGAGAACACGTGAATAGCGATAGATTCACAGTCGTTAAGCATCGCCGTCGTCTATTCCTTAATACGGATAAGAGCATTGGCAATGATAGCAGTAAGGCCACCTGTCGTGATACCACTTGAGAAGATTGTCTTAATCATAGCGGGCATCTTATCAAGTATATTAGGTACTAACTCTACGCTCAGACCCATAGCAAAACTAATAGCCATGACCAACACTGCTTTACGAGTAATCTCTGTTGAAGCAATAATACGAATACCTGCAGCGGCAACAGTACCGAACATCAACAAGGTAGCACCTCCTAAAACAGGAGCAGGGATAAGTGAGAACACCCTACCAACCACAGGGAAGAGTCCTAAGAGTACTAATGCACCTGCTATGAAATAGCCCACATAACGGCTGGCAACGCCCGTAAGCTGTATCATACCATTGTTTTGAGCAAAGATAGAGTTAGGGAAACTATTGAAGACAGCGGCCAATAAGGAGTTGAAACCATCTGCCAACACTCCACCCTGTGCTCTCTTCAAGAAGACAGGACCCTCAACAGGCTCGCCAGAGATAAGCGAGTTGGCTGTAATATCGCCATAAGCTTCAACTGCCGTTACAAGGTAAATGAGCCCAAGACCAATGACTGCACCCCAATCAAGCCTAAACCCATATTTAAAAATGGTTGGAATAATAATCCCACCACTACCTTTAAGCGTTGAGAAATCTATCATCTTGAGTGCATAAGCAGCCACACAACCTATCAGTAAGCCCAATACTATGGACGCCATACGTAGGAATCTGTTGCTTGAACGATTGAAGAATATAATGCTAACCAGTACCAACAAGGCCAGACCAAGGTAGCGCATAGAACCGAATGTATGGTTATCTATGGCCGTCTGACCACCTCCACAGGAGCTGATACCAGCCTTAATAAGACACATACCGATAAGGGTAACGACAATACCTGACACCAATGGCGTGATTATCTTACGTGTATAAGGTAGGAGACGACTCACAACCATCTCTACAACTGAAGCTACGAGACAGGCACTGAAGATGTAACTGAGTCCCAACTCGACGTTCATCTTATGATTAACCATACCCAGCATACCTGCTCCTATGATTGGACTGATAAAAGAGAAGGACGTTCCTTGAATACAAAGGAGGCCAGCACCAATCGGACCAAACCTACGACACTGAATTAAAGTAGCCAAGCCTGACACGAAGAGAGACATTGACACGAGGTAACCAGTGGTCGCCAAGTCGAATTTCAACGCCGAACTGATGATGAGAGGAGGTGTGATAATGGCTACGAAGATGGCTAACAGGTGCTGCAAAGCAGCAAAGACGGTTTCACGAAGCGGTGGACGATCATTCAGACCATAGATAAGTTCCTTTGACTTTTCCATTCTTTTCTATTATTAAATACTATAACTGAAGGTAAGATACCATACTTTTATAAAACGAAGATAGCAACTTTGGCTCTACCAAAGTTTATCTTTACACTAACTGAGTATATATGCAGGAGTCACTTAAAAGACGTTTCTATAATTCCAAAAGACACTCCCTCAAGACGAAGACCACTATATAAATAGACGAAGACTACATTATATAATAAGAAAGGTGGGCACACAAGCCCACCTTATTTATACTTCTTTCATTTTAATCTCACAGTTATCAAGTGACTCGATGATAGCTAAGCTCTCACAACGAACGCCTTCCGCCTCAATCACCTCACGCCCATGTTGGAATGCTTTCTCTATGATGAAGCCCATACCAACCAGTTCTGCGCCAGCCTGCTTACAAAGGTCTATAATCCCTTTTGCCGCATTACCGTATGCTAAGAAGTCGTCTACGAACAACACCTTATCACCTTTACCAAGGTACTCCTTGGAGATTACGACATGATACTCCCTTTGTTTCGTAAACGAAAAGACCGTTGTTGAAAGCATGTCACCCATCGTTGAGGGTTTCTTCTTCTTCGCAAAGACCACTGGAAGGTCAAGGAGAAAACCCATCATAATGGCTGGTGCGATTCCACTCGCCTCTATTGTGATAATCTTATTGATTTCTGTTGATGCATAGCGGCGGATGAACTCCACGCAAATCTGCTTCATCAAATTAGGGTCCATCTGGTGATTAATAAACTTATCTACCTTCAAGATACCATTTGGGAAACACTTTCCATCCTTTAGGATACGGTCACGTAATGCTTTCATTGTGCAATTAATCGTTTTTCTACTTCGATAATTAATTGCCTACAAAAGTAGTAAAAATCTCAAATATAACATACATAAACGATGCTTTTTTCTATGTCTTACTTGCATAAAAGCTGATAATTATCGTTTTACCCACGCTCTTCAAAAAAGTTTTATTACTTTTGCACTCGTTTTGCCGGTAAGGGTCTTTTACCCTTCCGACCTTTTATTTAATTATAAAATATGTACAAACCAAAAAATCAAAAGCGCAGTGTTCTGAAGTTCAAACGCTTCTCTAATCACGGCTACTCGCTCTTTGCCGTTCTTGGCAAGGAGGTTTTGATTGGTGTACTGAGTGTCGCTACCTTACAGAACGCTACAGCCAAGGGCATTAGCGTTAAGACTGAGAAGGCAGAGACAGACTCAACATTCGCCAACCGAGGTGTCTTGATGCAGGAAGTGAACGTGACAGGAACACGAGCACCACTGACAGTAAGTCAGCAGGCGAGAATGGTAACTGTACTAAGTCGTGAGGATATCCAAGCGGCACCAGTACAAAGTGTAAACGATTTGTTGAAGTATGCCGTCGGTGTTGACGTCCGACAGAAGGGTCCAATAGGTGCTTTAACCGACGTAAGTATCCGTGGTGGCAACTCAGAACAAATCACTATCCTCCTTAATGGTATTAATATCTGTGACGCACAGACGGGACATAACTCCTTTGACTTCCCTGTAGACATCAGTGAAATCGAACGAATAGAAGTCCTTGAGGGCCCAGCAGCCCGCGTTTATGGTACATCTTCTTTATTAGGTGCTATAAACATCGTAACCAGAACTCCACAAAAAACCAGTCTCTCTGCCCATGTTGAAGGTGGTTCCTACGGCTATCTCAGTGCTGGCATACGTGGTAATATTGCGTCAAAAGACCACTGGAACAATCAGCTATCAGCCTCTTACACACGCAGTGATGGCTATCTTCGTAACAAGGCGGACAGCCTCAACGCCGACTACCGCACTGCAAAGGCCTTTTATCAAGGTAATTATATAGATGAAGACATGGTCGTACGCTGGCATGCCGGTATGAGTCTGAAAGACTTTGGGTCAAATACTTTCTATTCAGCAAAGTACGATGACCAGTTTGAACACACTTTCAAGACCTTCACAGCCATTCAAGCAGAGAACCTACGGGGCCGCTTCCATATCCGTCCTTCTATCTATTGGAACCGCAATATGGACCGTTTCGAACTCTTCCGAGGTGCTGCCAACAAGTATCCATTCAACTATCATCGCACTGATATATATGGTGTTAACCTCAATGCTTACTTTGATTGGAACCTTGGACGTACTGCCTTCGCTGCAGAACTACGCAATGAAGACCTCGTAAGTGGTAACCTTGGCGAACCTCTCTCTCGTCCAAAGCATATCCACGGGACTGACAGAGACTACACCGTAGGGCTGAATCGCACGAATATTCAGTTTGTTCTTGAGCATAATATCATCCTTGACCGCTTCACGCTGTCGGCTGGTTTGACAGCTGTCAAGAACAGTCAAGCAGACATGCCTATGCATGTTTACCCAGGCGTTGACGCAAGTTATCGCATTGGAGACGCTTGGAAGTTATACGCTTCCTACAATTCATCACTCCGCATGCCGTCTTTCACCGAGCTATTCTACTCTGTTGGCGGACATAAAGCCGACAAGCATCTCCGTCCGGAAGAACTTTCTGCATTCGAGGCAGGTGTGAAATACGACAACAAAGGTGTCACTGCTAAGGCAAGCCTTTACTGGAACAATCACAAGAACCTTATCGACTGGATTAGTGATGGGACATTAGATGCCAACGGAGCAGTGCTATGGAAGAGTGTAAATTTCGGTAAGATAAAGCATTTCGGAACCGAGGCTTCACTCGACTTCGACCTCTATCAGCTTCTTCCTTCCCAAAAGTTCTTTAAGAAGTTTGGCGTGGCTTATAGCTACATCCACCAGAAGAAGGTTGATAATCAAGGTTATGTAAGTAAGTATGCGTTGGAATATCTGAAGAACAAGTTTGTCAGCAATCTTCAGTTGAACCTCTGGCGCAACCTTGATCTTGGTTTCTACTATCGCTTCCAACACCGAATGGGAAACTATATCGACACTAACAACCAGCTACAAAGGTATAAGAGCTATGGAGTTGTGGACAGTCGAATGAGTTGGAAAGCCTCAACATGGACAGCATACATCGAAGCCAACAATCTATTTGGGGCTCATTACGTTGACTATGGGAACGTTCCACAGCCAGGCGCATGGGTCGTTGCAGGTGTAAGTCTGAACCTTTAGCGAATTATTTTCATGAAAAAAATATTTTTCTTCACGACAATAAATATTTTTTTCATGAAGAAAAATAATTATCATCACGAAGAATAATTCATTACCTTCGTGATGATACTTTTATTTATAACGGTATGTCGTCATCGTAAAGACTTTCTTTTTACAGACTGACAACACTCATCAACACTCTATCTTACGTTTACTGCGATACCACGACGTAGCATATCATCCGCCAGCGGACGAACTCGTGTGAGGAACTCCTTATAACTTCTTCGTTCAGGAACACTCCATCCTGCTTCAGCCAAAGCGGCTGCACGTGGGAAAGCTTGATAGTAAATACGCTCCGTGGAGTTGATACATTCGCTCCAAAGCGTACCACTCACACCGAGCAGATTGTCACGTACAAACACGCTATCCTGCCCCCATGCTGGGTCAAGACGATAGGTCTGCTCGAGCGTAGTGACCGGCATTCCCCAGTTTTTCTCAGGCATATCGCCTCGTTGCTGTGGATAGTCAAGGTAACAGTGCTCGCCCGGGCAGAGCATAATCTTAGCCTTATTGCGTACTGCAGTATCAATGGCTGTCTTCGTCAAGCCATGTCGCCATGCATAGACCACACAGCCCGGCTGAATCGTCTTAAACTCCTGTTCATACCAATACATCGGTGTCTTACCCAACGACTGCAGCTTATTTATCACACGATCAAATAGGTATTGTTGCAACTGCCAGTTCTCTGTGTATCCTTCTTTCTGCTTCAATGCCTTACAAGCAGCACAATCTAACCATGCACCCAAAGGCGGCTGACCAGCCTCATCACCCCCCAGATGGACGTATGGAGCAGGGAAGACATCGGCTAACTCAGTCAGAACATTATCGAGAAACTCATAGACAAATGGCTCTGCAGGGCAAAGCAACTCATTGCTCACACCACAAGTCAAGCGGATAGGAACAGGCTTCTTTGCACAAGAGAGTTGTGGGAAACAGTGGACAGCAGCCACTTCGTGACCAGGAAGTTCAATCTCTGGTATCACCATGACATGATACATCGATGCAAAACGAACAAGCTCTCGCATCTGGTCTTGGGTATAATAGCCACGAATACGCTCTGGCATATCATCCATACCGACACGGTCGGAGGCCTTCTCTATAAGCTCTGGGTATTTCTTTATCTCTATTCTCCATCCTTGATCGTCAACAAGATGAAGGTGGAGAGCATTGAACTTATAGCGTGCCATCTCTACGATAAATCCCTTCAGGTCATTGAATGGAATGAAATGGCGCACTGGGTCGACCATTAACTCACGGATTGCCGTACGGGGTTGGTCGACTATATAGAGTGATGGGAGCTGTACCGAACGGGCTGAAACACCATTGCCTATACAGAGTTGTTCGAGTGTCATCAGTCCATAGAATACCGCAGCAGGTGTGCGTCCTTTAATCGTTATACCCTTATCGGTCACCTGTAAGGTGTAAGCCTCATCATTGGTAAGCGACTTGTCAAGCGCAAGGCGCACCATCGGACCAGCTTTACGACTCTTCTTATAGACTGTTCGTTCACCAAGGATACGTTCTGCTTGCATCTTTTCATTACTCAGTTCCTGTGGAGCCTCTACCCCTGCAACATCTTTCCATTGAAGAGCAAGCTTGGATTTATATACCTCCAACTTCAGTGGACGGGGTACGAGGAGATGCTCTGGGTCGCATACATTCTTCGTTTCGTGATGGCCGAAGAAGTTACGCCAGCCCGATGCGTTACGATAAGCCTTCTTTGCTTGCGTCGGTACTATCAATTTCACACGACTAAGGTCAATACCATCGAAAGCATTGTCAGCACAAACAGGAGGAATGACAGCTGAGAGTCGTACCTCACGCAATCCTCTACAATTAGCGAAAGCAAAGGCCCCTATACGCGTAGTGCCACCGAAGTTCAATCCAGTCAATTGACGACAACCATTAAAGGCCGAGGCCTCTACGACACGTGTAGTTGCGGGGAAAGAGAGTTCACCACCTATTCCGTCGCAAGCAAAGAACGCTTGACTACCGATAGAATCAAGTTTTGTAGGGAGAATGAGAGAAATAAGTCGATGACAAGAGTGCATTGCGTTGCGTGGTATCACCGTACAATTCGTTTTCGAAAGGTCAAGTACTGTCTCGTTTACCTTCACATCTCGTAAGGTTCTAAAGTTCTGTGCATTGGCCATCTGACCTAACAACAGGCAAGCGAAGAGTATTGACACACCCTTACTTGCAACTCTTCTCCAAGAGAGGAGACTATTAAGTCTGTTCCTTTTATTAATAAACTGCAGAGGAGTCTGCCATAGATTTGACCATGAGATTACGCTCATTGTAGCCATTTTCTTGTTTGATTTAATTACGTAATACAATAGATTTTGGTTTTATCATCCCAATAGAGGAGACAAAGATACAAATAAGATTTGAGATAAAAACATTTTCCTTTAACATAACATATAATTCAACAAACTATTATAAACATTGCGAGATATTGAAGAAATTTATTATCTTTGCCCTACTCTTTACTCAAAGAAGTAGGGAAACGGTCTGTAATAGCCGTCAAATATAACCACTACTATTACTTGAAACAGTATAGAAACAAATATAACTAAAAACATAAAAGACATGGAAAAGACGTCTGAAAATCCTCAGCAGATAGAAACACAGGACAATAAGAATGACAAGAACAAAGCAACACCTGCCTATACACAACAACAGTTAGAGGCTAACACGCAGATTAAAGGGTTTCTCGCCATCTATCTCCTTACGGCTATCATTGGTGTTGTCTATAGCTTATTTCTTGGTTTGAAAGCCTATAATATATTAGGAGAAGACCTATCGAGCAATATTGCAATCGCAAATATATTTACCATCCTTACGCTTTGCTACACAGGAGTCTACACCATTTATGCCTTCATCAAACGCAAGGCTAATGCCGTGTTCTATGCTAAAGCCTATGCAGGACTGATGCTCTTTGCTAATATACTGATACTCATCACCTCCCTTACAGAAGGGCACTTGACGGCTGACTGCCTGGTTTATCTCGGTGGTCTCTGCCTCGGAATCATCTGGATGGGCTATTTGTTTGTCTCAACCAAGGTGAAAGAGCTTGTTCACTCAGCCTGTCGTAATGTGCCACAAATGAACCGAGCAGTCATAATAGGCCTGTTCACCACATCAGTCGTGCTATTCCTCTTAGGAACACCAGATTTAGTAATGAACTTTACCACCAAAGCTAAGCAGAAAAAAGAGATGCTTAGCAGGAAGCTACAGCCTAACCAACGTACCAATGGAGTGTTTATCTTTACAATTCCAAAAGGTTTCACCTGTAATAGACAACAGCCTAAAGAAAAGTTACCTATCGAGCCTTTGTTCGAATTACACAATAAATACGTTGGTGGTACGGGCCTAACTGCATTCTATTTATCTGATGAATATACTGAAAAAGTTTATTGGAGTTGGGAAAAGGGAATACTCAAAAGTTTCGATGACGTTTCTCCTCAACTGATTGCAGAGGGTGAGGAGAAGATTAATGGTAATACTTGTACATACCGTATCAGGAAGATTGAGAAAAAAGGAGAAACTATCTTCTGGCGTTACTGCATCCTTATTGATAAGAAGAAAGAGAAGGGTTGTATCATATCTGCCTTCGACAATGGTGTATCTGTCGGTTATATCACCGAACTTATCAAATCTATAAAATTCGAATAAACACCCTTCTGTCTAAGGTAAGAGGTGAGGACAGTGGGAAGGTAACCCCTACTTTCCCTCCTTTACATTATAGCGTAACACGCTGACAACCTGTCCCTATACGAACGCAACAGAACTTTTTGAAGGGTTATAAACCATCCTTACGATTTGTGCTAAGCCCCCGCACCGTACATGTTCAGCCTCCGCAACATGCGTGCTGGGGCTTTGTGCGATGAAAAAGAACTGAAAGGAATGATTATAGTGATGGTCTCAACGTATAGAGGGATGTACCCTCTCTTTAATAATCGTTATCCTACTGTATTTCAGGAGAAGCATGATAAGTTAAGAGTCTACCCAAGCCACAGATACATTCTATGGTTAGTCAACATCCAGCTCTCGACTTAGTCCTCAATAGAGAACGCCACCTACAATAGATAAACAGGATAAGAAAGAAATAAGTACACCTCTTTTAACAAAAAAAGGGACTGATAAACAGCCCCTTTGTAACAATGTTCTATGGTCGGGATGACCAGACTCGAACTGGCGACCACTGGTCCCCCAGACCAGCATTCTAAACCTACTGAACTACATCCCGTACCTTTTAAGCAGTGCAAAATTAGTTACTTTCCACCATATTAGCAAACTTTTGGACTTCTTTTTCTCTATTCCCAAGTTTATTTTGTACTTTTGTCGTAGTATAAATCTGCACTAAATACACATGCAATACATCGTAAGTTGCCCCGAACATATTGATACTTCTATCATGCTTCCAGCATCAAAAAGTATCAGTAATCGTGCCCTTATTATCCAAGCACTCACAAAGGGAGGAATGATGCCTGAGAACTTATCTGATTGTGATGACACTGAGGTTATCATCCGTGGACTTGGTAAACAATCGGAAATCATAGACATCAAGGCGGCAGGAACGGCTATGCGCTTTATGACAGCTTACCTTAGTGCAACGGAAGGAGAACACACGATTACAGGAACGGAGCGTATGAAACACCGTCCAATTGGTATTCTTGTGGATGCACTGCGCTATTTAGGGGCAGAGATTGAGTATGTTGGTGAAGAAAGCTACCCTCCCCTCCGTATTAGAGGTAGGCAACTTGAAGGGGGAACATTGCTGATAGCGGGTGATGTTAGCTCACAGTATATCTCTGCTCTACTGATGATTGCACCTATTCTGACGAAAGGATTGGAACTAAAACTAACGGGTAACATTATCTCTCGACCCTATATAGACCTCACATTGCACCTTATGCATGAGTTTGGTGTAGCTGCCGAATGGTCTGACTTTGATACGATTAGAGTGAAGCCACAGTCCTATCAGCAACGAGCCTATACGATTGAAAGTGACTGGAGTGCTGCAAGTTATTGGTATGAGATACTTGCACTGACAGATGACACCCAGTCAAAGGTAGCTTTACAAGGGCTGAAAGATGGGTCAAGACAAGGCGACTCAACGGTAAGATACATCTTCTCACTACTCGGAATAAAGACGAGTTTTAAGGAGAAAGGCGTTAACGGAATGCCTGAAGCACTCTTAACCCGCCATTCACGTATGTTGAATAGAATGGACTATGACTTTACCAATCAACCAGACTTGGCTCAAACGCTCATTGCCGTATGTCCTGTATTAGGAATACCATTCCATTTTACAGGCTTAGGAACCTTGAAGATAAAGGAGACCGACCGTATTGAAGCCATGAAAAGAGAAATGGAAAAGTTGGGATATATCCTCCATGAGGAAGAGGGGACGGCATTATCATGGACTGGCGAGCGCTGTGAACCCATGACACAGCCAACCATTGACACCTACGAAGACCATCGCATGGCTATGTCGTTTGCCCCATTGGCTATCAAGTTAGGCGAGATACGCATCAACAACCCAGAGGTTGTGTCTAAATCTTACCCTCATTACTGGGCCGATTTACGCAAAGCAGGATTCAAGATACAGCAAGTAGATTAAGCAACTTCTATCAGACTGTATCAAAGAAGCTAAAGAAAGCAAAGGAAGTAAAGAATGAGTATATTTCTTATTGGCATAGGAGCTCTATTTATATTAGCGATTATTGCAGCAATAGCGACAAAGTTCACTAAAAGAAAAGCAGGTGAACCTGATGTTATTATGCCCACCTCTGGCGACTGTTCATCCTGTGATGGGACAGATGACAAATGTGAACAAGTATGTATGATGGAGGCCGCAACAAAAGACATAGAGTATTATGACGATGAAGAACTTGACCGTTTTCGTGGTAGACCATCTAACCAATACACTGATGCGGAGGTGGAAGAGTTTGCTACCGTACTCTATACTATGCAGCCCCATGAGGTGAAAGGCTGGAATAGAAGCCTTATCCTTCGAGAAATCAATCTACCAGATCAAATCAAGGATGAGGTGATAACAATGATAGAAGGTTAAGTTCGTTATCTGTACCTATCGTAGTTTGAAGGCACTTACAATAGTACTGAACATCAAAGGAAACGTGAAGAAAAGAGTAATAAGACATATCATCCCCTCTTTGTTGGCATTCTGCGTACTAACAATTATCAGTTGCTCAACAAAGAATAACACTGCGCAAACGCGTTGGTGGCATGCCTTCAATACCCGTTATAACGTTTATTATAACGGTGCACAAGCCTATATTGACGGTTCGTTGGAGAAGGAGAAGGGGAATAAAGATAACTTCACAGAGCTCATCCCACTCTATACTGTCGGTAACAAGAATCGTCGTGACTTAGGAAAGAGCAACTTTGACAGAGCTATAGAAAAGGCTGAAAAGGCTATTGCAAAGCATAGTATTAAGAAAAGACCAGAATGGACTAAGAGCAGACGGAAGACTGAGAAAGACATAGAATGGCTATCGCGTCGTGAGTATAATCCCTTCTTATGGAAGGCATGGATGCTCATGGGGCGTTCACAGTTCCATAAAGGTGCCTTTGAGGAAGCGGCTGCCACCTTTGCTTATATGAGTCGTATCTACAAAGGACAACCTGCAATCTATGGCAAAGCAAGGGCTTGGTTAGCTAAGTGTTATATAGAACAAGACTGGCTCTATGACGCTGAGGATATCATTCGGAATATGCAACGCGACTCTTTGGATTGGCGAGCTGTGAAGGAGTGGGACTATACCTATTGTGATTACTACCTCCATTCGGGTGAGTTGGAAAAGGCTGTTCCCTATCTCCAAAAGGTTATCAAGCATGAAATGCGTAAGAAGCAGAAGGCTCGTGAGTTGTATTTACTCGGACAGCTGTTGGCCTCACTCGGTAGAAATGAGGATGCCTACAAAGCCTTCCAACGTGTTATTCGCACCAATCCTCCCTACGAATTAGAGTTCAATGCACGCATTGCTCAAACCGAGGTGACCGCTAAGGGACAGACGAAAAAGATGATTAGTAAACTCAAGCAGATGGCTGCTTCGGATAATAACAAGGAGTATCTTGACCAGGTGTATTATGCTATGGGCAACATACATCTTGCTGCTCAAGACACCCTTGCGGCCATTAATGCTTACGAGCAAGGTAATAAGAAGGCTACAAGAAACGGTATTGAGAAAGGCGTACTACAACTCCACCTCGGTGATCTCTACTGGGCTAAAGAGCGCTTCGGAGATGCTAAACGTTGCTATGACGAGGCTATCGGACTGCTTGACAAGGACCGAAAAGACTATGAACAACTCTCTGAACGCTCAAAGATATTGGATGAGTTAGCACCTTATACGGATGCTGTACAACTTCAAGACTCCCTTCAACATCTTGCTAAATGCTCTGAACAAGAACGGAATGCAGCCATTGACCGTGTCATCACAGCCCTCAAGAAGAAAGAGAAAGAGGAACGAGCACTACAAACAACACAGGACAATGGACAGCAACAAGACGTGTATGGCAACTTTGGGAACAATAACCTTGGAACACCTAAGCGTGTAAACAATAGACAACAACAAGGAAATACGTGGTATTTCTATAACCCTACGGCTGTTCAACAAGGTAAGATAACCTTCCAACAACTATGGGGTAAACGCGAGAACATTGATAACTGGCAACGTAGTAACCAAAGCGTTGTGGGGAGAATAGGTAGTACTAACATGCCTACTGACCTCACAGATCAACAAAGAGACTCTATCATGCGCGCTGAGGCACGCCAGGACTCTATCAATCAAACGACCGACTCGCTCAAAAACGACCCCCATAAACGTGAATACTATCTATCACAGATACCTTTCACTACGGAACAGTTGGAAGCAAGTAACAAGATATTAGAAGACGGACTACATCATTCTGGTGTTATCTTTAAGGACAGACTCGACAACCTTCGATTAGCCGAAAAGGCCTTAAGGCGTGTGAGTGACAACTATCCCGACTATGATCAAATGGATGATGTGTACTATCATCTATACTTACTCTACATGCGCAAGAACGAACCACAGCTTGCTGAGAACTATGTTACACGTCTAAGTCAGAAGTTCCCAAAGAGTAAGTGGACCACGCTCCTTACTGATCCTTACTATAAACAAAACCTTCGTTTCGGTGTACAGATAGAAGACTCCCTCTATGCGGCTACCTATGACGCCTTCAAACAAGGCCGATATAGTGAGGTAGCAGGTAATACTCGCATCTCTGAATCACGCTTCCCTATGGGTGCCAACAGGGATAAGTTCCTCTTCATTGGAGGCTTAGGTAAGCTAAACAATGGCGACCCTACGGGCTGTGTCAACGACATGAAGGAGGTTGTGAAGAAGTATCCAAGCAGTCGTATCAGCGAGATGGCGGGTATGATAGTCAATGGTGTACAAGCTGGGAAGAAGCTACGTGGAGGCAAGTTCGACCTTGACGACATCTGGAACTATCGTGCAAACGTAATGAACGATAACGATAGCATACAACAAGCTAAGTTCTCTTCTGAACGTGACATAGACTTTAAGTTCCTGTTAGTGTACCACCCTGACTCACTGAAAGAGAACAAGTTGCTATTTGAATTGGCACGTTTCAACTTCACAAACTTCCTTGTTCGTAACTTTGAGATAGAGGTAGAAGACCTCAATGGACTACATCAGATGCAGGTATCGGGCTTCCGCAGCTTCGATGAGGCTTATCAGTATGCACGTCAATTGTTTGCTTCCAAGCTCGTTGTACAACAGATGGGTAAGTCGACTAAGGGGATTATCATCAGTGATAAAAACCTTAAACTAATAGGTACTACTTATAGTTATAAGGACTATGAGACGTTCTATGCAAAGCATTTTGCACCATTAGTCGTGACGCAAAGATACTTACTCAGTGAGCCAGCTGAGGTTACAACACCACGTGAACGCGACCTACAACAGGAGATTGAACAGAAGCATGCAAATGACCCTGACCTCTATCCAGACACACAGGACGTACCTGTTGACAACACGATGACTATCCCAATGGAGGAGGCAAAGCCTACGAAGACGGAACAGAAGGTGAATGAACAGAATAACAACACCTTTGAAGTTCCCGTAGAGGAGAAGAAGTCGGCTGTAGAAGAGAAGAGGGAAACAACGAAACAGAAGCCCGTTGTTGAGGAGAAGAAGCCTCTACCAGAGGAGAAGAAGCCTGTCTTAGACGACAACAGTACTTACTTTATCCCTGACGAGGAACCTGTAAAGGACGTTACTCCTAAGACACCAGCCAAGACTACGAGTTCAACGACTCCTGTGAAGCCTGTCATCCCGACAAAAGAGACAGCTCCCGTCACTCCGAGCAAGCAGTCTACTCCTGTCATGCCTACCAAGCCAACGACTCCAGTAGCACCTGCAAAGACAACAAAACCAGTGGCTAAGGACAAGCAGACTAAGCCTACCGTAACGAAGACGCAACAGCCTTCTACGCAGAAGCCGCAGACCACTCCTGTGCAGAAGAAGAAGATTTCAGATGACGGTCCGATTATCTACTTCGGCGATGACGTACCTCAACAAAACAAGACAAATAATAAGAATAATAAAAAGAACCAGCCCGTCCAGAACGATATCGAAGATGAATACTACGATTTGGAGGGCTTCTAAGGAAAGGAGATAACAGCTATGAGCAATGGATTGTTACTTTGGGTAGATGATGAAATAGAGTTGCTGAAGGCGCACATCATCTTCCTTGAGAAGAAAGGATACGAAGTGGTGACGGTTAGCAATGGTGCTGACGCCATCGACCAATGCCAAACACAGACCTTCGACCTCGTTCTTTTGGACGAGCAGATGCCGGGTTTGTCTGGTTTGGAGACTTTACAACGAATTAAGGAAATTCAACCTGCCACCCCTATCGTCATGGTTACGAAGAGTGAGGAGGAGGATATTATGAACCAAGCGATAGGTGCTAAGATAGCAGATTACCTTATCAAGCCTGTTAACCCTAATCAGATACTCCTTACACTGAAAAAGAATGTTCATCAGAAGGAGATTGTCACAGAGGTGACTCAAAGTGGTTACCAGCAGAACTATCAGCAGATAGCTATGCAGATAGCCGACTGTCGCACATTCGACGACTGGAAGGACGTGTATAGAAAACTTGTTCATTGGGAACTGGAGTTGAGCAGTGCGGATAGTAACATGACTGAGATGCTGAAGATGCAGAAGGAGGAAGCCAACAACGGCTTTGCTAAGTACATCGCTAAAAACTATCTTGACTGGGTTGCCCCACAGGACAATAAACTAAGTAACAGCTTCTCTAAGCTGACAGGACATAAGAAGAAACCATCCAACAACAACGATAGTCGTCCGCTGCTCAGTACTGACATCTTCAAAAGTAAAGTTTTCCCACTCATAGACAAAGGTGAGAAAGTATTCCTCATCGTCATCGACAACTTCCGACTCGACCAGTGGCGTATTCTCTCAAAGGAGATTGGTGACATGTTTGATATCGATGAAGACCTCTACATGAGTATTCTCCCAACGGCCACACAGTATGCCCGCAACGCCATCTTTAGCGGTCTTATGCCGAAGCAGATAGCTACGATGTTCCCTGATCTATGGGTAGATGAGGACGAGGAAGAGGGTAAGAACCTTAACGAGGAACCGCTTATACAAACACAGATAGACCGTTATCGCCGTCACGACAAGTTCTCTTATCATAAGATTAACGACTCTACTGGTGCCGACAAGTTCATGCAGCAGTATAATAACCTTGCACAGAACGATCTCAATGTACTTGTAGTAAACTTCGTCGACATGCTTTCTCACGCTCGTACAGAGATGAGAATGATACGTGAATTGGCAAGTAACGAGAGCGCATATCGCTCTATTACGCTTAGCTGGTTCCAACACAGCGTGTTAGCAGACGTATTCAAAGAGTTGGCACAGTCGGACTATAAGGTCATTATCACGACCGATCACGGGTCTATCCGCACCACCAATCCAGTAAAGATTATCGGTGATCGTAATACGAATACCAATCTGCGTTATAAGTTGGGGAAGAGCCTCAACTACGATGCACGGCAAGTATTCGCTATCAAGAATCCTCATCTTGCACAGCTCCCTGCGCCAAATCTCAGCACAAGCTACGTCTTTGCTACTGGCGACTCGTTCTTTGCTTATCCGAACAACTATAACTACTACGTCTCTTACTATAAGGATACATTCCAGCATGGAGGCATCTCTATGGAAGAGATGATTGTCCCACTGGTAACATTAAGTCCGAGGAAGCGGTAAGAGGGACCTCCCCCAGCCCTCCGAAGGAGGGGCGAGTCCCCTAAAATACACTTAAGACTGGGACAGAGGATATGTCTTATTAAAGACAAGCATACTGAATAGCATAAACATCGGTTGTATCGTAATTGTTCGCACATCGCAGTCTATAAGGATCACTGAAACCTATAGCTCAATCCAAAAGAACGAACGACTCACAACCAACTATCACATAAACAAAGTAAAAACAAAGCAATATGGAAATTACAATCAAAAGTCTCGACACCATCCATGAGGCTGCAAAAGAATTTGTCAAGGAGATGGGCGAAGGTAAAGTATTTGCTTTCTACGGAAAGATGGGAGCTGGTAAAACAACTTTCATCAAGGCTCTTTGTGAGGTCTTGGGCGTAGAAGATGTCATTACCTCCCCTACTTTCGCTATCATCAATGAATATACTGATGGTAAGGGCGACCCAATCTACCACTTTGATTTCTATCGCATCAAGAAGTTAGAAGAGGTGTATGACATGGGATATGAGGACTACTTCTATAGTGGTAACCTCTGTCTGCTTGAATGGCCAGAGCTTATTGAGGACATCCTACCAGAGAATGTCATCAAGGTTACGATTGAAGAGCAGCCTGATGGGACTCGTAAGCTGTCTTGCTAACGAAAGATAGCAGGTGAGAAAGAACCTTACAAGGGCATGAGATGTCTTTCCTTTCTTCGTGATTGATAGCTTCAAATGCGGAGAAAAGGAAGATATCTTGACGTATTGACGTCGAACGGTGATGCTATGCTCCACAAGACAGCTCATAGAAATCACAGAGATAATCCCCTTGGAAATGCTCGCAGAAGTCGAAAGGAGCTTTCTTGCCCACCAACAACACAGATAGAAAGAGGTCTATTTGTACACATGTAGAGCCTGAGAAGGCGTTTCATCCGACAGATACCACAGCGTTCGTCTACTATAGTTGGTCGCTATGCCCTGTGAAGTCGTGTACCAGAACAAGCCTCTCGGAGCTCTCCTTGTAGACAAGAGATTGTCTGGTTCCATGAGAAAATAGCACTGAGACACTACTACAAGGAGACTGACAAAGAGTGAGAAAACGCTAAACTTGCAGGCATATATTGTCAAGATATTTCAGAGATCACACTCCCCTCTATTCGGAAAGAGGCTGAGCTTGATAGAAGAAGACGCCCTTCAACGTTCGAGAACATGCCCTTCTTGATGCAAGAAGACGCCTCTCTTGGAGCAAGAAAGGCGTCTTCTTCGGTATAGCTTGTAACCTACTGACCAGCTGTATGTTATAAACTAAGTTTTAGGAAACATTCTTCTCCCATCTTGAGAATGTTTGGATTGATGCTGTATAAGGATTTTTTACCACATTACAGGCAATCTCGACATGAAGAGATATGCCTCATTTCATGTCCTATCAAGCTGCAATTAAGAGAGAGAAGATAACAAAAAAGGACAAATCAAAGCGATTTGTCCTTTATTGTTTTGTATATAATAGGGTGTTATCTCTTATTCTGATTTAGTGTCATCGTCCTCCGTAAAGTCAACATACTCGCCCTCGCTGTCTGGTATCACTTGTTTATGGCGTTCCTCTATAGGCCGATTATCGATGATAGTATTCTCTGTTGAGTTTGCTTCCTGCTGTTGGTAGTCGTAAGGATTGAACTGCCGACGCACACGAGTCACCTGCTTATAGAACCTGTAAGCCAACCATAAGATGAAGACCAAGAAGGCTATAAAGAGGAAAAAAGCAAACTTGAAAAGGAAAGCAAAAAATGTCATATCTTTGAAGTTATGCCCCTACTTTTGTGTAGAAGACTGTTGTACGATAGCTGATAATATCACATACCATGCGACGATGATAGCGAATGCCGAGATACCGAAGATGGCCACCAATGGACAACAGGTTATCAAAAAGATATACTTCACCTCATTACCCTTAAAGCCCCAGTGCTTGAACTTCAAAGCAAACATTGGTATCTCTGATACAAGCAGCCATGAACTGATAAAAATACCCGCTATGATAAAGTATAATACCCATGAATGGTTTTCTAACCTATCCCCTACTCCAACAATGAGTGACCCCCAGAAGAGTGCGTTGGCAGGTGTTGGCAATCCGATAAAACCTAAGGCTTGACGCTCGTCAAGATTGAACTTTGCAAGACGCAATGCCGAGAAAGCAGCCATGATAAAGGCTCCGTAAGGCAGATAGTCACGCAGTGGCTCAAGGAAAACAGGATAGGACATCACATGCAACATCGAGAAGATGATAGTAGATGGTGCCAAACCAAAGGTGATAACATCTGCTAAAGAGTCTAACTCCTTGCCGATTGGCGAACTAACATTAAGTAAACGAGCCACCATACCATCAAAGAAATCAAACACTGCTCCTATGATAATAAACAGCAAAGCCATCTCTATGCTGTTACCAAAGGCAAGGCCAGTAGCAATACAACCTGAAATAAGATTGCAACAGGTGATGCTGTTAGGAATATGTTTCTTCATCTTTACTTATTATTAGGCTTCAACTTAGCAATAACCGTTTGGTCGCCTGTTGTCGCCTGACCCATCTTTACACATACCTCAGAGCCTACAGGCAGGAAGATATCAACACGACTACCCAACTTAATAAAGCCGAGATGCTCATCAATATAACAATCCTCACCAGGCTTAGCGTAGGTCACGATACGACGTGCCATCGCTCCTGCAATCTGACGACAGAGTACATCTGTGCCATCAGGAGTTGTGATAATAGTGTCAGCGTGCTCGTTCTCCTCACTTGCCTTAGGTAGCCAAGCTTTGTGATAATTACCATCAAAGTGCTGTACGGACTTTACCACTCCGTCAACAGGGAACCAATTGGCATGCACATTCCACAGACTCATGAAGATGGATATCATCAATCGGCGATCATGGAAGTATTCATTCTCGTCTACTTCTTCAATGACAACGATATGTCCATCGGCTGGAGCCACGACAATACCATCTGTCTCCTCACTACCAAAGTATCGGATAGGACACCGATAGAAGTTTAGTACTATACCATAGACGGTACCGAAGACTACTGCAAATATCCAAAATGGTATCTTAGTTGGAACTGCAAACCAGAGAATCAAGGCGATCAGGACAAGAGCGATGCCTCCGTAGAGTAGCGTATTAGTCCCTTCGTGATGGATTCTAATCTTTTTGAGTTTCTTTTTTATTTTTCCCATGGTCGATAAACGACGTATTTGTTTTGTTGCAAAGGTACTTCTTTTTTGTCATTTCCACAAATTTTCACTCTCAATCTTTTGTTATGTCGCCTTTTCATAGTAACTTTACAGCTCAAAAACGCATAAGTTCAATGGAAGATTTCGTACATTTACACGTCCACACCAACTATTCTATTCTTGATGGTCAGTCGAAGGTCACACGTCTTGTTGATAAGGCTATTGCTGACGGAATGAGGGGTATGGCGATTACTGATCACGGTGTGATGTTTGGCATAAAAGAGTTTGCTGACTATTGTGCTAAGGTCAATAAAGGTAGGAAAGAGAAGGGGGAAGAGCCTTTCAAACCGATTTTTGGATGTGAGATGTACGTAGCCCGTCGTACTATGCACGATAAGGATAAGAGCATGCATGATAATTCTGGCTACCACCTTATCGTATTAGCGAAGAATTATACAGGTTATAAGAACCTTATCAAACTGGTATCCAATGCGTGGGTGGATGGTTATTACTATCGCCCTCGTACGGACCGTGAGCAGCTTGAGAAGTATCATGAAGGGTTGATTGTATGTACAGCTTGTATTGCAGGTGAGGTACCTAACAAGATTATTCATGATGATATCGAGGGTGCAAGAGAGGCTTGTGAGTGGTATCATCGTGTGTTTGGAGATGATTACTACCTTGAGCTACAGCGTCATGAAGTAAAAGATCCAACCTTGATGGCTAACCGTGAGGCTTATCCTCTACAGCAGAAAGCCAACAAGGTGCTCATGAAGTTTGCACAAGAATATGGTATAAAGTTAATATGTACCAACGACTGTCACTTTGAAGACAAAGAGACTGCCGAGGCTCATGACCATCTACTCTGCCTTTCAACGAATGAGGATTTAGACGATCCAAAGCGTATGCGCTACTCTAAACAAGAGTGGTTTAAGACGAAGGCGGAGATGAATGAGGTCTTCTCTGATGTCCCTGAAGCAATGGCGAATACGTTGGAGATTCTTGACAAGGTAGAGACGTATAGTATTAATCACGGTCCTATCATGCCGTTCTTCCCTATCCCAGAGGACTTTGGAACCGAAGAAGAGTGGAGAAAGAAGTTCACTGAAGAAGACTTATACAAGGAGTTTACCACCGACGAGAACGGTGAGAACCCACTAACAAAGGAAGAAGGACAGAAGGTTATCGACCGTTTAGGCGGCTATGAGAAGATATATCGCATTAAGTTCGAGGCCGACTATTTAGCTAAGTTAGCCTATGATGGTGCAAAGAAGCTATATGGCGATCCTCTATCAGATGAGGTTAAGAACCATATCCGATTTGAGTTACACGTGATGAAAACCATGGGTTTCCCTGGTTATTTCCTTATTGTGCAAGACTTCATCAATGCTGCACGACAAGAGTTAGACGTGATGGTGGGTCCTGGTCGTGGCTCTGCTGCAGGCTCCGTAGTGGCTTATTGCTTGGGAATAACACAGATTGACCCGTTGAAATACGACCTTCTGTTTGAGCGTTTCCTCAATCCTGACCGTGTCAACCTACCTGATATTGATACTGACTTTGATGATGATGGGCGCGGACGTGTGCTGCAGTGGGTAATGGACAAGTATGGACACGAGAACTGTGCACATATCATTACCTACTCTACCATGGCTACAAAGAACTCTATCAAGGATGTGGCACGTGTAGAGAAACTACCGTTAGATATGTCTAACGCTCTTTGTAAGGCTATTCCAGAGCGCTTACCTGATGGTATGAAGATGAACTTAACGAATGCTATCAAGTGTACCCCAGAGTTGCAAGATGCTGAGGTTAGCGAAGACATAAGGGAGCGCAACACCATTAAATATGCCAAGATGTTGGAAGGAACAGTGCGTGGAACAGGTATCCATGCCTGTGGTTTCATTATATGTCGTAATCCTATTGATGAGTGGGTACCAATCTCTACGGCAACAGACCCAGACTTTCCAGAGAAGAAAGTACCTGTAACACAATATGACGGTCACGTAATTGAGTCTACAGGACTTATCAAGATGGACTTCCTCGGACTGAAGACTCTCTCCGAGTTAAAGGAGGCTTGCAAGGTTGTTAAGCAGACAACTGGCGACGTGATAGACCTTGAGAAGATTCCTATTGACGATGAATTAACCTACCAACTCTACCAACGTGGACAGACCGTTGGTACTTTCCAGTTTGAGTCGGCAGGTATGCAGAAGTACCTCCGTGAGCTTCATCCAACCGTATTCGAGGACCTCATCGCCATGAATGCGCTCTATCGTCCGGGGCCAATGGACTATATCCCAGACTTTATCAAGCGTAAGCACGACCCATCACTGGTGAAGTATGATATCCCATGTATGGAGAAGTACCTCAAAGACACCTACGGTATCACTGTCTATCAAGAGCAAGTAATGCTCTTGAGTCGCCAGTTAGCCAACTTTACACGTGGTGAGAGTGATGCTCTTCGTAAGGCGATGGGTAAGAAGATGAAGGCTATCGTCGACAAGATGAAGCCTAAATTCATCAAGCAAGGACAGGAGAATGGCCACGACCCACAGATACTTGAGAAGATATGGAGCGACTGGGAAAAGTTTGCCAGCTATGCTTTCAATAAGTCACATGCCACTTGTTACTCATGGGTAGCTTATCAGACAGCCTATATGAAGGCGCATTATCCAGCCGAATATATGGCTGCGTTGATGACACGTCGCTTCAGTCAGATTACCGAAATCACCAAGTTAATGGAGGAGTGTAAGGCATTGAAGATTGCAACCCTTGGTCCTGATGTCAACGAGAGTCGGATTGGCTTTGGTGTAAACAAGCATGGAGAGATTCGCTTCGGACTATCTGCTATCAAGGGAATGGGTGCAAGTGCTGCAGAGAGTATAGTACGTGAACGTGAGAAGAACGGCCCTTACAAGGATATATACGACTTTGCAGAACGTGTCGACTTCAGTAATGTCAACCGCAAAGCATTTGAGAGTTTAGCCTATAGTGGGGGCTTCGATAGCTTCGGATTGCAGCGAGAACAATACTTTGCTATTACTGGGAAAGGTGATTCCTTCTTAGACACCATCGTCCGTTATGGGCAGCTTTTCCAAGCAGAAAAGGCCCAACAACAGAACTCTCTCTTTGCTGGTATGGATGCTATTGATGTAGTACATCCTGTCGCACCAAAGGCTGAGAAGTGGCCAGTCATTGAGAAATTGAATAAGGAACGAGAGTTGGTTGGTATCTATCTATCGGCCCATCCCCTCGATGAATACAGTGTTGTACTGAACAATATGTGTAACACTCACTGTTCTAAGATAGGTCGCAATGCTGACATGACACAATTGGCAAAAGCTGACGAAGTGACATTCGGCGGTATTGTCACATCCGTTAACGAACGCTTCTCACAAAAGACAGGAAAGCCATTTGGCTTTGTCACGATAGAAGACTTTGGTGGAACGGGTGAGTTAGCACTGTTTGGTGACGACTGGGCACGATGGAACAACCTCTTGAAGATGAACTATACCGTTTATATCACAGCCAAGTGCCAACCTCGTTATCGCAACAATCCAGAACTGTTAGAGCTGAAGGTGCAGAAGATTGAGCAACTCTATGACGTGAAAGAGAACCGTTTAGAACGTCTCACCATCTCTATGGATGCGACAGCATTAGACGAAGCCTTTGTTAAAGAACTATCAACAGTCATCGAGCAACATACAGGTAACACACAACTCTACATACAGTTGCGAACGCCTGACAGCACAGTACTTATGCTAAAGAGCAAGAAAGGCGGTGTTAACGTCGACCGTAAGCTGATAGACTTTATCTCATCTAATGAGAAGATGGAGTTCCATATCAACTAAACCGAAAGTGGCACAATCTTTGATAAGAGGTTATAAACAGAAAAGACAATATTTATAAACATATAAAAAGAATAACAATGGAAGTAGTAATTACTAACGAGAATTTAGAGACTTATAAGAATGGTGAGTTACCATTGGTAGTTGATTTGTGGGCAACATGGTGTGGTCCTTGTAAGATGATTGGTCCAATCATCTCAGAACTCGCCGAGGAGTACGACGGTAAAATCGTCGTTGGCAAGTGCGATGTAGAGGAGAATGACGACGTAGCCATCGACTTTGGCGTACGTAACATCCCTACCATCCTCTTCTTTAAGGGTGGTAAGTTGGTAGACAAGTTTGTTGGTGCTGCCTCAAAAGATGTTTTGAACGAGAAGTTCAAGGCATTGCTCTAAGCTAAGCCCGATAAGTATAAAGCCATATCAGACTATCCTCCTACAGGATGTCTGATATGGCTTTTTTCATGCAACAGCATTTCCCAAGTCCTCTTCTATTGCTATACATTATATAGTAAAAGGTTCTGAACAACCATATAATACCAAGGCTCTCAAAAAGCAAAGGGTAATCCTATAGCATGAAATCACACATCACTGACACGCATCATTATACTCATATTTCGTATAAAGTTTCATTTATAAACCGCCTTACGCCTAAGAAAAACGTACAAAACTGAAAGTTTTTCCTTTTATTTTTATTGGTTTCCATATCTTTTCATACCTTTGTAACTGAGATTTGTCGCTTTTTAAAAGTGCAACTGAGTTTGAACCTTTCGTTTCACTTAGCTTCATTAGTTATGAAAAAACTATTACTTATCCTCCTTCTGTTCTGCACTGGACTTCGAGCCAGCGCACAATCCGTATCTGGAAAGGTGCTTGATGAAAACAAGAAGCCTATCCCCTACGCAAATATCATTATTCTTTCAGCCAAGGATTCTACCTTCATTGCTGGTACAACAACCGCTAATGATGGCAGTTTCAACTTCAAGGAGGTTACAGTAGGTAATATCCTTAAAGCCTCCTTTGTAGGTTATGAACCCTTTACTACGGTTCTTTCCAACCAAGATAACCTGACTATCGTTCTGAAAGAAGATGCAAAAATGATGAAAGAGGTGGTCGTCAAAGGCAATGCTCCCCTACACAAGATGACAACAGAGGGTATACAAACGAACATCGAGAATACCATACTAAGCAAACTCGGCACTTGTGAGGATGTCCTTGCACATGTTCCGGGACTAACAAAGAATTCAGCTATCTCACGTCTTACCTACACGAATCTTCCAAGCATCAAGACAATATCTACTCAATTAGCTTTTTCGCCAACAATCGGTATCTGGACGCCTGAGTTCACAGCATTAATGAAGAAGCAATGGCTCACATTACATACAAGTACAAAGACCTATAAGTTGGACAAACCAATCTGGCAATTCAGTTTTAATAACACATTCGATTTTGGCAAAGGCTGGTTACTATCAATGGAGTCCTACCTCGTTACAAAAGGCAATAGCGAAATTAGCTCATTAGCAAGCAATAGAGGTTCGCTTGACATCAACCTTACCAAGTCTTTCCTAAAGGACAGACTCGCACTTCGTATTGGTGGAACAGACTTGTTCCATACCCAAAAAGAAGGAGGAATTAGCTACACAGAGTCTATGGAGACTCAATATATTGGTACATACGACAGCCGTCAGTTTGTTCTAACTGTTACTTATAAGTTCAATACTTCACGAAGCAAATACAAGGGTACAGGTGCTGGACAGGCTGAAAAGAACAGATTATAGCCTTCATTAAAGGCGTAACCTATCAAGCCATCAAGCTACCAATCAACTATAAACGACAAGCCCCTCGCAAGGAGAAAACTACCTACGAGGGGCTTATTTTGTGTCGAAACCAAATTATTCTCATGAGTAGAAAGAATTATTTTCATGACAAAAAATATTTTTCTTCACGACAAGAAATATTTATTTTCATGAAGATAATTCGGTAAGAAGGATTAGGAAGGAGAGAAACAACCTGAGGCACTATATCCTCTGTCGTAGTTTACTATCTGCCGAAAGTGCTCGTTCGTAAAGAGAAAGCATTGGGTTAGATCGTAGAAAACGACGTTTTCGTTCTTATAAAACTATTGGATGGTAATAAATTAGAATTATTCATTTATTCTATCAAAAAACAAAATAGATAGTCGGAATAACTCACTTAAAGTTGTACCTTTGTATCAAGGAGTCCTTCGCCATAGTAGATACTCATGGACGAAGGGCCACAGAAACGATAACAAAACAATATTTAAGATGCCCAATATGGAGAAAAATCGTGCAACACGAAACCGTACTATTGTCTTGTCTGATAGCGAACGAACAGACTTGAAGAAGGATTTATATCAACTTAACACGTCGTCATCGGTCAATGAAGTACTCAATAAAATTTATAATCAAGATTTATTTGAGGCTATAGATTACCTACCCAAACATTTTGTAGACCTGCTTATCATAGATCCTCCTTATAATCTATCGAAAGACTTTGCAGGATTTAAGTTCAAGGCTATGGACGACAAGACCTATATTGAATATGTAAGATGTTGGCTTCCCAAGGTGTTAGAGCTATTAAAACCTAACGGGAGTATATATGTCTGTTGCGATTGGAAAAGTACAAGTGCTATCTATCAAGTCATGAGTGAGTATGTAACCATCAAGAACCGTATTACATGGCAACGTGAAAAGGGTCGTGGAGCGAAAACAAACTGGAAGAATGCTATGGAAGACATCTGGTTTGGTGTCCTCAATGATAAAGACTATTACTTTGACGTAGCATCCGTAATGCAGAAAAGAAGAGTTTTAGCCCCTTATAAAGTAGACGGGAAACCCAAAGACTGGATAGAGACTGAAGACGGAAACTTTCGCCTTACCTACCCATCTAACTTCTGGGATGACATCAGTATCCCTTATTGGTCAATGCCAGAGAATACAGACCACCCAACTCAAAAGCCAGAGAAGCTGATAGCTAAACTCATTTTAGCTTCATGCCCAAGGCAGGGTATCGTGTTTGACCCTTTCCTTGGAAGTGGAACAACATGCGTTGTTGCTAAGAAATTAGGTAGACACTATTGTGGTATAGAAATCAATGAGGAGTATGCCTTATTGTCATCTAAGCGACTACGTATGGCTGAAGAGAACAAAGACATTCAAGGTTACTCTGACGGTGTCTTTTGGGAACGTAACACATTAAGCCTACAAAAGAAATCGCAAAAGGCATCTGCAGAACAATAGAAACACATCATTATTTGTCTAATCTCGCCCTAAAATAACCTAAATAGAGAATTAAAAAGAACGGAGAACAATATCATAAAGGCTCATTGAAAAATCACTTGAAAAAAATAACAAACTGTAGTGATGGCATAAAGATGAAGTTTTCTAAATCAAAAATCATGCGTTAAAACAAGAGACCATAGTAACCTAATTTTACCAAAACCAATTTTCCTGTCACTCCTGTCACCATCTATAAGCATATAACTAATTAATTCCTATGCACTTACACGAAATGTTAAAAATGACAGCAAAGTAAAATTAAAAAATATAGTATATAGGGAGATTGGCTTACGTAAGCAATTTATGGCTAACAAAGGACATTATCATCACACGTTAACAAGACTTTCCATATCATGCCATAAAGCTACATCAAACCTCACAGAGAGATATAAAGATTTACGGAGGGACACTCAGTACCACCATAAAGAATAACAACAAAACGATACTCTATCCTAACACTGAACAAAAAGAAAGAGGGTATATCCAAGACACAGACGCCTGAGATATACCCTCTGAGATGTATGTTAACACGGTAGATTAACCATTCATATAACGCTGGACACGTGCATACATCAACTCATATTGAGACCTTACAGTCGTGTCCTTTGTTGTCTTAATGCGTTCCTGAAGAAGTTTCTGAAGCTTCTGTGCATAGTGGAACACATATTCAGCTGTACGGTCGATGGTCTCCGTCCACATTGTGTCTGGTTCACCATAGCCAACACCGAAGCCGAGGAATGCTACATCCTGCTTATCATCACGCAAGCTGCGCACCTTACCGACCTGTTTAACTTCGACAATGTTTTCCTTCAGACGCTCAACATAGAGTTGCTGCATAGCGATATCATCGTCGTCGAGGTTTTCATCACCTGCAATTGTCTTAGCCCAGACATTGTTGTAAGTATCTTCGCAATACTCCAAAGGAGAATAAGAAGTAGAGTCAGCATAATAGCTCAGTGCTAAACGTGCTGTTGCAGAGAGTGCCATCTCTTGGATACCACTTGCCAATGTCTTGTAAGGATGAGAGTTGATTTGAGGTAAACGGTTCTCGATGCTCTCAACACCACGCTTACCAAACTTGCGTGCTTCCTGTAACAACCACATTGCGGCAGCACGTTGTTTCTCCTTAGGCATGACCTCATAACGAGGAATACCAGATGACTCTGTGCTCTGATTCAGCTTGATACCACCAATGACAGCATAGACATTACGTGCATAACCGTAAGCTTGAGAAACCATCTGACGATAGAGTTTTGCCTTACGTGTGCCATCAGCACCATCTGGAATCCACTCATCAAAATGTTTGAGAATATACTCAAGGTTCTTCAGACCGTAAGTACTTGACTTCACAGCATCGTCACCGAGATCCTCCTCAATGGCAGTTGGGTCATAACGATAGCGTGACTGCTGGAGAACATAACGATACATTGGGTCGTCAGCATGGGCAGCGACGAGTGCCATCAACGGTTTCACATCATCCCTAAAACTCTTTGAGTTAGGGAAGACACGGTAGCCCCACTCTATTGCATACTTGTCATAAACGCCAAGTTCAGGAGGAGTAAGCGACACGCCCTTGTCCGTTGGCTGTGCAACATAGTTGAAACGAGCATAGTCCATGATAGATGCTGTCGTACCATACTTCTGTGTGAAGCTTGCAGAACGTAGCGAATCAGTTGGTATAGCAGCCGATGAAGCCATGTTGTGCATTAGTCCGAGTGTGTGACCCACCTCGTGCGTAACAATATACTCCAATGTTGGAAGCATAATACTGTCAGGCATATCCAATGTACGAGCAGCCGGATCAATCTGCGAAGTCTGGATAAAACGCCAGCTGTTGATGACATTTACGACATCATTATACACCAGTACGGTAGCTGTGATAATCTCACCTGTACGTGGATCGACCCATGATGGTCCCATAGCATTCTCTGTTGCCGTAGGCAGATAACGAATACAAGAATATTGGAAGTTATCTGGATCAAAGTTTGGATCATTGGTTGGGAAGTCTACAGCCCGCATCACATTCTTAAAACCAATACGTTCGAAAGCCTTATTCCATCTTAGGACGGCATTTCTAATCGCTGGCTTCCACTTTTCAGGGAAGGCATTATCGATATAGAACACGATTGGTTTTACAGGTTCACTGAGCTGACCAGCAAAATAAGCAGCAGGATCCTTAGGTTCTACACGCCAACGATTGATAAAGCTTGCATGGTCGATAAGACTGTCATTAACGATTGACTTCGGTGTAAGGAAGTAGCCAAGACGAGTATCACTCAGACGAGGTGTCATCTTGTCCTCTGGTAGGAGTGCTAAAGTAAACTGTACGCCGATAGAAACAGGATGATTGCTAATAGCAACACTACCACTATTACCAGTCATATTGGTAACGTAGTTGCGTATCATTGATATGCAAGCATTGTTAGCAAACGACTTCAAAGACGTTACCTTAATCCACTCTGGCCTCAGGTCAGCATCCACACGATATGGACCAGCAATCTTTGCAATCACTGGGAAATACTTACTTTCTCTCAAGAAAAAAGAAGACGCATCAAAAAGAATACCACCCGTCTTCTTGTTTCTCGCCTTGATAGGGAAACTATAGAAGTCGAGGTTACGATAGTTCGTGGCTTGTGCTTGCTTCGCATCACCTGTAGGCAGTGCGTCAAGCAACTCTGAATTGATAGCCTGCATAACGATAGAACTATCTTTCTCTATAAAGCGTACGTGAGAGACAGAACCAGCACGTGTACCAACCTCAGCAAATTGTGGACTTGAAACAGAGGATATAGTAGCACCGATAAGCATGTCACGACCGATAGAAGAAGGTGGCAACTCCATGAGGAGTTTCTCACCTGTCCTGTAGAAGGAAACGAATGGTCCCTTAGCAGAGTCTGTCTTCTCTTCAGTCAGAATGCGCTCATAGGCATCCTTCTTAGCCACCGTAGTAGTGGTGGTAGCCTTCTTTTTCTTCTTCTTAAAGAAAGGGAAAGCCTGTGCTGACAGTGAGAGACCTAAGAAGCCCACTGCCAGTAGGGTTACATGAACCGATTTCATGGATATAAATGAAGTTTTTCTCATTTCTTCACCTCCATTGTCTTATTGAGTTTGAAGAGCATCATCTCATAGTGTGTACGTGCCTCAAGTGGCAAATTAGCCTTTAGACACTTCTCTAAAGCCGTTCTTAACTTCAACATACAGTTGTAGAAATAAAGCTCAGAGTTGTCAGCAAGCGAGATGTCAACTGTTGGAGCAAGATTCTGAGAAGGGTCGCCAAAGCCTGGAGTAGCACCGAGATCATCACCCTTCAAAGCTGTACCAGCACCAGAACCACCGCCAGAACCACCGTTTCCAGTAGCCTTAGAGACAACACTCTGTGCCTGACTCATGAATGCACGCTGCAAAACACGCTCGCCCTGAGAAGGTGCGCGCATCTCAGCAACACTCTTGAAGAGGGTGTTATAGATATCATCAAAGTACTCTTTCTGTGTGTAACTGTTTGGATTCAAGTAAGAAGTGATAGCCACACGCATACGTGCTGCCATCAAATCGTAACCCATAAACTCTAAACTCTGGTCATAATAGCTTACTGACAAGTAGCCCTTACGCTCGTAGTTACGATTAGCATACTTCTTAAAGCTCATTGCCTCTTGTAGACACCACAGGAGAGAACGACGCTGAAGATCCTTTGGAACAACCTGATACTGCGGTACTCCTGCTGAAATCTTCATGTTGTTGAGGTACATACCACCAACATTACTTAACACCTGCTTGAACAAAGCGTAACGATTCTGTGATATCTGCAGGTACAACTGATCCTTGATACGAGTATCTTCATCGTTCTTAATCCACTTAGAGAGATTGTTCTCAACAATAGTATAGTTCTTATTTGCAAGGTTTGCACTCGCAATCATATCATTACCAAGTGCACCAGCAGCAAGACGTGGGTCCCATCTTGAGTTGCGTTCAGCATAATAACGAAGACGTGGGTTGGTCACCTTCTTGTCAACAAACGCCTCAAGTGTATTCTTCTCATCATTGATAGAAACCTTATCAGTATCAAAATAACGATAGTTCCAATCAATTGTGAAGTAGTCGTACATGCCAAGTCCTGTTGGAGCAAGGCGTACACCACTGTCTGAAGGCTGTGCAACATAGTTGTAATGAACGTCATCCATAACAGAAGGAGCAAGTCCCATGGTTGTAGTGAAACGTGCATTACGCAGAGAGTCTGTAGAATAAGTAGCAGAAGCACCGAGGTTATCCAAAAGTCCTAACATACTACCAGTTTCCTTTGTAACCAACATCTTCAAACCTTCAGCAAACTTAGCTGCAGACAAACGATTGCTACGTACTGATGGGTCAACGGCACCTGTTTCTATCAAACGCCACTTATGTAACAACTTCTCGACATCAGAATAGATGAACATAGAGGCTGCCATAATCTCACCTGTATTAGGATTGACATGGACATCACTCTTAGGAGCAGATGAAGAGCCACTTGGTATGTAGCGAATACAAGAATACTGAATGTTATCTGGGTCGAAATCACCCTGCTTCTGTGGGAAATCAACCACCTCAATAGCATTCTTAAAGCCTATTCTCTCAAATGCTTTGTTCCATTCAAGGATACCTTCACGGATGGGTTGCTTCCATGACTCTGGGAAAGTATTGTCCAAATAGAAACGGATAGGACTGACAGGTTGAGTCAACTTACCCTTTGCATACGCCTTCTTATCCTTTGGGACGAGGTTCCAACGATGTGAGAAGAAGATGCGCTTAGTACTTGCACCTTCCTGGGGAATACCCAAACGAACAGAATAATCCACACCGATACGTGAGTCCATGATACGTGGACGCATTGCAGACTCAGGCACAAGTGCTACGCTATAACTAACACCTACAGTTGTAGGACGCTCGCCACCGATAGGCATAGACATCAGAGAGGTTGACACACCATACGTAAAGTCATTGTTAACTATAACGTTTGTATCAAAACTCTTTATCCCACGAATGAACGAAAGTTCTGATTTTGGAGTTGCCTTAAGGCTATAATTACCATTCTTCGTTGGCATAACCGAAATAAGGTTGGTTGGCTTACCTAACAAAGAGGTTACATCAAAGACAACAGCAGAGCTGTCATTGTTGTAAGCTAAGATGTTAAAGCCCTGCCAAATACCATCACGATAGTTCAAGGCCAATGCACTATCAAGGTCTGCTGAGTTCGTATTCTCCTTGAAAAGAACATTGTTAGGAGTCTTCATAACGACCGAGCTATCCTGTATGTCAAAGTAGAACAAGACAGGGTTAGAACTTGTAGAACCAACAGTGACTGTAGATGCATCAGTGGTAGAGGTTATTACTCCACCAAGCATCATCTGTTTTTTCAACAAAGTACGTGGCAACTCAAAGTAAATCTTGTTGTCAAGCTTATGAACGGTAATAAACTTACTGCGTGCAGTCTCTGTCTTCTTATCCTTAAAGAGTCTGTCATACTTCGTTTCCTTCTTAGGCTTAGCCTTAGACTTGTCATCATCAGCTTTTGCAACAGTACTTTGCAATACAAGGAGGAGCAATAATGCCCCTCCAAGTAAAGAGTTCTTAAATGAGAAATTCATTCTTATCATTAGTGTATTATTTGTTTCTGAATAATGCCTTAACTATGCGTCCTGTTATATTCTGCTTAGACCAGCGTAGTGTATTGGTCTGTGTATCGTAGCAGTAGAGGCTACCTTGCATAGCGGCTGACGCATCATTGGTTGCGACATAGATGAGATTATCATCATCTGAGAATGTCATATCAACTATCTTCTCCGTACTATTCCCTACTGTAAACAGTGCAGAAGTTGGGAAATTACTATTGGCAAGAACGTTGTGAGCATAGACAGCATTACCATTGGTATAATAAACAATATTCTTACTGCGTGCAGAACGTACGACAGAACCGTTAGCAATACCAGAAGTAGAAGGCATCGCAACACGATAAAGCACATTTGCGGCAATTCGCTTATCCGCAGAAGAAGAGTAATAACCTGGGAATATATATGTAAAGTAGAATGTGCCAGTGCTTGTCTGATTGGTTATCAAAGCAAGGTTACGCTGCTTATTCACACTACCCATACCTACCAACGTATCACCTGTGAAGGTTCCCTTTAACACTTCTGCAGGAACTGACGTATTCTCGATAGCCATTGCCAACAGAGAACCATGTGCGTTGTCGAAGTAAGCATCGCCATGAGCATAAAAGAGGTCGTCTCTCCACCATGGTGTCATGCGGTCTGCAAACTTTACGGAACCTCCTACTGCGCTTGTGAAGCGTGATGTCTGTGAAATCAAATTGGTTGAGTTCAAGCCCAAAGAATACAAGTTGTTCTTTGTGATCGCCATTACCTTCGGTGAACCTGGGTCAGAGTTTGCCTCTACCTGTATTACCTTCTCACCAACAGGAGTTTGGAAAAGTGATAGCATCTCATAGCCATCAAGCTGATAAAGTGTTGATGGATTGCCTGCAGCAATGATGAGAACATTATTTGTCTGACTACCAATCGTCTTGTTCCATGCCATTGAGCAAGGTGTACCGAAGTTAGTATTCGGATTGTTAGCACCCAACACATCAAGTTGGAAACTCTTATTCACATCCTCTGTTGGTACGTAGGAAAGGATTGCCTTGTTGTCCTTTTCAGCCAAGAGGAAGACACCCTTCGTATAAGCATACTCTACGTTCACATTGAACTCATAGATCTGAATATTCTGACCATTGCTCAGACGCAGACGTCCAGTATAGGTTCCAGAGGTCTGAATAGGATAAACAAGTGCAGAATCACTCGATACCAACTTATGATTTATCTCCCATTCGTAAGTGAGCTTCTGCTTACCATTACTTTGTAATACCGTAGGATTAATCTTCAATGTATCTCCTTGATTAAGCGTATAGCTACTGTTCAGAGGTGTCTGCAGGCTGATTACAGACACATTATCGCCTCCTTCTGTCGAATCATCTTTAATACATGATGAGAAGGTAAGGGCTGCTATAGCCAAGAGATATAAATATTTCTTTACCATATTTCGTGTAATTATATTAATGGTTATACCAATGAATGTGATTACTCAGGGTTAGCTGCAAAGTAAGCTTTCAACTTCTGAATATTCCTGTAAAGCTGTGTCCAACTTCGTGGGTTACTTACAGCCTTCTCTATCGCTCTTGCATCTGAATTATACAAGGACAGTAGATAGCGATACTTAGCTGGCGTATAAGCAGGAAGTCCCATTGCTTGGAGTGTAGGATTTGACCACCAATAAGGCTTTTCAAGTACATTATCGAAGGTGATTATCCTCTTTATCTTGTCAGGAAAACGAACACCAAGGTCGTCAGATGCTTCCAAACGCAGAACAAGACGAATACTGTCATTCTTCGTATCACTAAGGTTCTGACGCAAAAGTACTACTGGGAAACTCGCTGAAAGACTGTCAGCTGGTATTGTCTGGTCACTATTGATTGCTACAAAGTGAACCCCAGCCTTTGCCGAACTACTTGGGTCAACAACCACCTTATAGTGCTGTACCTGTGACTTTCTTACTCCTGCGAGTTTCACCTTCACATTGATTGTGTCAGAGGTCACGCTGGTAGGCAGTGTTCCGAATGAATAATTATATAATGTGTCAGAAGCATTATTGAGGTCGAAATAAACCTGATTTGCCCCTTCGAAAGTACCATCTTTTGAGTATTCTCCCTCGTAGTTATCGTTTGAACACGCTGTCAACGATAGAGCTATAGCACCGATAGCGAAGATGTTTGTGATTGATTTATACATAATCATTTGTTTTTTAGTGTTGTCCGATAAGTAATTCTCATGGTAAATCTGTCTTTTTGCCCTACTGCATAAGACCATCATAAACTCACCATACCATATTCTACTCTGGTGTTAAGACTTATCATACACCATGTAAAGGGTAAACATCAATGGAATAGTATATTAGTCAGCCCTTCTAAAAGTATATCCTATTTAAGTCTTTACGAACTACAATATCTGTCTATACGTTTATATCTTTTCTTTTATACACTTAAGTCTGTGATTTAGCATAGCTAAACGCTTATTACAAATCGCCTTGCTCTTGTCGTTTAGCAGTGCTAAACCATACAGACTGCTTGATATGTATTATTCGTTATGAACTGCCTGATCGCCATACTCATTCTCTCTATCTGGCCAAGGGAGATTAAAGATGGCATCTGAAGGCTGATATGTGTCAATATTTCTAAAGTCAGTAAAACTACGGTTGTAGTGCTTCAACGCATAGAAGGTCTGACCCATACCAGGGAACTCACGCATACGTTCACGCATCATCTCCTGCTCGAAGAGTGTACGTGTAGCTACCTTAGCTGCATCAACATCGCCTAATCCCCTACTCTTTCTAACCTGATTGAGCAGACTGATTGCCTCTGTCTTGTTTGAATCATAAAGACTTTCACTCAAGATGTAATACATCTCTGGCAAACTAATTAACACAAAGCCTTTCAATGCACCTCTTGTAGCCTCAGCATCATTCTGGATTAGACGAATAAAGCTGAAAGAAGAAGCTGAACCCGACGTATTTTCTCTAAAGAAAGAGGTGTATCGGAGGTCAGAGCTAAGAGCCGTGAATTGGTCGACCTCATAGAGACTACGCAAATCACGACGGCCTTCAACGAAGGAACCATAACCTGTTGAACGCAGGAATGTTGAACGAATAGTTGTTGAACGGTCGGCTGCATAAACTCCAAAAATCATCTCTTTGTTAGCAGGAAAGCGCATCACAGAATCGAGTGATGTACTTGTATTCAACTTAAAGTTCTGTGTTGCATTGATAACCTCACGGGCATATTTAGCAGCTTCAGTGTATTTACCCATAGCGTAATACACACGAGCTTTCGTAGCTTTAACGGCAAACTTATTGAAAAGTATCACACGTCCCTTGCTATAATCACGTACGAAATTGTTATCGTAGGTAACATCATTGTCGTCTGTCAACAATGAGTCAGCCTGATTCAAGTCCTTAAGAATAAGGTTGAACGTTGCCTGCAAGGTGTAACGAGTGCGGTTCTTCAGATTAAACTCTGTTGCGTATGGTAATCCAAGAGTATTTGCATCACTGCGCGTATAGTCTGTACAGTAAAGACGAGCAAGGTCGAAGTGCATAAAGCCACGCAGACCCAAGGCTTCACCGTGAATCATCTTGCGTTCTTGTTCACCTGCACTAATATCATTAATGTGCCTCAACACATTGTTGACATTAGAGATGTTGTTATACATATTACTCCAGACAGCATCTACAACGTTGCGTGCTTGCTGGTTAGTATATTGATAGCGGTTCAAGTAGTAACTTACGTCTTGTGTATTGTCATAACCGAACTGCTGGCCTAACTCATCCACCATACCCCATGAGAGATTACTTCCATAGAGGTTAGATGAAGCTAACTTACCATAAATACCAAACATAGCATCCTCATAACCAGTAATATCAGTGAACATCTCGTCATCTGTAAGCTGCCCTTTAGGCTGTACATCCAAGAAGTCGTTACACGATGTAAGCAGCGCAACCACCATGGATATTCCTATATATTTCGTTATCTTCTTCATTGTTATCCTAATTTAGTTTTAGAGTGAGAAACGTACTGAGAACTCAAAACTCCTATCGTATGGATAGTTCAGACCACGTTCCCTCTTCGCTGTTGACAGATAGAAGAGGTCGTTAGTGAGGAGTTCTAAGAACATACGCTTCAAGCCGTACTTCTGAATAAAGGTCGTTGGAACCTCATAAGAGAGCGAGAGACTGCTCATACGTAGGAAGTTATTCTTCTCTACAAAGCGTGATGTCTGATACGGAGTAGTTGTATCGTCAATACGCTTGTACTTTGCTATTGTTCCAGGAGTCTTCCATCTGTCATTCAATACACGCTCATCAGCATTGTATTTAGGATTAGCTCCCTCAACCTTTGTTGCTAAAGTTTCGTTGTAAAGAGAACCTCCGAAGGAGTACAAGAATGAGCAGCTCAAAGCAAAACGCTTATAGGTGAGATAAGAGTTGATAGATCCTGTACCTATAGGGTTGGTATCTCCGAAGATTACCTTATCATTTGAATCATAAACAAAGGTGTATGTTCCATCACGCTTAATGAAGATTTCCTGACCTGTTACAGGGTCGATACCTGCAGAAGGAACAACCTTCAAAGCAGTTAAAGACTGACCTTCTTCATAGATAGGAAGTGGTGCAACACCATTATCAGCCTTGTTCTTCTCATTTTGTTCACGCAGAGAATTACTGATCTTCTTAATCTTATTCTTGTTATAAGCGTATGTTAAACCGAGCGACCACTGCCAGTCTTTATTCTGAATTGGGAAGGTGCGCAGACGGAGTTCAAATCCTGAGTTCTGCACCTCACCAATATTTTCACGTGAAGTAGTCACACCCACTGATGGTGCCTTGGTGATATCCAAGAGCAGGTTATCAGTATTCTTGATATAGTAATCGGCTGAAAGGTCGACACGACCACGGAAGGCAGTGAAATCAACACCGATGTTGGTACTCAGCGTACGCTCCCACTTCAAATCTGGGTTACCAATAGTAATTGGCGTAGCACCAGTTCCCTTACCATAGAAATATGAACTATTATAGCTATAAGTAGTCAGTGCTTGATACGGGTTAAAGTTGATGTTACCCAAATAACCTACACTGGCACGGAGCTTCAAGAGCGATACTTGCGAGCCCTTCATGAACTTCTCGTTGTGAATATTCCATCCACCACCGACACTCCAGAATGGGGCAAAGCGCTGATTCTTACCGAAACGAGATGAACCCTCATAACGATAGATAAGATCGAGGAAGTATTTATTATCCCAGATCGTATTGGCATTAACGAAGAAACCTACTCCTCTCGTCTGTGTATCAGAGCCACTTGGACGCGTTGCAGCATACGCTGTAGCGAAAGCAGGGTGTCCTAACTTATCAGAATAGAATCCTATTGAAGTATAGGAAGCCGCATCTGTTGACGTAGACTCCATACTACTACCTCCCATTGCAGTAAGGAAGAGCTTCTTAAAGAAGTAGTTGTTGTATGACAACATAAGTTTTCCCTGCAATGTAGTGGTGTTTACCCAACTATCAGTCAATGAACCACGTTGATCAGCCGTCTTGTTACGAATCTCATTATAGGCAAAAGGAGATGTAAAAGTACGTCTATCTTGCTTGCTACGGTCGATTGTGAAATCACCATCCAAACGTATCTTTTCACCGAACCACAACTGAATATTAGTTGTATTGAGGAAGTCGAAGTTGTTTGAATTACTATAACTACCCAACGAAGCATCGTATAATGGGTTTGCTAAGTCATGATATAGCGAAGAACGCAACTGTCCATCAGAGTTATATGGGTTCTCATAAGGATTCATCTTAACCCAGTCTGAGAAATCACCATAAGGTGACACGTTACTCGTTACAGACGAGAGTGTCGAACTGTTAGACACGAAGAACTTACCTGCAATATTGTAAGAGAGGCGGAAATTAGTTGAAAGACGAGTACGATCAGAGCCCTTCATAACACCAGAATCCTTTCCATAACGTACACCAAGATTATATTTCGCACGATCGTCACCACCATCTACACTCAAGCTATGTGACTGAGAGATGGCATTACGCAATGGCTTAGACAACCAATCAGTCTCTACACCTCTTTGGATGTCATTATATATACGTGCATAATCCTTATCAAGTGTATATTGAGTTGCAGGACTTGTATCTGTAAACAAACCTGCAAGGCGCTCATACTCAAGTTTCTGACTTGCATTCAACAAGTGATAATCATGTAAGTCAGGCGTTGACAGACGTACTGTACCGCTATAGTTCACTTTCAGCTTACCACCTTTCAGTGTCTTTGTGGTAATAACGATGACACCTGCAGAAGCCTTCGCACCATAAAGAGCAGATGCTGAAGCATCCTTCAATACGGTTACGGTCTCAATATCGTTCATATCCATATCGGCAACATACTCTGCTGTTACCTGTGCACCATCTACCACATAGACCGGTGTATTGGCCTGTCCTTCGAAAGTGGCACGTCCACGAATATTGAGTTCTGCCACCTTATTAGGGTCAGAACCTTTGAGGTTATCATCTGCGATGACCATACCAGGGACGAAGCTCGCAATACTCTGCAATACATTCTTCGTACCTACATTCATCAACTGGTCACGACTTACAGCTACCTGAGAACCTGTAAACGAGTTCTTATTCTTAGTCTGATAACCGGTCACAACCACTTCTTGCATTTCCTTTGAGTCTTCACGCAACGTGATGTTAGCTATAGCACCATTCTTTACAGTCTTAGTAACTGTCTTATAACCAATATATGACACGGTCATGTGCACCTCTTTGAGGTCGGTCACAATGTCGTATTCACCATTAATATCGGTCACATAACCACCATTCACACCATCCACACGGATAACGGCACCAATGATAGGATCACCGTTATTATCGGTAACCTGACCACGAACACCACCTTTACGTTGCACCGTTTCCTTCTTTGCAAACGTCAAGGTGTTGCCCTCAACGGTATATGAGAGTGGGAACTGGTTTGCCAAGTTCAGTAACAAACTTGAAACTGACTGATCGCGTACATCAAGGGACACACCCTTAAACGCCTTCACATCATCATCTGCAAACTTTACATTCAATCCTGTCTGCTTAGCAACTTCATTAGCAAAATCCTCTACTGTCGCATCATGCATAGAGAGAGTTACTTTTGCACCATTCAGTTCTTGCGCTGACATAGGGAGACTTAATGGCCCAATGCATAACAGGTTCAGTAGAAGAACACATATTACGCGCTGGAGGAATTTAATCTTCTGCATCGTTCTCTAAAATTATGAAATTCTGTTACTTGAAAATACAATCCTTTTTTAACTCGAAAACTCTTACGTTAATAATTGTTCAGAGAGAAGAAATGTCTTCTTTATAACTATTTATACTATTAATTAGTCACCTTCACAGGTAGACTATACCTTTTTACCTATTATTCTGCAAAAGTACGAAAAAAAACAAAAATACAAGTGACTTTATTATTAAAAATAAAGAATTCTATTCATTATTATTGTTTTTTGATAGCCAAATGTACGTTTTAATGGTATTTTTTCACTTAAGATTAACATCTACCAAACCAAATGACATATACTCACAGACTACCCTCTTACGATCTTCATCCTTACACCTTTTTATTCTTAAAAGCATTAAATAACATGGAAGAAACTAATGCTTTATCTGTACAAGGTACATTTACCAAATAGTACGTATCCCCTCGTGCGTTAGTAAAGGCTTCAGGTATAAATAGAACAAAGGGTTGTATCAATCAAGACCTTCCAATGGTCTTTTTGATACAACCTCTTTCAGAACACATGACTATGCGGCTCTATACTATCTACGAGATAGTTAAGCGCAATGTTGTCAGCCTATATCATTATTGCTGTTTGGCGTGATAATTCTCCAAGCCCTTATCGAGGAATTCAAGATAAGCAGGTACATCCTCCTTAAAACTGAAGCTACCATTCAACGGCTTACCCGCATTATCCAATGGTACATAGAATGGCTGAGCCAGGTAACCGAACTTAGTCTGTTCCAGATAACTCCACTTGTCACCAATAGTTCGCAGTGTACGTGACGTTCCATCAGGTAGTTTCACCTCAACAGGCTGCTTCAATGGAGTCTTGTCGTCTACATAAAGCGAAATAAGGACATAGTCTTTATTCAGCTTCTCAGCGACACGTGAGTCTGTCCAGACAGATGCCTCCATCTTACGACAGTTAACACATCCGAAACCAGTAAAGTCTATCAAGACGGGTTTACCAGCTGCAGCCGCTGCACGCATACCCTCATCATAATCCGTATAAGCAGCATGCACGGTCTGTGGAGCAAGGTTGAAATCCTGTGTATTAATAGGTGGTGCGAACGCACTAACCGCTTTACAAGGTGCACCCCAGAGGCCTGGAAGCATGTAAACAGAGAAAGCTAACGAGCAAAGGCCCAACATGATAGCTGGTACTGGCATTGCCTTCTGTTCGAGATCATCATGAGGAAATTTGAGTTTACCAATGAGGTATAATCCCAAAAGGCCAAAGAGAACAATCCAAATGGAAAGGAATGTCTCACGATCAAGGACATGCCAACCGTAAGCGAGGTCGGCTACTGACAAGAACTTCAGTGAGAAAGCCAACTCGATAAATCCCAACACTACCTTAATCATGTTCATCCATGAACCTGACTTAGGTGCTTGTTTCAGCAAAGATGGGAAGAGTGCGAAGAATGTAAATGGTAGGGCAAGAGCCAAAGCAAAGCCAAACATACCCACAGCAGGTGCAACCCAGTCGCCACTTGTCGCTGCCTGAACAAGGAGAAGTCCAACGACAGGAGCGGTACAAGAGAAACTAACCAATGACAAGGTAAATGCCATGAGGAAGATAGAGAGTATACCTGTAGTGGCAGAAGCCTTATTATCTACCGCATTACCCCATGAAGAAGGCAATCGAAGTTCAAACCATCCGAAGAAGCTAAAGGCGAAGACGACTAACAAAAGGAAGAAGAACACATTGAACGGAGCGTTTGTTGCCAGTTCATTCAACTTCTGTGGACCGAAAGCCCACGTAACAATCGTTGCCAAAGCCATATAGATAACAATGATTGACAAGCCGTAGGTGACTGCATCACGTATTCCTTTCTTACGGTCGTCCTTTGCTCTTTTGAGGAAGAAGCTGACAGTCATTGGGATGATAGGCCATACACAAGGGGTGAGCAAAGCGATGAAACCACCGAGGATACCCATAAAGAAGATACTCCAAAGAGAGCTGTTAGTGCTATCCTTAGTGCTATTGAAGGCTGCTAACTCTTTGATTACAGGCTTCCATAGATTAACATCAGCGTTTACTTGTGTGTTTGCCTGCTGTACAGTCCCTGCGGTGTCCGCAGACAACACATCAGCTTTCTTAGCTGTATCTGCGCCCATTGTGGTAAGGGCAGATAAACCATCAGCTGCTACATCAGTAGCAGCTGTCGTTGTTTTCTCGTTTTCTGCACTTGCAGCGGTGGGTGCTGCTGCGGGGGCAGAGGCGGGTCCATTACCTTTGAAATTAAACTCCACCTGTGTTGGTGGTAAGCACATCTCATCATTACAAGCCCCATATTCCAAATAGCCCTTTATGCTATAGGTCTTAGCAGTTATCTTGTAACGCTGAACAAACCCAACGCTATTCTCGAAATAACGTAGCTTCATCTCGAAAGTCTTATCATAGACATTCAACTCTTTACCACGTGTTGTGAGCTTACCTACTGGAGTTACGCCCTCTGCTTTGTCTACATGTAAAGATGCAGATGTAGGACCATCAGCTGGAAGATTCGTTGAATATACATGCCATCCCTGGTCGATCTTCGCTGTGAAGACAACCTCTACCTCTGTTGGTGAAACCTGCTTCTGTTGTACAGAAAAGTGAAC
This sequence comes from Prevotella sp. C561, assembly GCF_000224595.1. Lineage (NCBI taxonomy): Bacteria > Pseudomonadati > Bacteroidota > Bacteroidia > Bacteroidales > Prevotellaceae > Prevotella > Prevotella sp. C561. The sequence continues at coordinate 79,522 of NZ_JH114147.1, read as the reverse complement.
AGGGTTCTGCTGTGCCATAGCTGTGAGGCTAAACAACAGTGTAAAGAGGATAAATAGTGTATTTCTTCTTTTCATCGTTTTATACTATTAGAATTTGAACTGCAAAGATAAGAAAATTATTTTTATATCATTACATAATGTATATATTTAATATTTATATTCAATAACTTTTTATCAATCTATGTTCAAAAGGTTTTCAGGATTAAGATGAGTTCTCTCGTCGATTTTTATTTTACGTATATTGTTGCAGACAGGTAGTCACCTACCTGCTGCAACAGCTATTCATTTAAGAATAATCAGCATTAATTATGCACCAACGTACCTATATCTTCACCGTCCATAACCTTCTTCAGATTACCGACAACGTCCATATTGAAGACATAAATAGGTAGGTCATTTTCTTTACACATGGTCGTTGCCGTGAGATCCATTACCTTAAGACCCTTATTATAAATCTCATCATATGTGATTTCAGAGAACTTTGTTGCCGTTGGATCTTTCTCAGGATCGGCAGTATAGATGCCATCTACACGTGTACCCTTAAGCATTACGTCTGCCTCAATCTCAATACCACGCAAGCTTGAGCCAGTATCAGTAGTAAAGTAAGGACAACCAGTACCAGCTGAGAAGATACAAACATAACCTGCCTCCATAGCCTCGATAGCCTTCCACTTGCTATAGAACTCGCCGATTGGTTCCATACGGATAGCTGTCAAGACCTTAGCTTTCACACCGATTGCCTCAAGTGCTGAGCTAAGTGCAAGAGAGTTGATAACGGTAGCACACATACCCATCTGGTCGCCTTTCACACGGTCGAAGCCTTTCTGACTACCGCTCAAACCACGGAAGATGTTGCCACCACCGATTACGATACCAATCTGTACACCCATTTCATGTACTTCCTTAATCTGCTTAGCATAATCGCTAAGACGCTCAGGGTCGATACCGAAGCCCTGTTTTCCCATCAAACTCTCACCCGAAAGTTTCAAGAGAATTCTTTTAAATCTTGCCATTATTTTTGGAGTTGAAGGAGTTGAAGGAACTTCTTTACTTTCCCAAACACCTTATTATATAATAAATTCTACTTCTTTAAATTGATATTCACGAATCATACCCTTGCTGTCACGGAGGATGAGATGTCCATCGTCTTCTACTTCAACGATAGCGCCTTCAAAATCACCATCAGCATCACGGAACTTATGAAAGCCTCCACGTCGGTACAAAGCTTCGTGATACATTGCACTGATATCATTATATCCGCCCATCTCTAACAGCTGATAGAGTTCTGAGAACTTATTGATAATCTTTTTCAACAGTTCTTCTTTGTCTACTTCATGCCCTAAAATCTGACAGAGAGAAACAGGATTAGGAGCATCACTATGGAACGTTTCCTGATTTACATTCAGCCCCACACCGAAGACACAGTCTTTTATACGTCCCGCAGCAAGCTTTGTTTCAATCAGTGTTCCGCTCAGTTTCTTATCTTTCCAATAGATATCATTGGGCCATTTCAGGCTGATATCTTCTTTCACATAGTCTGCCAAAGCTTCTTTCAATGCCAAAGCACCAGCTTCAGAGAGTAGAAACTGACTACGAACAGGCAACATCGTCGGATGAACAAGTACCGAAAACAACAGGTTCTTACCTGCTTCACTCTCCCAAGTGTTCGTCCCCTGCCCTTTTCCTGCAGTCTGATAATCGGCAACAACAACTGTCATTGCCTCATCTTCAGCAGGTGTGTAGGTGCGCAGATAGGCGTTTGTACTATCGACAGCATCTAATCTTACGACCTTCACCTCTCTTTCTTTCTCTACTACTGTTGGCTTGAAAAAGCCTAATACGGCATCTATTATCTTCATTTACAATCTATTCTTTATATGAATGGAAGAAAGGCATCCTTCACATGGCGCACTTCATTGGTTCCTGTTGGCTGCCCTACGACAGTGATGATATCAAAGCGGATATCCAAATTGATGTTATATCGCTTGACATATGCATTGGCAGCAATCGAGAGCGAACGCACTTTCTGCACGGTGACAGCCTCATCAGCATCAGCAAACTGCTCATTCTTTCGAGTCTTTACCTCAACGATAACCAGCGTACCATTATCTATAGCAACAATATCTAAGTCTCGATGATGATAATCCCAATCACGATGAAGAATGACATAACCCAACTGTTGGAGATAGCTTACCGCCACATCCTCTCCCCATTTACCTAATTCGTTATGGTATGCCATGCGTCTTTCTTTCCTCAACTTGCAGAAGTTTTAGAAGTTCAGACTATTAGAAGGAGATAAGATAATTCTTTATACGTATCAAATCGATTTACGGATGAAACAAAGGTATTGCCTACTTCTTCTAAAAACCTTAAACTTTATCACTCCCGTCAAGAATTGTGTACATTAATATTCACGCACAAAGTTAGAATAATCTTTCGTAAAATCAAAATAAAACCCGTATTTTTGCAGTATGAGTACAGAAGAACAAAGCAAGAAAGACATATACTATATGCAGCGTGCATTGGCTGAAGCCGAAGCCGCTTATAAAGAAGGTGAAATCCCTGTTGGTGCTATTGTGGTATGCCGCGACCGTATCATCGCTCGTGCCCATAACCTGACAGAGACGCTCAATGACGTTACTGCACATGCAGAAATGCAAGTAATAACCATGGCAGCTAATGAGTTGGGAGGAAAATATCTGCAGGATTGCACGTTATATGTAACTGTAGAACCTTGCATCATGTGTGCTGGTGCCATCGGTTGGGCGCAACTCCGACGCATTGTCTATGGTTGTCCCGATGAAAAACGGGGCTACCACGAGTATGCACCCAAGGCTTTCCACCCTAAAGCTAACGTCACCTATGGCGTTATGGAAGAAGAATGTCGTGCCTTGATGCAACGATTCTTCCAAGAAAGAAGGTAGGGATCGAGGAGTTAAGGAGTGAAAGGGAGTGAAAGGAGTTAAGACATCACCTCTGTTCCTGATACTAATAAAGATATAGAAAGGAAGGAGAAAGGATTTTATCGATGCCCTTTACAGACATTAAAGATAAGAGGTAAGCAGCTGATAGATGCCCTTTTAACTTCTTATAGCTACATTCCAACGAATTATTTTCATGAAAATAAATATTTTTATTCATGATAAAAAAGAATTATTTTCACGACAATAAATATTTATTTTCATGTAAATAATTCGTACAAAAGCTGCAGTAAGCATAAATAAAACCGTTATCAGAAAAACAATTAATACCATAAAACAAATAAATTTGCGCCTTTGATGTCACCTTTTACAAATCAATAACGTTATACAAGTGAATCGGTTCAGAAAGAAAACCAAATGTATAACATACTTAAAAGATTAAGATTATGAACATTTTATTACTCGGCTCGCTTATTAGTGACCTAATCCCTATGGGGCTTGTAGTTGTTTTTCCAATCCTATACGTCTGGCTTACCCAACGAAACAAGCAACATGAAACAGATAAAAGAAGTGAAATAGCAATGGCAATTATCGAGAAGAACCCTGACATAGACATACAGGAGTTCCTCAACAAACTGAATCCTCCAAAGGAATCGTACAAAGAGAAAATGCTTAAAATAATGCATTACGAAGTTCTTTGGGGAACCATTTGCACGATTGGTGGTATAGCAACCATCTTAGTTACCATAACCTTGAGTACTCTGCAAGGCTTTGATAGCTCCGTTATTCCCCTTGGCTCTATATTTGGTGTTGTCCCATTGGCAGTAGGATGTGGGCTATTGGTCGCCTACAACAATGCCAAAAAGACATTGGAAAACTTGAAAGACAACGATTAGGTTATTATGACAAGAGAACAATTCGTCGAACAGGTCGGTCGGGAACAGGCACATCTACGCCGGTTCCTGACGGCTTTATGCTGTGGCAACAGTGCTGAAGCTGACGATATTGCTCAAGAGGCTCTCATCAAAGCCTACCTCCGCAGCAGCCAATATGACGAACGTGGACAGTTTTCGGCTTGGCTGATGAAAATTGCTTATCGTGTCTTCATCGACTCACGTCGCAAACAGAAACACCAACAGGAACTACCCCTTGAGAAGGCTATCACGCTCCAAGGGAACAGTAAGAGTGATGAAGCCTTCCGCTATCAGGAACTACACACTGCGTTGGCAACGCTCTCGGAGGCAATGCGTACAAGTATCCTGCTTTATTATATGCAGGGTTATCAAATAAAAGAGATTGCAGAGATAACCGAAAACAGTGAGGATGCTATTAAGAAACAACTATCACGTGGACGGCAAGAACTTAAACACTTATTGGAAAGATGAACGAAGATAAATTCTTGAAAGACTTACTCTCGGACTATCATCCACAACTGTCGGATGACAATGCCTTTATGCAAAGACTGCAACGACAGATGGAACTCATCGAAGAAGTTAAGGCATATCAACGTGCGGAGAGCCGAAAGAACAAACTAATGTCGCTTAAACTGCTTGTTGTCGGGGTTGTTTTGGGCTGTATTGTGACGCTTGCAAGCTTCACGCTGCCTACTATCTTTGATAGATATATCAATGGAACTGAATCAGAATTCATCCTTACCTTGCTTCACAACGTTCAGTATATTGGATTGGCAATAGGTGCAGCCTTCATCACGCTCAGCCTATTGTTTACCACGAAATTAGTAAATCTAAAAGATGAAACACCACTTCAATAGTGGCTACTTTGGGTTTTGTAGAAGTTGACATAACAGATAACACGATTACAAAAAAGGTAGACCTTTTTGGGCAAAAAGGTCTACCTTTTTTGAAGAAACCGTCAACCTTTTTTGAAGAAATAGTTACCCTCTTCTGAATATATCCAATTGTGAGACTGGAGTAAGTTTGGAGAAATAAAAAAGGAGATGTGCTGTTATAACACATCTCCTCTTTCTTATTTTGTATTTTATGATTATCTAACCTGAATAACCAAGTATTTGCTTGTGCTCCAGAATGTCTGTGGGTCAGTGATACGGAGTACATACTGTCCATTTGTATCAGTTGTCAGCGTGTAGCTGCTGCTTGGATGAGCAGTCAACAGACGAGCACTCTTGCTGTAAAGCTTGATTTCCTTGTTAACACGGATATCAATCTTTGTGAAGTAACCCTTGTTGAAAGAACCCTGAAGAACCTTACCACCATCGAGGATGCGCTGTGCCTTCAACTCGCTCTTAGTACCGAATACATACCAACCAGTATTCAACTGCTTGTCCTGTGTATTGATAGTCTCAGTCTTCTGGTTGCTCTCTGTCTGGAGATTCTCTTTCTCCTTGGTGAGGTTTTCCTTCTCTGCTGTAAGGTTCTCCTTATCAGTCTTGAGATTAGTAACATCCGTATTCAAACCAGTGATCGTCTCATCAAGTTCCTTGATATGGATATTCTTTGACTCCAACTCAGCACGCAACTGCTTCAACTCAGTCTCCTTTGCGCTCAATTGACTTGTCAGACGGCTAAGAGTTTCCTTCATTGCATCACCCTTAAAGCCTGTCTCGCGTAACTGCTGTTGCAACTTCTTAATGAGTTCACGGTTTTCCTGCATACGCTGAGCGATGAACTGGATATTCTCCTTCATCTGTTCTGTCTTGTTAGCAGCCTCACCATTCTTAGCAATCGTCACACGATTCTCAGCCTCATTGATAGCAGCAAAACCCTGCTGAATATCATTCAGCGTTCCCATCATATCGTTAATCTCATGATCACGTGCGTCGATAATATTGCGCAATGAATCACTCTGTATTTCGGATGGGTTCAAAGCCGACTTCTTGTCTCGGTTGCAGGATGCCAGTGCAAGTACTCCACATACTGCGAAAACTAATAGTTTATTCATACATTATACTTTTTTATCCGTTTGTTTCTTCCTATCAGAAGACTTTACTTTTTCTTTTCCTGCCACTACAATGACAAACTCACCACGTGGTTCTGTCTCTTTGAAGTGGGCTATTACTTCTTCCAATGTACCTCGAACGCTCTCTTCATGCAGTTTTGAAATCTCACGACAACAACTTACTTGTCGATCAGCTCCAAACACCTCAGCAAACTGTTCTAAGGTTTTCACAACTCTATAAGGTGACTCATAGAATATCATTGTACGCGTTTCATCAGCCAAACTCTCTAAATGAGTCTTACGTCCTTTCTTCTGAGGGAGGAATCCTTCAAAGCAAAAGCGGTCACATGGTAAGCCACTTGACACTAATGCAGGTACAAAAGCGGTTGCTCCAGGAAGCGTCTGAACGGTTATCCCGTTAGCAGCAGCCTCACGAGCAAGGAAGAAACCAGGGTCGCTAATGCCCGGAGTCCCCGCATCCGAGATAAGAGCAATCGTCTCTCCAGCCTTCAGTCTATTGACAATATTGGCAGTACTTGCATGTTCATTAAACTTATGATGAGACATAAGACGGTTCTTAATCTCAAAGTGCTTCAATAGAATACCCGATGTTCGAGTATCCTCACACAATACTAAATCAGCTTCCTTCAGGACTCTGATGGCACGGAGCGTCATGTCCTCCATGTTTCCAACCGGTGTCGGTACGAGATATAATGTTCCCATTGTTGAATGCAAATGTAAAGCAATTGTGTAGAAGAACAAAATAAATTAGCTTTTTTTACATAACAAACATCTCCATTTGCAAGGGACAAAACTTAGTAACAATGATGTTATAATTTTAACCCAAAAGCGTTATTAAACATCATACTTATCATCTCATCCTTTCAAGCGTAAAGTCTTCTAAAACACAGTCTGTCAGTATGTTTTATAACAACAAGGCTAAAACAAACTCTTAATAAATCCTTTACTTTCCAAGAAAACTTAACAGACAAAAACCTTTCCAACAACATTTAATAACGCATTGAAAGCTAAATAAAGTTGATATTCAGTATGCCCACCACTCCTATTAAGCCTCATCACGACCATAGAGAACGGTTGAAGAAAAGACTATTCTTGTCGAATAACACTGGGAAAAACCGTCGAGTTGCCCAGTTCTCTCCCTCAAAAGAACAAAGAATAGGCCTACACAATAACTTTTAACGCTTATAGTATGACTATTCCTCGTAATTTATCTATCTTTGCAATAACTATGGCAAAGATAGATAATCATAATGGAGAAAGACGTCGTCAAGGGCGTATTGAAGTGATATGTGGCAGTATGTTCTCTGGTAAAACAGAAGAACTCATCCGTCGTATGAAGCGTGCTAAGTTCGCAAAGCAGAAGGTTGAGATATTTAAACCTTCTATTGACACACGTTATTCGGACGAGGATGTAGTCAGTCATGACCAGAACTCCATCCATTCCACCCCTATTGATTCATCTGGAAACATTCTCCTTCTTGCCTCAGACATTGACGTCGTGGGTATTGACGAGGCCCAATTCTTAGACGAAGGACTAACAGAAGTGTGCAACAAGTTAGCATACAACGGTGTGCGTGTTATCGTTGCAGGACTCGACATGGACTATAAGGGTGTTCCTTTCGGCCCTATTCCAGCTCTTTGCGCTATTGCAGACGAGGTAACAAAGGTGCATGCAATCTGCGTGAAGTGTGGTGCCTTGGCATACGTTAGCCATCGTCTCATTGCCGACAATCGACGAGTGATGCTCGGAGAGCAGCAGGAATACGAGCCTCTATGCCGTGAATGCTACAAGAAGGCGACACAGGGAGAAGCAAACAAAACGTTTAAAAGACTTATGAGACAAACAATTACTTTCGATAAGTTCATCCGTTGGGCACTTATAGCACTTGCTGTTCTAACAGTTGGATTTATCATCAACGAACTATCTGAGGTACTCCTACCCTTCTTCATAGCATGGTTATTAGCTTATCTCCTCTATCCGATTGTTAAGTTTGTACAGTATAAACTCCACGTACCAGGCAGAGCTTTAAGTATTATAGTCACCCTACTATTTGTTATAGCCATCTTTGCTGCTATCTTCTACTTCATTGTTCCGCCAATGATAGACCAAGTAGATCGATTCATGCACATAGCCAATCGCTATCTAAACGAGACGACTCACACAAACAATGTATCGACAATGGTACAGCAGTGGATAAAGGAGAACCAATATGAAATCGAACGATACCTGAAGAGTCCGGACTTTAGAAACACCATCAGGACCGCTATGCCGAAGCTCTTCTCAGTAATAGGACAGACGGCGAGTGTCATTCTCTCCGTCATTGCCTCATGTATCACCCTGCTGTATATGTTCTTTATTCTGCTCGATTATGAGGTTCTGACTGATAATTGGATTAAGATATTCCCTAAGAATGCACGCCCTTTCTGGGCCGGACTGGCACAAGACGTAGAGCGAGAACTCAATAACTACATCCGTGGACAAGGATTGGTATCACTCTGTATGGGAGTACTCTTCTGTATTGGCTTCACCATTATAGATTTCCCAATGGCTATCGGACTGGGCATACTCATCGGTATTCTCAACCTTGTACCTTATCTTCACACCTTTGCCCTCGTCCCAACAGCATTCTTGGCACTGCTCAAAGCGGCTGATACAGGGCAGAATTTCTGGATTATCTTTGGGTCGGCTTTGGCCGTGTTTGCCATCATACAGGCCCTTATGGACATGGTGATAACACCGAAAATAATGGGTAAAGCCATGGGACTTAACCCTGCTATCCTACTCCTCTCACTCTCTGTATGGGGTGCTCTCTTGGGTTTTATCGGACTTATCATAGCCCTTCCACTCACCACACTCATCATTGCCTACTGGCAACGATACGTAACAAAGGATATCGACAAAGACGGGATAGAGGTACTATCAACCTTCACTGAGGACGCAAAAGAGACGAAAGAGTAAACTTATCATCCATTAGTTATAAAGAAAACGGCTCTCCTTTTCATTCGAGAAGGAGAGCCGTTTTCTTTATAATCACCTCACAGATGATGCTTCAGAAACGTTACTTGTGTCATTGATTACACGTATGACTCCAAGAATTTGATAGTTCCTGAAACCTTGACAACCGTTGTTGTAGCAGGAAGGAGCACACTCTCACCTGCACGGAATGAGATAGTATTGCCCTTGGCATCGGTTATCTCACCTTCACCCTTCAGTCCAACGAAGATAACAAAAGAGTCTAAGTCACTGTAATCGAGTGTCATTGGCTCGGTAAGGTCATAGACAGAAGTAGTGAAATAAGGACAGCTAACGAGCTCTACTGGCTCATTCTGGCGTGCCTCATACTGTGTACGATAGTCTGGATAGACAGTATAATCAATACACTCAGCCGCCTCCTTGGTATGCAACTCGCGATAATTACCCTCTTTATCCTTACGTTTGAAGTCGTAGATACGATAGGTTACGTCACTTGTCTCCTGTATCTCTGCCAAGAAACAGCCTGCACCGATAGAGTGGATACGACCTGCTGGCAAGAAGAATACGTCGCCTTCCTTCACAGGATATTCCGACAAAGCCTCAGTAATGGTATCATTTTCAACCATTTCCTTGTATTGTTTTGGTGTAATCTGCTGCTTCAGACCACTGCGAAGAGAGGCATCTGCGTCGCTTTCCATCACATACCACATCTCAGTCTTACCACGACCCAAGCCCTGTGCCTGCGCCTGCTCGTCTGTTGGATGAACCTGTATAGAGAGTTGCTGACGTGCGTCTATAAACTTGACAAGCAGGGGGAACTCATTGCCAAAGCGTTCATAGTTCTCTTTACCTACCAGTTTATCCTTCAAAGTCTCAACAAGTTTGTTCAGTGTCCAGCCTTTATACTTGCCATCAGAGACAACACTCTCATTGTCCTTAACGCCAGATACTTCCCAACTCTCGCCCACCTGCTTCTGATCAGAAGTCAGATGCTTGAAAGGTACTATCTTTTCTCCACCCCAGAGGATAGACTTCAAAAGAGGATTAAACTTAAACATTTCCATTTTTTATTGCTTTTTTAATGTTTCAAACGTCCTTATGACGAGGCCTACACATGGCCTTCATTCGTACTGCAAAGTTACACTTTATTCCGTAGATAACCAAAGATTATACTGAAAGAAGACAAGTGTACGTCTTTAAGTAGGCAATTGCTTAATATCAGTAACTAAATGTCAAGACCCTTCCACACGTCTATCAAGTAGTGTAAAGCTCGTTTTTACACGCATTAAAGACCAAAGATACTCTACTTGCTATCGGTATGATAGATAGCGAAAAACCGTCGGGTATAAATTATTTTCACGAAGAAAAATATTTTTCTTCATGATAAAAAATATTTTCTTTCACGATAAAAAATATTTTTCTTCATGATAATAATTCGCAGACCAGAGACGAGAGAGCATGAAAAAAGGTGCCTAACTGAATCTCAATTAAGCACCTCTATCCCTTCTATCGAGCATTGACGGCAACGCTATCAAAGCCTGATGATAATATAACTAAGCATTCTTTAACGACAAGAACACCATCGTTTATTGACTAAAAATAGTTCTCAGACAATCCAAACTACTTGATTTCAGACATACGTTTCGTATGCTTTTGAATAATCTTCAAGGTTGACTTGTCTGATGCAAACACACTATAAAATCCTTGTGGTTCATGTGCTGGGTCGCAAGTGAAGTCATCTCCTGCCTGCCAACGCTCATGTCGAGGCTTTGCATAACCTCCCCAACCCCAGAAGTTGCAAGCAACAAGGAGTCCACCATGCGCTGCATTCTCTGCAACAGCGTCCATAACATACTTGTAATAAGCATCGCGAGCCTTCGTCGAACTCTTCAATGAGAACGAAAAACCGTCCCGAGGATAACCGAACTCTTCAAGTACAAGTGGCTTATTAAGGCGCTTACAGATGGCAAGATGGCTGTCGATATATTCTTGTGTCTGCTTAAAACTTGCCTTGAGGTCCTCCTTCAGATGTGTCTTTCTTGCCCATTGCCAGTTATAAGGCCAGATATGAATATTACAGTAGTCAACGTTCTTGTCAGCACAGATACGCTCAAAGCAACCATAATCACGCTCACAACCGAAGGCACCTTCGCTTCCAAGACTGATAAGATGGTTCTTATCCAGACTGCGAACAAGTGCTGTAGCCTCTGAAAGCCACTTCTCAAACTCTGGTAAAGCTTCCTTCGAGAAAGCACGAGGCTCGTTACATATCTGCCAAGACATGATGGTTGGGTCGTCTACATACTTCATTCCAGAGTATCTATTAGTACGGCTAAGGATGAAGCGGATATGGTCATAGAACATCAAATGAGCCTTCTGATTAGCAGCAAACTTACTGGCAAACTTCGTGTAAGCGCCATAGCCGTCCCTACGTGGTATCAAAGCTGGTCCCTCATCAGCCCACTCCAAATAAGCACCATAGCCTCCACTCCACTCCCAAGAGTTAGTGAGATAAAGCACAGCAACCATCTTTCGCTTGCTCATCTCCGTCAGGAGATAATCAAGACCAGCGAGGATAGAGTCGTTATACACCCCCGGACGAGGCTGTAAGACAGGTTCAACCTTATCTTCAACACCAGGCAGACCATCCGCACCCACCAAGATGCGGAGGTTATCTATGCCTAAACGCTGTAGCTCATCAAGCTCCCGACAAAGGCGCACACGGTCGCCCCCCGGTCCTTCAGAGCCAAGTATGGCCCCATACCAGAAGTTAGCTCCCACGTAATAGTAGGGTTTTCCACCACGGATAAAGCGTCCGTTCTTTACTTTCACAAAGTCTCCGGCCATCATATTTACGGCCATTGCTAAGGCAAGAATTGCCATAAAAACTCTTTTCATATATTAGTAGTAATTCTAAATAATACTCATTCGTCCTGCTTTATACCCCTCTTTGAGAAGAAGCATCTACTTATTAATACACTTGAAGCATGTTTTTCCCTTACACAGAGAGCTACTTTTAGAAGAACAAATAGGCTTTTACTTTTTTACTCTTTAAGTGTTTTACTTATCCAAACCTGCCCCTTTTCTCACAATTATTTACTAACTTTGTAGCCAAATGGACAACAACATAACATATATAAAGCAAATACTAAATGACGAGACGGGCGAGAAACATTTCTCATTTGAGGTTCTTCCCCCTTTGAAAGGTAGTGGAACAGCGTCTCTCTTTCGCAATATTGACCAGCTCAAGGAGTTTAATCCGAGCTTCATAAACATCACTACTCACCACAGTGAGTTTGTCTATCACGAGCGTGAAGACGGTCTGCTGGAACGCCAGAGTGTACGTCGTCGCCCGGGGACAGTGGCTATCGCAGCTGCTATTCAGCAGAGGTATGGTATTCCTGTCATCCCTCATGTTATATGCTCAGGCGCTACGAAGGAGGATATTGAGTACGAATTGCTCGATTTACAGTTTCTTGGTATAGAGAACTTGATGCTTCTACGTGGTGATAAAGCACGTGAAGACCGCTTCTTCACACCGACCGAGGGTGGGCATAGTCATACAACAGAACTGATTGAACAGGTGAACAACTTCAACAAAGGAATATTCACTGATGGTTCTACAATGAAACATCCTGGTAAGCCTTTCGTATATGGTGTAGCATGCTATCCAGAGAAACATGAGGAGGCACCGAACCTCGAACAGGACCTACGATACCTCAAAGAGAAACAGGATCTTGGTGCTACTTTTGCCGTAACACAGCTTTTCTACGATAATGAGAAATTCTATAATTTCGTAGATCAGGCTCGTAAGATGGGTGTTACCATCCCTATCATACCGGGAATCAAGCCGTTTGCAAAGCTGTCTCAGCTGCATGTCGTACCAAAGACATTCCACTGTGACATCCCAGAAGAGCTTGCTGGATTGGCTTTACTGTGTAAGACGGATGAAGAGGCACGCCTGTTAGGTATTGAATGGGCCGTTAGGCAGGTGAAAGACCTTTATGCACATGGTTTCAACAACGTACATTTCTATACCGTTTCGGCAGTGAGCAGTGTGCACGAGGTGATGAAGCGGATAGTAGAAAGTGGTCTTCTGCAACAGAACAGCAAATAAATAAGAATATTAGAGAAGATGGACTTTTCAGAAGTTATAGGACAAGAAGCAGTTAAGGAACGGCTTATTCAGATGGTCAAAGAAGACCGTCTGCCTCACGCCTTGCTCTTCTGCGGTCCTCATGGAGCGGGTAAGATGGCGCTTGCAATGGCTTTTGCCTGTTATTTGCTCGCTGGTGATGATACGAAGGGAGAGTCATCTCCATCCGTATCTAATGCTCGTGCCATGCTTCGCAACTGGGAACATCCTGACCTTCACTTCTCTTATCCTACCATCAAACTGCCAAGCATGAGTAGTGAACACCAACCCGTAAGTACTGACTTTGCGAAGGAATGGCACGGACTCATCATGCAAGGGACTTATTTCACCATGAATCAATGGATGAGTCAGATGGGGGCTACCACACAGCAGGCTATCATCACGGGTGCTGAGAGTGACGAGCTGTCACGTGTCTTGGCGTTGAAATCAAGTCAGGGAGGCTATAAGGTGTCTGTTATCTGGCTGCCAGAGCGAATGAACCTCACATCAGCTAACAAACTATTGAAGCTGTTGGAGGAACCACCACAAGGCACTGTCTTCCTCATGGTATGCGAGGAACCAGAGAAGCTACTCGAGACTATCGTCAGTCGTACACAGCGTATTGATGTGAAGCGGATAGAAGACAAAGCGATAGAAAAGGCCCTCGTCGATAAGAGGGGGATTGATGCTGATGCGGCTCACCGCATTGCCCGCATTGCAAATGGTAGTTGGTTGAAGGCATTGGAATCACTGGACGCTGGTAATGAAAACCGTGAGTTTCACAACATGTTTCAGATGCTTATGCGCTTATGTTACCTCCGTAACGTAAAAGACCTTAAGCGTTGGAGTGAGGTTGTGGCTGGTTATGGGCGTGAGAAAGAGCGTCGTATGCTCACTTACTTCCAACATCAAGTGCGTGAGAACTTCATGTTTAACTTCCGAACTCCTGAACTTAACTACATGACACTGGAGGAGGAGAACTTTGCAAAGAACTTTGCTCGATTCATCAACGAGGCTAACGTCATTGAAATCAACGAACTCTTCCAACGTGCCAATCGTGATATTGGACAGAATGCAAACGCTAAGATTGTCTTCTATGACATGGCTCTGAAACTCATTGTGTTGTTGTTGAAGAAGTAGACGAGTTGACAAGTAGACGAGTTGACAGGTGGACAAGTTGACAAGTTATATGCTTGAAAGCTGTACAATATAATTTATCATTGCTTATCACAGCCTACCATCCCTCTCTATCAGAGGTCAGCATGGAGGCTTCCAATATATATATAAACAAAAAGAAACAATCAATGGATTACAAAGATATGAAATTCAAGGTCTGGCATGGGTGTGACCGAGGTTTATGCCACAAAGGGTGTGGCAGACAAAACCACCAGCTGAACACCTTCGACTGGCTGGCTGACGTGCCTGGCAACAACCAGACAACCGACCTTGTTGAGGTTCAATTTAAGAATACTCGTAAGGGTTACTATCACAATGTCAACAACCTTGACTTGAAGAAGGGTGACATCGTGGCTGTTGAAGCTAATCCAGGACATGACATAGGAGTCGTTACACTGACAGGAAGACTCGTCAAACTGCAAATTAAGAAATCGTCGACAGTGAAGTCACCTGACGATATCAAGCGTGTCTATCGCCTTGCTAAAGAGGTTGATATGCAGAAGTATTATGAGGCTAAAGCACGTGAGCACGCCACAATGATTGAGAGTCGACAGATTGCAAAAGGCTTAGGTCTGAAGATGAAGATTGGTGACGTAGAGTATCAGGGAGATGGTAACAAAGCTATCTTCTACTACATTGCGGACGAACGTGTCGACTTCCGTCAGCTTATCAAGGACCTTGCTGCAGCCTTCCACGTACGAATTGAAATGAAACAGATTGGAGCACGACAGGAAGCAGGCCGCATCGGAGGTACAGGACCTTGTGGTCGTGAACTTTGTTGTGCTACTTGGATGAAGAATTTCTCAAGTGTCTCTACCACTGCTGCACGTATTCAAGATATCTCACTCAACCCTACTAAACTGGCGGGAATGTGTGCTAAATTGAAGTGTTGTCTGAACTATGAGGTTGACGACTACATGGAGGCTGGTAGGAAACTACCAAGTAAGGAGGTGATATTGGAGACTATGGATGGTGAATACCATCTCTTTAAGACTGACATACTCAATGGTCTATGCACCTACTCTACTGATAAGAACCTTGCAGCCAACCTTGAGACTATCAGTGCTGAGCGTGCTAAGGAGATTATCGAACTGAACCGACGTGGTGAGAAGCCTCTATCGCTACTTGAAGATGGTAAGGCCAAACCGACGAAGAAGCCTGTCGACCTCCTTGCAGGTGCTGATCTCAGTCGATTCGACAAGGCTAAGAAGCGCAAGAAGAACAACCAATCGCGCAATAACAACGGTCAACAAGGGGGTAGACCACAACGTGAAAACCGTCGTAACCAGCGGGATGGACAGGATAACGGCCGTCAGCAGAATGACAACAGACGTCCACAGAACGACAACCGTCGCCCACAAAATGGTAATCGACGCCCTTATAACGGCCCTCGCCCTGCTCAACAACAGAACGAAGGTGGACCTCAGAACAATAGAAATGAAGGCAGACAGCCTTAGCAAACGGAAAGAACACAAGAATGAAACATAAGGTTTCCACCTTATTATATATAATAGTACTCATGATTACCATCATGAGTACTACTTCATGTAACGACCCACGCACCTACGACCAATACAGAGGTGTGTCGCTACAGGGATGGTTGCGCAATGACACACTTACTTTTGATATTCCTCGACAATGGGAGGGTAACTACCAGTTAGACCTTTGTCTACGTGCTGCGCGAACTTATCCTTACCGCAATATAAGTATGATTATTGAACGGAAGGTTATCTACTTCAAGCAACGTAAGAAACAAGAGAGAACATACAACGATACTGTTAACTGCGAGATTGTCAATGACAAGGGTACTTTGGTTGGTCAGAAAGGTATCACAAGCACTGAGATACGTCAGCCTATCACTTCCTTCCAGCTCAATCGCAACGATTCGTTGCATGTCACAATACATCATATCATGAGCCGTGAGTCCGTCCCAGGAATTAGTGACGTTGGTATCAGACTTCTTAAGAAATAAGTAGTAAAGACAAATAATAAAGGCTGCTTTAAGCTCCACACATCGGAGTCTTGAAGCAGCCTTTATCTATACTATAATCTGTCCTTAGCTGAACAAAATAAGAAAGGGCGATAAACCGCAATAAACAAGTAATGCTAATCAAAGTGACATTACTATGCTTGACAGTGTTGCTATTATTGGTGTATGGTAAATCTAATGTCCTATTAGATAAGCACTTACATTATACTTTCTTTCATTCAACGGCGATTAATCCTCTTACTCACCATATTCTACAATGATATAGAGTATTATATACCTTACAAAGAGCCATGACTCTTACAATATTATGACCTATGATAAAGACACACAGATACATACTTTCAAAAACAACAGACACCCAAAAAGGGTTCTTCCGTTAAATGTGTAGATTGTTAATAGAATGAGATTAATCCACATACATGGTAAGCTTACCTCCAATAAAATTGTTTTATAAGGGGGGGTAAACTATATGATAAATGTAATTAGGTGTGATGTCTATCTGTCATCTATAACCTACTTATTCCCTTATTAAATCATGTTTGTAAACTATTTTTGTACAGCTCAGACCCAATACATGCTCTTTTGGCTTCTAAAAGACGCCCTTCTGGCTTGCAAAAGATGCTCTTTAAGACCCTTAGTAACGCCCTTTTGAAGTCCAATTAAGCACCTTTTACTTTACTGCTTATAACTAATTGATATTCTGTTGATTGTAAACCTGCTTCATGTGTGTATTTTTGTCGTTAGTTATAGGTATTTTCCTTGAAATTATGTAATGATTTTTTAACCCCTATCTGCAGGTTTTCGATGTCTTAAAACGAAAAGATTTTCAATGAAAGAGGATGAAATAGGATAAATAGTTGACGACTTTCTCAGCTATATTTTTGTTTTATGAGTAACTTTGGCTCTTACGTTAAAGCACTACGAAAAGCGTCCACACATTTAACAGAAGAACTCCAAAAAGGGCTATTCCACATACAACAAGAGTAATGGAATATCCTTTTATCAGCATAAATCATAAAAGGAAAATCATCTAAGCGTAATCTTATCTTTTACTGACGGATAAGATTACGCCCAGCATCAATGCGGAGGAAGATAAATAAGAGTAATGTGAAACCCCAAAGAGAAGAACCTCCGTAACTAAAGAATGGTAACGGAATACCGATTACAGGCGTCAGACCAAGTACCATTCCAACGTTTATAAACACGTGGAACAGGAAGATTCCTGCCACACAATAGCCATAGACCCGTCCGAACTTAAAGGGTTGTCGGTCGGCAAGATACATCAGTCGAAGAATAAGACAAAGGAACAACACAAGTACTGAGGCCGAACCAAGGAAGCCTTCCTCCTCTCCTACGGTACAGAAGATAAAGTCGGTGTCTTGCTCAGGCACGAACTTCAACTTTGTCTGCGTCCCATTCAAGAACCCTTTGCCCTGCAGACCGCCAGAGCCAATGGCTATCTCACTCTGATGCACATTATATCCCGCTCCTGCAAGGTCCTCATCCAAGCCTAAAAGTACGTTGATACGTACTCGTTGGTGGGGCTGCATGACATCGTTCAAAACATAGTCTGCTGAATAGAAAAAGGCTATTGAACCTAAAGCAAACAATGCTATATAGAAATAGTTGGCAAAGCGAGTGTTCATCGCATTATAGACTAAATAGCCTATGACACATGCTGATATAATCAACTGAACCCAAACAACATCAAAAGGTATGACAAATTCAGAGAATAATAAGGCAAGGGCTGTAATACCAAAGACGTAGGTTAATAACAAGCGCATACGTCCCTTGTCGCCCACATAAACCCATACCATAACGGATGAGAATACCTGAACAAGCAAGAGGACCACAAACTTTCCTAAAGACGTTGGTGTGTCCCACAACAATATATCCTCATACTTGATTCCAACAACAAAATAAATAATCATTGCCAGTCCCGTAAAGAGAAATGCACCAGACATTCCTTCACGATAAAGCATGAGGAAGAAGGAAAGATAAACCAATGCTGAACCTGTCTCGCGCTGCCCTACAATACATAACATCGGTAGGAAGATGATTCCACAAGCACCTGCGAAATGCTTCCAATTCTTAATTGTAAAGCCGTAAGCAGACATAAACTTGGCAATTGCCAATGCCGTTGCGAACTTAGCAAATTCGGCAGGTTGAAGTCGGAGTGGACCAAGCACAATCCATGAACGTGAACCTTTAATACTATGAGGATTAAAGATTGTGGCAAATAGGAGGAGCACTAATAAACCATAGATTACGTAAGCAAAGGTGTCATAGAAGCGGTCGTCCATCATTAGAAGCACAAAGCCTAAACAGATAGAAGTACCAATCCACACGATTTGCATACCCGAACGAGTTGAAAGTGAGAAGATCTCTGTATCTCCATAAGTATAACTCGCACCGCAGACGCTTACCCACCCGAAAGTGAGTAACGCTATATAGATACCAATCGTCCACCAGTCTAATGAACGAAGAACACCCGGCTGTCTGTCTGCTGTATAATTACTTGGCACGATTTACTTTCTCCTTACTATTTTGTTTCGCCTTGGATTGACCCTTAGACTTATCTTTGGTCTGCTCCTTAGGCTTATCTTTTACTTGCTCTTTAGTTTTATCCTTCGACCGTTCCTTAGGCTTATCTTTTGCCTGTTCTTTGGACTTCACCTTGGTTTGTTCCTTGGGTCTGTCCTTTGGTTGGTCCTTAGGCTTTTCCTTGTCCTTGGACTTCTCTTTACTCTCCTTTCGCGTTTCCTTATTCTTTTCTTTATCTTTTTCCTTCTTATCGTCGCCCTTATCCTTGTCTTTCTTCTCTGTCTTGACCTTCGTATCAGGCTCTACACGGATAGCAGGGTCGTTCTGAGGTTCCTTCTTCTTCTCCTTATCTTCTGCATCCTTCTTTGCCTTTACCTCTTTAAGTTTCTCGGCTACAGCCATGTCCTGCTTTTCTCTGACCTTCTTCAGTGAGTCGCGAATAACATTCACACGTTTTATTGAATCGAGACGAACTGAGTCTGCACGTGAGAGAGGACGCTTAAAGGAATAAGAGATGTGACGGCTCTGAAGAGCTGCAGCACGAGCTTCATCCCCTGGGGTCAGTTTACCGTTGATATACTGCTCTATCATGAGTGAGCCGATAGGCACACCGTAATCAGCACCAAACCCACCATTCTCAACATAAACGGCAATGGCAATCTTCGGAGTATCGACCGGTGCAAAGCCCATAAACACTGAGTGGTCCTTACCACGGTTCTGTGCTGTACCCGTCTTACCAGCTAACGAGTAACCAGGATGGACAGCATGCGCACATGTTCCACCACGAACGGAGGACATCATACCCGCTATTACCTCTTGATAAGCTTTGATGCTTCCCTTTGTACGATGCTTCTCAAGATACTTCTTATCCAGTTTCTTGCCTTGAATATTACGTACAACGTGTGGCGTAATGAAATATCCACGATTGGCAATCGTAGCACCCAAGTTGGCAATCTGTAATGGGGTAAGGTTGACCTCACCTTGTCCAATAGAGATAGAGATTACTGATAATGGGTTCCATTTCTTAAAGGCATTATCATAGAACTTTGCATTAGGAATCATTCCTCGCTTCTCTCCTGGAAGGTCAATACCGAGTTTATAACCAAAGCCCATTGATACCATATAATCGCGCCATACGTTCATCGCATCCTCCAACGTCTTATACTTCCTACGATTGGAGAGCATGTGATAGAGTCCCCAACAATAATAACTGTTACAAGAAGTACTAATGGAAGGTACCAAAGAGATTGGAGAGGCATGAGCGTGACAACCTACATGGAGTCCCTTAAAGTTAAATCCATGATGACAAGGATAACGAGTTGAGTCAGTAACAATCCCTTCTGTGAAATAAGTAACAGCCTGTCCGGTCTTAAACGTTGAACCTGGAGGATACTGACCCATTATCGCACGATTGAGCAGAGGCTTAGCTGGGTCTAAGGTCATCTCACGCTGATACTTACCACGCAGTTTACCTATCATAGCACGAGGGTCGAAAGTAGGTGCTGAGACCATTGCTAAGATCTGTCCCGTCTTAGGTTCAATAGCCACGATAGCACCGAGTTTTCCTTCCATCAAACGTTCGCCAAGGGCTTGAAGATTAGCATCAAGACCAAGCTGAATGTCTCGTCCGGGATGTGGACGCTGATCATACTTACCATTCTGATAGCGACCTTGTATCTGACCATGCGCATCTCGCAGGAGTATCTGTACTCCCTTTACACCACGTAAGTCTTTTTCATACTCACGCTCGATACCCATCTTACCGATATAATCGCCTGCCTGATAGTAGTCGTCATCCTCTATATCACTCTGACTTACCTCAGCAACGTCGCCAAGGACATGGGCTGCAATAGGTTGTTGATACTGTCGAACACTACGTTTCCTTATATAGAAGCCTGGGAAACGATAGAGTTTCTCTTGGAAAGCACTAAAGTCTTTATCACTTAACTGGCTCAAGAAGAGTTGTTGCGTGAAACGTGAGTATCCTGGATTCTTGTTTCTATCCTTGATATTAACCATCCGGTTAATAAAGTCGGCCTTAGTTATGTTCAAAGCCTTGCAAAACTCGAGCGTATCAAGATGGCCCCTCATCTCGTTAGTAACAACCATGATGTCATAAGCTGGCTGATTATAAACCAGCAGCTTACCGTTCCTATCAGTGATAGTACCACGCGATGGGAACTCAATCTTCTTTAGGAAAGCATTAGAATCAGCACTCTTCCGATAGTCGTCACTGGCTATCTGAAGAGCAAAAAGGCGTATGATGTATATCGCCACGATACCTATTGCAACAGCACTAAGCACGAGGCGACGTTTTTCTAAGTCATAATTCTTCATTTCTTATCGCCTCCTAACGTTCTCAACAACAAGAATAAGAATCACAGTGAGCAATGAACTACCTCCAATACACTGTAGCCATTCAAACACATTAAAGAAGCTGAACATCTCTAAAGAGAAGAAGACAACACAGTATATCAAGGTGAGAATGGCCACATACCACGTATATTGCGGTATACTTAACGTATCCATACCTGCTTGGAAGTTCTCACTACTATCACGAGGAATGAACAGCTGCAACACAAAAGGTTGTAAAGCAGCTATTAAAGTCAACGAACTTGCAGCTACACCTGGCGTATTCGAGAAGGTGTCAATCGTTAGTCCCATCACAAAAGCCCATAACAGAATAGCCCACTGAGGATAATTACGAGGGAAAAGAAGAATGAAATAGATATAAAGCAATGGCGTGGCAACAGCAAACAGATGGATGTGATTAAGTACAAACACCTGTGCTACCGTCAAAACAGTAAACCAAAGCAAACGTTTTAGAAAATCTATATTCATTCTTTCGATACGTGTATATAAAGGGGATAATAGTCACACAAAACGAAGAAATTGCTTATAAAGTGGACTTATCCGGCCTTTCTCCAAACTAATACTATTGATAGTCACAGCTTACTGTGCTTTATTTCCTATCTGCTCCTCAATAGGCTTGATAGAATCTTGTGCTGCTTTTATAACTTCTCGTTGGTCTCTTATAGAAGCATCGTCTATTACACAAACATCACGAAGATTACCGAAATCAGTTGAGAGCTGTATCTGCAAGCGATAAGAGAGACCATCCTCCGAATTATAGACATGCTTTACCTTGCCTACTAACACCCCAGCTGGGAAAACGGAAGAATATCCACTCGTCACGACACGATCACCTAACTTAAACTTAGCATGTCGAGGTATATCATCCAAATAGGCTACATCTGATGCGCCACCATTCCAATGAAGATAACCAAAGTAGTCACGTCCCTGAATGGAACAACTGATATTTGACTTTGAATTCAGCACTGGGATAACAACAGCATAATGGATACCTGCCATATAGACAATACCTACAACACCATTACCACAGGCTACACCCATATCCTTCTGTACTCCATCCCATGTTCCCTTATTGATGGTGATAAAGTTATTTGGCTTATCCAGCGAGTTAGCAACAACCTTTGCTTGTATCAAACGGAACTTAGATAGAAAACGATACTGACCTTTATGAAGAAAGGTAGAATCCTTTGTTTTATCATACAGTTGGGCGGACAACGCCTTAACTTGCTGTTCCAATTCGAGGTTACGCTTGGTTAAAGCTTCATTCACCTCACCCATTGTCAGATATGATGTAACCTTCGAACTCCCTTCATAAGCCAAACCAGCAACGTAGTTTGCCGACGTGAACCACACACTGCCCTGATAGTCATTGAATCGGAACAGGAGAACCATACTCAAGACTTCCAGGGCAACGAACAAGAACCAATGCTTGTACTTAGCAAGGAACTCTGTCAGATTGTGCATGAACAGTTATTGTTATCTCATTAAGAACGAGAATCGGTCTACGTTCTTCAATGCAATACCGGCACCCTTAGCCACACTGTGCAATGGGTCTTCGGCTATATGGAATGGAATATTAATCTTATCAGTCAGACGCTTGTCGATACCACGAAGCAAAGCACCACCACCACTGAGATAGATACCATTCTTTACGATATCAGCATAAAGCTCAGGTGGAGTGTTTTCCAATGCTGAAAGTACAGCATTCTCAATTTTTGCTACTGTCTTATCAAGGCAATGAGCAATCTCTTGATAGCATACAGGTACCTCCATAGGAAGAGCTGTTATACGGTTAGGACCATGTACGATGTAATCCTCTGGGGCCTCCTCACCAAGATCCGTCAGCGCTGAACCCACATGAAGCTTGATACGTTCTGCCATACGCTCACTGACCTTTACATTGTGCTGGCGGCTCATATATTCTTGAATATCAGCTGTAAGATCATCACCAGCAACACGGATAGAGTTGTTACATACGATACCTCCTAAAGAAATCACAGCTATCTCCGTACTTCCACCACCGATATCAACAATCATGTTACCCTCTGGTGCCTCTACATCAAGACCCATACCAAGGGCTGCTGCCATTGGTTCGAAGATAAGGTAAACATCACGACCATCAGCGTGTTCTGCTGAGTCACGCACTGCACGAAGTTCTACTTCTGTAGAGCCAGATGGCACTCCTATCACCATACGAAGTGAAGGAGAGAAGAAGCGATTACCAGTGTGAACCATCTTAATAAGTCCACGCATCATCTGCTCACAAGCCGTAAAGTCTGCAATAACACCGTCGCGTAAAGGGCGAATAGTACGAATATTGGGATGTTCCTTCTCGTACATCATCTTTGCATCACCTCCCACAGCAATCATCTTATCTGTGCGACGGTCCAGAGCTACTACTGACGGCTCATCAACAACAATCTTATCATCACTGATAATGATTGTGTTTGCCGTTCCCAGGTCCATAGCTATTTCCTGGATAAATGAAAATAATCCCATTAATATATGTGTATTTTGTAAATTTCTAATTCTTTATCTTATATGCTTATTCCGCTGCAAACCAACGATGAATAGCGGTATCATAATGACTACTAACACCAAAAGCACGCTCTGCAAACATCTTTCGATCTTCTATATCTGTCTGTGCTCCGTTCGTGTTAAGTATCTGAAGCAACACAGGATATTCTGCTTTACTTGGCACAATGACAACATCCTTGAAGTTCTTAGCACCTGCACGTATCAGCGAGATACCACCAATATCAATCTTCTCAATGATATCCTCTGCACTGGCACCACTGGCTACTGTCTGCTCGAAAGGATAGAGGTCTACGATAACAAGGTCGATAAATGGAATATCATACTCCTCCATCTGTTCTTGATCGCCTGCATTATCACGACGAGAGAGGATTCCTCCGAATATCTTTGGGTGGAGTGTCTTTACGCGACCACCAAGAATAGAAGGGTAAGATGTAACCTCTTCAACCTTTTGGCACTCATAGCCTAAGGCCTCAATAAACTCCTGTGTACCGCCAGTACTTAGGAACTTAACGCCTTCTTCGTGTAACGTCTTGAGCAAATCCTCAAGTCCATCTTTGTGAAAGACCGAAATAAGAGCAGTCTTAATTTGTTTTTTACCAGCCATTGTAAAACATTTTATGGATTTGATGTGCAAAGTTACTAATTAAAGGTGACTAAACAATATTTTAAATCAAAAAAAAACAAAAGGTGAGCAACTAATTGATTAAAGTCTAATAAGCTGCCATCTTTTGTTTTATTATGCTTGTTCCCTGAGCGCTGCTGTTTTGTTCTTAACTCCCTACAAAGCTCTCTTTAAGTTTATTCATTACGCTTGATACCGAAAGCATCTAATATACCTTGTATCTCACTACCAAGCCCAAAGACACTATTCACCACTCCGTCCTTAGCACCTCGCACCATGTAGCGTGCACAATCGCCTTCGAGTCTGCCGATACGCTGGCGTTCTGCAACGGTATAGTCATGACGTGCTATCTCACGACGTATCCTACCGAACTTGTTCACAGCCTTACGCCACTTCTTTGCAGTATAATACTGACTGTTATCTCGCAATTCGTATGAAAATTTCTCTAAATCGTTAACAGCTGACTCACGTGTGGCACATGAGCTTACCGAGAGTGTTGCCACAATGAGGGCAAGTCCCATTAGCATTTTCTTCATCTTGTTTCTCATCTTTTATAACCTCTAATTCTACATTAATTTTCCCTATCCTCGGCTTGTATTTATCATACTTCCACTACATGGTAAGTAATGTCTGTTTTTGCCATCATAGGGTTATAGTCATGGCAAAAATAGGAAATAATAATGATTTTAGCAACAAATCGCCACGTTACTTTTCATTCTTTTTCTACTTTTTAACTACCTTTGCCCCATGAATTTCGCAGCGACACTCCTTCAATGGTTCAAAAACAACGGACGAAGCCTGCCTTGGCGGGATACGAATGACGCATACGCTATTTGGCTTAGCGAGGTCATTCTACAACAGACTCGTATCGCTCAAGGTTTGAGTTACTGGCAACATTTTATGGAACAATGGCCTACGGTAAACGAACTGGCTGCTGCTACGGTGGACGAGGTACTAAAGGCTTGGCAGGGATTAGGCTACTACTCCCGTGCACGAAACCTGCATACTGCTGCCCTACAGGTGGTTGAATTAGGTGGATTTCCACAGACTTTCAAGGGATTGAAAGCACTGAAGGGGGTGGGTGATTACACTGCTGCAGCCATTGCTTCTATTGCTTTTGGCGAACCGGTAGCCGTGGTGGATGGCAATGTGTATCGTGTCCTCTCTCGTTATTATGGCATAGAAACTCCTATTGACAGCACCGACGGCAAGAAAGAGTTTCAAACACTGGCTCAATCTCTTTTACCTACAAGCGAACCAGCTGACTACAATGAGGCGATAATGGACTTTGGTGCTATTCAGTGTACACCATCTTCTCCTCATTGCAACACTTGCCCTTTATGTGAAACATGCGTCGCTTTCCGTGAGCAACGTGTTAATGAACTGCCCATAAAAAGCAAGAAGGTGAAACAACGGGAACGCCATCTCACCTATTTATATATTGAATATGGAGACGAGATTGCCATCCATCAACGTGGTGCTGGCGATATTTGGCAGGGATTATGGGAATTTCCACAACCCGAACTGCTTGCTCCTTCCATAGGAGATAGATGGGAAACAGAAGCACAACTACTACGGAAAGGGATGAAGCATGTTCTTACTCATCAAATTCTACTTGCTGATTTCTACCTTTGGCAGCCTAAGGTACGACCACAGCTACCCTCCGACTTCATCTGGATAGACAAGCAAGACCTTGAGAAATATGCCTTACCTCGCCTTATCGAAATTCTCCTGAAGGAAATTCCAACCTAAGCTTCTCTCCCCTTTCATCCTCCCTTCTCGCCTTCTGACTATCATCGCCTTTTCCACGGTCCACTTCTACAAGGCACAGCCTCTTAGCCAGTCTTCCCATGCAATGGCTACCTTCTCGCTCCTTTCCTTTCTCTTCAAAGCCCAGCCCCAACCATTACTTCTTTCCAAAGTCCTCATCAATGCGTAGCTGATGAGCCACCAAGAAGGGGAAGATGCAGACTATCATCACGATTACAAAGAACCAACGATAACCCACAGCCTGTGCTAATGTTCCCGCAAATAGTCCCGGAACCATCATTGACAATGCCATAAAACCCGTACAGAGGGCGTAATGACTGGTTTTGTGTTCACCCTGACTGAAATAAATCATAAAGAGCATATAAGCACTGAACCCAAAGCCATAACCGAAATTCTCGATAAATACGGCTACACTAACAGCTATTACGTTGTCTGGAAGCATATAGGCGAGGTAAACGTAGGCCAAATTAGGCAACGTGATAGCTGCAGTCATCGGCCATATCCAACGCTTCAAACCATCACGACTAATCATCATTCCTCCTATAACACCACCTATCAAGAGGCCTACTGTACCAACTATACCATTCACTGTACCATACTCAATCTCGGAAAGTGCTATCCCTCCCTTTGCCTTCGATGCTTGTAGGAAAAGTTGAGAGATAGGTATAATTAATGCCTCTGGCAAACGAAAGAGTAATAGAAAGCAAATAGTGGTTAGTGCTTGTTCCTTTTTGAAGAAGGAGAGAAAGGTCTGCCCAAAGCTACGTAACAAATGGTAAGCTGATATTTGTTCTCTCTCTGCGTCTTCAGATGGACAAGGGAGTATCAAACGATGATAGAGAGCAAGACCCATAAAGAGTGCCATCAGGCCATAGAACACAAGCGACCACGTCCATTGTATATCAAAGCTCATGTGCAGAAAACCTGCAAGAGCAATCAGTCCGCCCTTACCGACGACCATAGAAATACGATAGAAAGTAGAACGAATACCAACGAAAAAGGCTTGGTCGTGCTGGTTGAGTCCCATCATATAGAACCCATCGGCAACTACATCATGCGTAGCACTACTGAAAGCAAGTAACCAGAAGAAACAGATGGTTCCTTGAAGCCATAAAGACGTATTAACCGTAAAAGCTACTCCGGCAAAGGCTGCTCCCACAAGCGTTTGCATAATGATAATCCACCATCGTTTTGTCTTTATCAAATCAAGGAAGGGACTCCACAAGGGTTTGATGACCCAAGGGAGATAAAGCCATGATGTGTAAAACGTAACTTCGGCATCTGACAGCCCCATCTGCATATAGACTTGAAGTGACAACACCGTTACGGCAATATAAGGCAGGCCCTCTGCGAAATAAAGAGAGGGAATCCATGCCCACGGACTTATCTTTCTTTCTGTTTTCAATGCTTAACGTGTTTTATGTTCTATTATTTTCACTTTTGCTTGAGGTGTGTTCATCTTCTACCGTCTACTATCTGCAAACAGATTAGAGGTTATCCTATCATATCAGCCAAAGGAGACAGATAGGGCTAAGTAGACAAGCCGAACATTATTGAACACTTTGTTTTGTGACTTTTCAAACGTTCACAAAGATACACAAAATTAACGAGAAAAGATAAAATGACATTCACGAAAAAGGATAAGAAAGATAATTTATACATTAGAGTGCAATGATTTTCGCTTTTCTTGAAAGCATCTTTGAGAAATTTAACCTATCTTTGTGAACAGAAGAATGACATCCATCACATTATCACTTATCTTCTCTAACATGCGATTAGATTAGTTCATAATATGTGAACATAGAGACGACTCTAATACACTCTACCCTCTCTATTGGATATAGAGAACCATAGAGTAACACGATAAGGAAGCATGACACTAACAAAGGTCCATCTAAAACTCAAAGTGATATGCTTCCTTCTTCGTTTGCAAAAGAATGAACAGGAATATAGCTAAACTTTACCTGCATTAATAACAGCCCAATCTAAGGGTAGAATCTATCATCTCTAAAGCTATAGAAACACCAATATTATCTGCTTAATTATTTCTTTCTTCTATCGCAAGAATCTATCTTCGACAATTTATTCTCGTGTGAAGAAATATTTATTTTCACGAGAAGAAATATTTATTTTCATGAAGAAAAATATTTTTTTCATGAAAATAATTCGCAACACACTATTCTCTGTTATTGAAAAGAGTAACTAATACTCATCTATAATGGGGATTTAAGATGTTAGAACGACATAGCTAATAACGGATCTTACCAACGACAAGCCTCCTACCCCAGCGTTGTAACATTAAAAAAAAGGGCGATAGTCATTACGACCATCGCCCTTATACCTAATAAATATTACGGATAATTACATTCCTAAAGCCTTCTTTGCGCCCTCATTGTTAGGGTTAACCTTCAGCACCTTATTGAAATACTCGTCTGCAAGAGGCTTATTACCCTTCTTTGAGTAATAGTAACCAAGACCATAGTAAACGTTCTCCAAATAGCTCTTGCTATCTTCGTCGAGCGTTGGCTTTGCCTCTTCGTATGCAGCAACTTTCTGATATATCTCAGCAACCTTATCTGGGTCGTTCATTAACTGAGCTACATTAGCTTGGTTCAACCATACCCAGTCAGAGATTGTTGGGAACTTTGCAACCATCTGCTCATAAACGTCAAGAGCCTTAGCGAGAACCGCATTCTTTGCAGCACGGTCTGTCAAGCCATCTGCCTTTGCAATGTATGTGTTGGCAAGTGTTGCCCAGTCGTTGTTAGTAGCCTTCTTGCTCTTTGAAAGATACTCCTGCTGAACCTCAAGTGCCTTATCATCATTACCCTGTGCAGCATAAATAGCGGCCAAAGTCTTCAATGGCTCTATATTGTTCTTATCAGCTTCAAGTGCCTTGTTGACAGTGCTAATAGCCTCGTCATACTGCTGAGCACCACAGAGAGCCTTTGCATATACATCGTAGTCGTTAGCTACCTTCTTACCAGAACCAGCGAATACAGCCTTTCCATAGTTGATAGCTGAAGCATAATCCTTCAACTCAACAGATGCCATCATTGCTATACGGCTCAAGTATTCACTGTTAGGGAACTTCTGCAAACCCTGCTTTACAACATCCAAAGCTCTCTGGTAGTCTTTTGTAATGTATGCTGCGAAACCATAGTTATAGAAGTTGTCCTCTGACATATTAGCTGGATTAGCCTTAGCATACCACTCCAAAGCTTCCTTGTACTTACCGTCATTCAACATGATTTCAGCTGCAGTTGCCTCAACAGGATAGTCAGGCTTAACTTTACGGAGTTCTTCAAGTTTCTGAACAGCAACCTTTGAATTTACATGACGAAAAACCTTTGCATAACGCTCATAAGCTGTTACGTTCTGTGGATCAACAGTAATTGCGTTCTGATACTGTGTAGCAGCTGCACCCGCATTACCGATAGAGTCCTTAAGAGCAGCAATGTCGCCCAAAAGAACGTATGCTAAGCTACCCTTAAATTTCTTATTATTGATAACATTGTTGGCAATCTCTGTTGCTGCATCGTAGTTATGCTGCAAAAGATAAACATTACCCAACGCAACAATAGCCTCCTCACTCTTCTTAAAGGTCTTTTGATACTCCTTGATGAGGTCCTTGGCTGCCTTTGGATCATTTGGTGCAGCTTCGATAGCTGCTACTATAGGCTTAAGTGCAACAGCATAGTCAACTTCCTGTGCCAGTGCTGGAGTTGACATTGCCAACATCAAAGCTCCAGCTATCAAATATTTCTTTGTCTTCATAATTCTCTCTCTTTAATTTTCAATTTAAGTGAACACATTATTTATTAAGACGCCTACCATGATATAATAGTTTAAAGAAACTATCTATATTTGACTATTATCGAAGATAAGCAAGCTTATTTATCTCTATCTTATAACTACTTACTCTACGTCTATAACTACCTCTAATTTAATAATTCTTGCAAAGACTTACCTGTTAGATAACACGTAATTAATACTTAAGCTACATACTTTGGTGATTTGTACAATACCTCCATCCAACTAAAGGACTCGTAGTTAATTGCTTAAACCACATGTGATGAAAGTTTGTACGGCTTTTCCAACACAACATGATTATCAGTAGTTAAGAATTAGACCATTTGTGAGAGCTGCCTTTACCATACTTCCAACTTAGCAAGATGACCTATACTTAATACTTAAACCACCTGCGATGGCTGCTTGTACGATATACCCAACTTAGCAAGAGAATACGTAATCATTGCTCATCCACTAAGGATGGTAGCCAGCACCAACATCTTCGTCCGTGTCTGGTGACATGATGCTTAACTCTTAAACCACCTGCGATAGCCGCTTGTACGATACGTTCAACTTAGCAAGATGATATGTAATCAAAGCTCAACCACATACGATGGTAACCAGCACCAACATCTTCGTCACTGTCTTGTAACAAGTAGCCAGATGTATAAACCACCTACAATAGTAGTTTGTTCCACATCTCCATCCTATCGGATGGTCCGTTATTAATCATTAAGCCACTACTGTGTCTTTACCTCAACCTCACGGATGTTAATCTCTCCACGATAAGGTAATAGACCTGCCTTGAAGATAATCTTCTGCCCAATAGGGTTCGTTACGAAGTTAGCAAATGCCCATGGAAGTGCCTTGTGAGGGTCAGCAACTATCGCATAGATTGTTCTAACAAACGGATACCTTCCATCCAAGAGATAAGCTTGGTATGGCTGCCAACTGTTACCAGGCTGTGCTACAGTAGCCTGTGAGATACCTACTACGGTAATATCTTTCTTAAATGTAGTGTTTGTTGAGTCTCTGTGGTCATTCAACCAGTTTGAACCAATAACACCTATGGCGTTAGGAGTCTTATGAACATAGTCGACAACCGACTTACTATTACTTGCTGCAACAATGTTCGCACCCTTAATATTCTTTCCACCTAATATCGAATCGACTACATAATGTAATGTTGCTGAAGCCTTATTATCAAAGACAACTTCTATGTTACCTTTGTTATTCTTCGGGTTCAGTTGATTCCACTTAGTAATCTGTCCGCTGAGAATCTTCTTAACATTTGTGACCGTTATACATGAATCTGCATTCGTATTGTTCACAATGAAAGCAATTCCATCATATCCTATCGGGAATACCGCTGGAATAGGACCTTTCTCTCGTAACATGGCATCCTCTCCCTTCGTCAGTGCATGAGAAGTAAAGAAAAGATTAACCTTCTGGTCGAGAATCAGTTGCATACCTTTGTTGTCATCTGTATAGATTGGCAACAAGTGAGTTTGTGGGTAGCGGAACTGATAATTCTGTAACAGTTCCTCTATAATAGGACTAAAACTTTCGTCAGAGGCGAATTGAATCGTCCCTGACGTCGGTGTATCTGTTCTGCCGTCCTTAGCTTTCTTCTGTCCGCAAGCAGACAGAAGGAAGCCGAGGGATAGCATCAATCCTACTGTTATGTAGAATCTGGTTCTTTTCATATAATATTTGCTTTTACTGCAGTTTGAAAGTAATAGGGAGAGTAAACCAAACGTTTGCTGGCTGACCATTGTTCATACCAGGAGACCACTTCGGCATGCTGTTAACAACACGAAGCGCCTCACGGTCGAGTGACTGGTCAACACCACGAACAATCTGTGCCTGACTTACGCTACCATCACGTCCTACAACGAACTTAACGATAACACGACCCTGCACACCATTCTCAGCTGCTACAGCTGGGTACTGGATGTGAGAAGCCAACCAAGCATTTACGTTCGGGAACGAAGGCATAACCTCTGCCACTGTGAAGACCTTATTCTCAACCTCCTGCTTTGGCTCTGGTTTTGGAGCCTCAACAACAGGCTTTTCAATCTTTGGTACAATCTGCTCAGGAGTAGCAACGGTACTACGAGCTGCAGTTTCAGTACGATCTTCCGTACCTTCCTTGTTCTCAACACCGACTGCCTTAGTCTCCTTGTTCATCTTGACCATTGGTGGCATCTCTTCCTTTACATCCTTATCATCTTTGATGACTGGGGCTGTAAACTTAACTGTTGCACGAGTTTCTGGAACAACCTTCTCTGGTTCAACCTTCTTAGGTTCTTCCTTCTTCTGTTGCTTCTTACGCTCAGCCTGATCTTTCTTAGCCTGCTCAAGAGCAGCTAATTCCATCTTAGCAGCATAAGCCGCTTGAGCAGCCAACTCGTCGTTGTGCTTCTTAATCTGATAAGCTAAGTAACCACCACCGAGGAATGCAGCACAAAGCAGAATAGCTAACGCTTTGATGTTACGCTGAGAAACAGTTTTACGAAGCTTGTATGCACCGTACTCCTTGTTCTTGTCGGCGAACACCATGTCGACCCATTTAGGATCGCATAAATCTATTTTTGCCATTGTCTTTCTTTCTTTAATTGTTTACGAATCAGTGATTAAGCCTTTATACCTTTCTTGGCTAAGAGTGCCTTGTCTTGGTCTGTCAGCTTGTCAATGACGTAAGTTCCAATATATGAAATCTGCATTTCATCGAGGATGTCTACCAAGTGACGATATGAAGCATGATCAGTTGGTTTAATAATGACAGTCATGGTTGAAACCTTCTTGCCATCAATCATACCACCTTTAATCGATGCAATCTCAGCCTGATAGATGCTATCAGGATAAGCCTTAGGGTTCTCAGCCTTCTTGCGATTCAGATCCTTTACAGCGATATCCATATCCTTATATGGGATAGAGATAGCTTCACCAGTAGAAGGATCACCCACTTGCTTATGTTGAAGAACGTAGCGAATACCTTTTGAAGTGTTACTCCAATCAGCAGGCTTTAGCCAATTAGCGTTATCATACTCTGGTTTACCATTACCATAGAAGATTTTATCTCCGTCAGCAATGTAAATTGTAATAGAGTGTGACTCCTTAGCCTCATTCTTCTGGTTCTCATTCTGAGTTTTATCATTACTTGGCATCGTCAACTCCATAGTTGAAGGCTTGCTAAGCGAAGTACAAAGCATGAAGAAAGTAATCAGCAACATAAGCATATCTACCATCGGCGTAAAGTCTACGCGGACGGTCATCTTCTTCTGCTTGCCGCCTCCTTTTCCTGTATCCATCATTTCCATACTTTGATCTCCTTACTTATTAGCTGCCTGAGCAGCCTTTTTAGCGTCCAACTGTGTGATCATATAGTAATGGCTCTCATCCATATCTTGGAGTTCGCTCATTACCTTCTTAACGGTACCATAAGGAGAGTCAGCATCAGACTTGATAGCAAGTCTAACCTTTGGGTTCACCTGGCGGGCTGCGTTAACCCACTGTTGGAACTCAGTCATCTCCTGTCCTTGGATACTATCGAGAGGAATACCCATCTTAGGGAGTTCTTTACTACGCTCTGCAGCAGGCTTTGACAAATAAGCAGCTAACTTATCGAGCGGAGTACCAAATGTAGACTCAGCAACAAAAGTTTTCTTCTGTGCAGGAGTCAATGTAATGCCCATATTGCCTACGATCTGTCCCAACTCATTGGTATTATCGTAGCTCATGAAAACCTGGCCTTCGCCAGTAGGCTTTCCATTAGGTCCTTTTTCAGGACTAACGAGAATTGTCAAGACACCATTCTCAGGCACCTTAGTTTCAGACACAGAACCCGGAGTATTTACCTTCACTGGCTCATTCTTAACGAAAGTAGAAGTCAGCATAAAGAAGGTAAGCAACAGGGTCATAACGTCTGACATAGGCGTCATGTCGATAAAAGTGTCATTCTTCTTAACTTTTACTTTACCCATAGCGATAAATTATTAAAGGGTTAGCAAAAATTAAGCCTCGTCTGTGTGGTTTACTTCGTATGTCTGAGCGATAGAATAACCAACCTCGTCGAGGGCGAAAGTCAACTTGTCAACCTTGTTAGAGTAGTAACCGTATGATACCACTGCACACCAAGATGTTGCAATACCGAAAGCGGTGTTGATCAACGCCTCAGAAATACCAGCAGAAAGTGCAGCAGAGTCAGCACCACCACCTGCAGAAAGAGCAGAGAACGACTTGATCATACCGGTTACAGTACCGAGAAGACCAGTAAGAGTACCAAGAGTTACGAGAGTAGCAATGATAGGGAGGTTCATTGTCAGAGTTGGCATCTCAAGCTGAGTAGCCTCCTCGTGAGCCTGCTGAATCTTAGCTACCTTCTGAGCCTTCTTAAGGTTAGCATTAGCACCAGTCTCCATATCCTTGTAAGCGTTCAAAGAAGCCTTAACAACGTTTGCTACAGAACCCTTCTGCTGATCGCAGAGCTGGTTAGCCTTAGCAAGGTCATTAGCGTTAAGAGCACTCTTGATGTTTGCAACGAACTTTGGAAGTGAACCCTTACCGAAAGCAGTCTTCAATGCCATCCAACGCTCGATAGACATAGCAAGCACTGTCAACAAGAGAGTGTGGATAACTGGAACGACTACGCCACCCTTGAAGATAGTACCCCAAACGTCTGCTGGGTTCTCACGTGCAGCACCATCCTGGAAATGCATCTGATTGCCGAACCAAAAGTAGAACAATGCGAACGCAACGATAGCGCAAAAGATGATAATCCAAAATGCACCTCTAACTCCTGTGAAGCCCTCAGACTTTTTCTGTGGGACTGGTTTTTGTTGTGTAGTTGCCATAATTTGATAAAATTTTAATTTTAGGTTATTAATGAATTAATTTGTTAATATCTTTCTGATTTATAAGCATTTGTATGATACGAGCCGTATGTGAGCTCGTTCAACACAGTGTCTTATCTCCGCAAAGATAGTAATTAAAAGAAAAATAGAGATAGGATTAATAACATTTAACAGTTATAAATGTACGGTTTCTCTCTCTACTTTATTACTATCTACTCTTTCGAGCCCTATTTAAGTTTTGAAAGTACTTCTTTGATACGATGTAGTGCTTCCTTAATATTATCATCACTTGTTGCGTAACTCATTCGGAAACATTCTGGGGCACCAAAAGCGTCGCCACCCACTGTTGCCACGCCTCCTTCTTCAAGAATATACATTGCGAGGTCTGATGAACTCCGAATGACATGCTTACCATCTGTCTTGCCAAAGTAGCTTGAACATTTAGGGAAGAGATAGAATGCACCCTGTGGTACATTCACTTCAAGGCCAGGTATCTCCTTTGCCAGCCTAACTATCAAGTCACGACGACGTCGGAATGCCTCACGATAGTCAGCCACACAAGCTTGATCAGCCTCGTATGCAGCCACAGCAGCCATCTGACTTACACTACATGTACCTGACGTATATTGTCCTTGTAGCTTATTAATTCCTTTTGCAATCCACTCTGGTGCAGCAACCCAGCCTAATCTCCAACCTGTCATAGCGTAAGCTTTGCTAACACCATTGCAGAGTATCGTACGGTCTTTCATCCCTTGGCAAGAAGCAATACTACAATGACCACCTATATAATTAATGTGTTCATATATCTCATCTGACAGAACGAACAAGTCATCATGTGCCAAAACGACCTTGGCTAAGCTCTCCAACTCTTCTGCAGAGTAGACACTACCAGTAGGATTACTTGGAGAACAAAGAATAATCATCTTTGTCTTGGGTGTAATCGCATGCTCCAACTGTTCAGCCGTAATCTTGAAATCCTGTTCAATACCAGCAGAAACAATAACAGGAACGCCTCCAGCGAGTTTTACCATCTGTGGGTAACTAACCCAATAAGGTGCAGGAATAATGACCTCATCACCAGGATTAACCAAAGCCAAGATGGCATTGCATACACCTTGCTTACCTCCTGTACCAACAACTATCTCTGAAACAGCATAATCAAGGTGATTTTCTTGCTTCAGTTTCTTAACAATTGCCTCACGCAGAACAGGATATCCAGGAACAGGAGAATACTTAGAGAAGTTATCATCAATAGCTTTTTTGCCCGCTTCCTTCACATGGTCGGGTGTCATAAAGTCTGGTTCACCCACACTCATATTGATAACATCAATTCCCTGCGCTTTCATTTCACTACTCTTCTGCGACATTGCTAATGTTTCAGAAGGCGCCAGTCGATTCAAACGATCTGATAGTTGTGCCATTTCGAACTTTATCTTTCTTTATGAATAATATCAAGTACAAATGTACGTAAATTCATTCTGATAACGCAACTTTTCTTTCTTTATTTTATCATTATAACATTTTTACTGCCGATTTGACAGTTAAAACCACAAAAATAGGGTTCTTCCGATACTAAAAGTGATAGAACTTAAATACTAAGAAGAACTTTGTTATAAGAACTGAACACCTTTTCTTCTCACTGGATGACACATGAGTTATACTCAAATAGAGTTGATGGGTGGTGGGTGATGGGTGTTAAGTGATCGGTGTTAATGTTTTGTGTTTGGTGGGTAGTAGGTGATGGAAGATGGGTGTTAGGTGATGGTGGATAGGTGTTAAGGGATTGTGTTTGGCGAATAATAGGTGATGGATTATGGGTGTTGGGTGATGAGTGATAGGTGTTAATGGTTTCTGTTTGGTGGGTAATAGGTGATGGATTATGGGTGTTTGGTGATGGTGGATGGGTGTTAAGGGTTTGTGTTAGTGATGGGAGTAGGTAACATCTGATGGGTATTAGAGGCTATGGAAAACGCTCTCTCTCCCCTTTCTGTCAACTATTTTCACCCTTCATGAATAGAGTACACGCTTTTTAAGATAATAGAAGAGGCCTAACTGCATTCAAGAAGATGCCCTTCTTGCATGTTGAAGACGCCCTTCTTGAAGCAAGGAAAGCATCTTCTTCAAGTCTATATGTAACCTATTGATTTATTGTATATTATAAGCTCTATCATAAGAGTTCTTATACTCGTGTTGTAAGGGTAATTAGATCGATATTATGTAATGATTTTTTACAGTTAAGTAAATTCCCATGAAATAGAGACCAGTACTTTTGATATACTTATCGAAAAGCCAAACAGACATGAAATACAATAATATTTACATACCTAAATATACCATACTTTGCAAACAAAGACTTACCATCTTCGTCTATATAAAACATCCTTTTACATCTATCGACCTCTCTAACTTACATTCGCTCAAGCAATTCATAGCTTTGTGCCTACCCTTCACACAACTTGCAACAAAAGCTCACACTTACCCTATTGAGTAATATCTCACCTGTCATAAACCTATAAGTGCAGCATTTTTCTCATATTTCCACATAGCAACTGGTAGCTAACAAACTTACACGAGTAACGACTGTCAGAGGTCACAAAACACTACCACCACCCTATCCTACTCCATTCGCCACCAGCCAACAGACCATTTTTGATTCGGACAGATTATGAAGATGAACTCCCAAAAGCATAAACAACAATCCCACTATAAAGAGACAGAACGCCTCTCCATAGTGGGATTGACAACAAGGCTTACTACATAGCCTTTCAATAGAATATTATCTTTATAGATGCAAGTCGTGCCCCATGCGATCACGCTTCGTCTTCAAATAGCGATAATCAAACTTATTAGGAGTAATCTCAATAGGGACATTCTCCTCAATCTCCAATCCGTAAGCTTCAAGCCCCACACGCTTCGTTGGGTTGTTTGTAATCAGACGCATCTTATGGACGCCAAGATGGCGCAACATCTGTGCTCCGCAACCATAATCACGTTCGTCAGGACGGAAGCCAAGGTGGAGGTTTGCCTCAACAGTATCAAGTCCTTCTTCCTGCAGTTTATAGGCAGCAATCTTATTCATCAAGCCGATGCCACGTCCTTCCTGTTGCATATAGATAAGGACACCCTTACCTTCTTTCTCAATCATCTCCATTGCCTTGTGCAGTTGCTCACCACAATCACAACGTTGACTACCAAGAATATCGCCCGTCGCACATGAAGAGTGTACACGCACAAGCACCGGTTCGTTTTCTGTCCACGTACCTTTAATAAGTGCCATGTGCTCTAATCCATTCGCTTGACGGAATGGAATCAGATGGAACATACCATATTTAGTAGGAAGCTCTACCTCCTCACCGACAACAATACTTGTCTCGGTCTTCAAGCGATAAGCTATGATATCCTTGATACTAATAATCTTCAGTCCCCATTCCTTTGCACGTTTCTGCAAATCAGGCATACGCGCCATCGATCCATCTTCGTTCATTATCTCCATCAACACACCCGCTGGGAAACAGCCAGAGAGCTTACAGAGATCGACGGCAGCCTCGGTATGACCCGAACGACGCAGAACTCCATTGTCTTGAGCATACAATGGGTTGATATGACCAGGTCGGCCAAAGGTCTGTGGAGTAGATTTTGGGTCGGCCAACGCCTTGATTGTCTCAGCACGATCATGTGTAGACACACCTGTCGAACAGCCTTCCAGCTTATCAACGGTAACGGTGAACGGAGTACCAAGCATTGATGTGTTATCAGAAACTTGGTGAGGTAGGTCCAATTCTTCCGCACGTGACATCGTAATAGGTACACAAAGCACACCTCGTGCATTCTTCAACATAAAGTTAACCTTCTCTGGTGTGATCATTTCTGCAGCCATGATAAGGTCACCTTCATTCTCTCGGTCTTCGTCATCAACTACGATAACGAACTTTCCCTCCCGAAAGTCTTTCAGCGCATCTTCGATGCTATCGAGTTTAAAGTCTTCCATATTGTTACTGATTGTTTGTTGTTTCGATACCAATAAACCTTTGCCCCTCTCTTTCCTTCATCCGTATTATCTCTGAGATTATCATCACGTTACAGCCAATAATCGTATGGAGATCACGATAAAGACGCAAGCGGAAACGCCACATGCGGAAGTAGAAGAAGATACCAGCTGGCAGTATCACTGCTGCAAGAATATTAGACCACTTATGGTCGAACGGTCTTGTATGTGCCTTAACAGCTAATATTGGGTATTTATTCAGTTCTGTCATGATGACCTTATTGCGTGTATTACCCAAGTCTTCAATGACAGTTTCAAGTTCATCATTAATCTTCTCGATGACATGATCCGTATGATAACGGAAGAACACCTTTATTACATTAGGTGCTGACTTAAGTCTTCGAGTCTTAGCATAGTCCTCAATTCTAACGTTCAAATCCTTCAGTAGTTCTGCATCTTTATCATAGTCAGGGTCATGCAAGATAACTTCTTTGCTCGCAACGCTACGTTTCACCCTCATTCCAAACATCTTCATCAACATTCTCCTATACATATCTGCATTGAATACAGTTGAGTCATTGTTGGCTTTGTACGTAAAGAATATCGCCATTGGGATAAGTACGGCCATAGAAAGGCCCTTTCCAAACCAGATAGCCCAGTCACCCTGTCGCGACATTCGATAACCTGTATTATCGAGGATATAAAAGATTATGAACACTATAACGCTGATAATGATTGGAATACCCAATCCTCCCTTTCGGATAATAGCACCGAGTGGTGCACCGATAAAGAAGAAGATAATACATATCAGCGATAATGTAAACTTATTAATAATCTCTATCTCATGCAATCGGATAAGCTTATCACCATCACTGGTTATCATACTCTTAAAATCAAGGTCGCTTACTTCTTGCTGAACGGTCGATAAAGCTTGGTCAACAACATAACGTCGCTGATCGGCAGGTAGCTTATTAAAGGCCGAATCTATGTTAAAAGCCTTTTCTTCCGACAGTTTTATGGCCTCCTTCCTTTCGACAGCCTTTAACTTAGGCGTTCGATAATAAAGGGACTGTGCATCCTTATAGAAGGCGTTACCCACACTATCGTAGACGTGAACAAGGGAGTCCTTATCGTGCTGTATCTTCGTAATACTCTTCGTACGAGCATCATTTGAGATACCAGCCATATCCGTTAAGTTGAAGTCACCATCGAAGTCAAGGACTATATGCTTATGTGCAAATGTCTCTCGACGATATGGGACACTGGCACTATTACCCATTTCTTGTGAGCGCATGTTCTCAAACCACTCTCCACTCCATAGGTTCAATACAAGGTGTTTCTTGTCTGCTGTAGACTGTAACATACCTGAATCAGCAAGGATAATAGCCTGGTCTTCGTAGCTGTCTGTCATCCTATACACCATAATATTATATAGGTGGCCAGTCTTCATATCCTTCTTTTCAACATAGAGGTTCGTCTGTGGGATACCATCATAGAAGATTCCTTCTGGTATTTCCAGCTCAGGACTCTTCTGTTTCATGGATATAAGTAATTGAGCAATATGCTTTTGTGCTGTTGGCCCCACATTGTTTTGGAAATAGAACGAGCCAAAAGCGATAAGAACACTAATAAAGATTAGTCCTCTAAACGACTGAATAAGAGAGATGCCAGCAGCCTTGATAGCCGTCAACTCCGAACTTTCACCAAGGTTACCATAGGAGATTAGCGATGAAAGAAGAATTGCCAACGGAAGAGCCTGTGGTACCATCATTAAGCTCATGTACCAGAAGAATTGTCCAAGAACGTCCATAGACAATCCTTTACCTATCAAGTCATCAACGTATCTCCACAAGAACTGCATCATCAACACAAACAAGCTGATGAAGAAAGTTCCCATGAAAAGCATACCAAATTGCTTGGCAATAAAGATATCTAACTTCTTGATTCGAAACATGATATAATGACAAGGAGTTTATTCTCCCTTATTTACATACGAGCTATGACACATTAAGGATACAGAGGTCCCATCAGTGGAGAATAGCTTACCTTTTGCAAATTTACATAAAAATATCAGAGTAATTGTCTTTTTTAATATTTTTATTCTTTAACCAGCCTCTTTCATCTATCTGTTCACGCCAAATTAGCATCAAGGAGCTTACATTCCCGTTATGACATGTAGGCGTTCAATGTTCTGATTCCACATCTGTTCTAAGCCCTCGACGTCATCGTCCTCTGCAAAGTCAGTTATATATAGATGGTAATTACCTGCAATCTCACTATGGAACATCTTTATCTCCCAATAAGCTTCATCCTCCGAAGCCTCCCAATGGAAACGTACATGGTCGTTCTTGACCATTTCGACGATTTTTGCTGTATGTATATCATGCTCACGAAGCGGGTCGCCCCATACAAAAGTTGCGACATCCTCATTTATTGTCACGTCATCTGCTAACCACTTCTTCAGCCCTATAGGTGTGCTAATCAGTGCCCACACAGCACTGCCTGAACGTGTTTTCAATTCGTATTCTAATTCTACTTTCTTACTCATAACTAAGTAAAGCGTTTTGTTTATGCTTATTTATCAACTCTCTATTGTGTCTCTTCGCCCTCATACTATCCTCTTCCAGAAATAAAGTCATCATATAAGTTTGTTCTTAGCAGTTACTTAAATAGCCGTTAGATATACTTGCGATAATATCATCATAGAACCGTTTTCTTCTCTTACTGCGCCAAACAGAAGGACAGCCTTTAAACGTATATCTTCTTGTTTTTATTGTATTCCATCATTAATAAGCATAAATTAGGATGGTGTTCTTACTCAAAAGCATATCTTCTATCCTTATTGTAATAAGCAGCAAACCATCGCCTCCCCTGCAGTATCAGACACAGAGAAAGAATGTTTTTAATGAATAAACCACAAAAAAGTGAGTTATTATTTGCAAGTATGATTTTTTCTTCATACCTTTGCACCCGCTTTCGAGAACGAAAGTAATATGGATGGCGGGATAGCTCAGTTGGTTAGAGCGTCGGATTCATAATCCGGAGGTCCGGGGATCGTAGCCCCGTCCCGCTACAAAAAGGTTGATAATCATTTTTGATTACCAACCTTTTTTGCTTATATACTATCCTTTTAATATAAAGAAATAGATATACCAACTTATAATGATTGGTATCTGATAAAGCTCACTCATATCTATAAGAAAGAAGTTATCTGGTATATAGTATTAGATTCAGCCCTCGTTTCAAGTGATTACACAACCTTTCTTTATTGCATTAGATTTCTCGTATTACTTTACAGTTGCCCATGCCAACAGAAAGCTCACCGCATGTTCTATTTCTATGTACCATCTGCAAAGTAGTTTCCAACCAAAACTAAACTTACTGTCACTGCCGTCACACAAAGTTACCACCTAACTATCTTGTTTACAGAGAAGTTACGTCAAATGTTAAAAATGACAGCAAAACGAATTTAAAACTATTCTTGTAGTAGTACGTATTATATCCCTCTTATTTTAAAAAGTTGCATTCCTCCGTTAACCAGAACCATCATAAACTTTGCTATTAAGAAAGAAGAAGCTAATAAAAGTTGCTCGGACATAAAACACAAAAAGGCGAGCCTTACGACTCGCCTTGTGAATTTAATCAGTAACAGGTTATAAACCTTATGGAAGGCTAATAGCCTCATTTGGACAAACTGACGCACATGTGCCGCATTCTGTGCATGCGTCTGCGTCAATCTTATAGATATCACCCTCAGAGATTGCCTCTACTGGACATTCATCGATACATGTACCACAAGCGATACAATCATTACCAATTACGTAAGCCATAATATAAATAATTTATAATGTTAATAATGTTCTTGTATTACAAATAGGTTTATACCTAAATTTGATGGTGCAAAGTTAGGAATAAATTCCTTAATACCTAAACATAATGAGATAAATTACAAATATTTAGACGACATAAAAATAGAATTACAAGGCCTTTCATAAACGTAACTAACTATTAAATAGAAACTTACAAACAAAGAATACAACAATCACGAAGGCTTTCCTCTATTACATTAAACAACATCGTTTTTCTTGCTTCATACCTAAAAAGGATGAGAGACACCTAAAAAAGAGGAAATATCAACAGGAAGATAGACAATAAAACAAGTAGATAAACGTTTGAAGAATAATATGAAAAGAATACTATTCGCACTTATCTCATTGGCTACTGTGCTTTCAAGCCATGCACAGGAACGGAGAGTTCAGAACCGTCCCTACACCGACTTGCGTGAATTTCACTTCGGTGTACTCGTCGGAACACATCTGCAAGACCTCGAACTCAATAATGTTGGACCACAGATGGTAGACCTTGGAGATGGTAACGGACTGGTTCAGAAGACTATATCAGTAGACCAAGACCGTTGGGATGCGGGCTTCACTGTTGGCGTCTTAGGTGAGTTACGACTCAACTCAACCCTCCAACTGCGTATGGCCCCAGCCATGTACTTTGGCACACGACATCTCACTTTCCGAAACCTCACAGACCTTAATACGCAAGGCGAACCTACTGAACAGGTGCAAGAACTAAAGACAGCATATATCTCATGCGCTTTCGACCTCATTGCAGCGGCCCCACGATTCAACAACCACCGTCCATACGTAATGTTAGGATTGAACCCCATGCTCAATCTCTCAGGTAAGGACAATGATTATATCAAGCTCAAACGTAGCGATGTCTTCGTAGAAGTGGGACTTGGATGTGATTTCTACCTCCCTTACTTTAAGTTACGTCCAGAATTAAAGTTCATGTACAGTCTTACTAATAGCCTTGACAAGAGTCATTCAAAAAACCTCCAAGACAAGAATATGCTCATGTACACCAACTCTGTCAACGATACACGGGCAAAGATGATAGCCCTCACTTTCTACTTTGAATAAATCGCTTGTTTGCAAAATTAGCAGATATTACATCGAAGAAAGGCAACGGAAGAAGACTTACCAGAACACTTATAGAATCTATGCAATATTGAAGTGCAACTCCAAAATTGCATAGATTTTTTTATTAAAAACACGCTTTTCACTTGTACGCATGCCTTTTTTATGTAATTTTGGAGTTGAACTTCAATTTTACATAAACTTATGAACGATTATATACATCGCAAAATAGAGGAAACGATACTTGAGGCATCAAAATACTTCTCCGTGATAGCAGTCTCTGGGCCACGTCAATCAGGCAAGAGTACATTGCTAACTCAATTATTCCCATTCTACGAGAAATACAGTCTAAAGGACCTCAACATTATTGATTACGCAAAGAATGATCCCATAGCCTTCCTTAATCAGACAGATGAAGGAATGTTTATTGACGAGATACAAAGGTGTCCTCAACTATTAGACTACATACAAGGCATTGTAGATAACAATCCCAAGAGACATTTCGCATTGTCAGGAAGTTCGAATTTCGAGGTAATGAAGAACTTATCAGAATCTCTTGCTGGTCGTGCAGGGGTGTTCGAACTGTTGCCAATGTCCATACAGGAGGTTACAGGAAAGATTGATTTAGACAATCTAAATCAAATCCTTTACAACGGGCTCTACCCTTCTATCTGTGCAAAGAAGAATATTGCTAAGTTCTTTTACCCCTCTTATGTTAGGACATACTTGGAGAAAGACGTAAGAGATCTCCTACAGATGAAAGACCAAATACGCTTCACAA
The DNA here is from genome assembly GCF_000224595.1 of Prevotella sp. C561. Lineage (NCBI taxonomy): Bacteria > Pseudomonadati > Bacteroidota > Bacteroidia > Bacteroidales > Prevotellaceae > Prevotella > Prevotella sp. C561. The sequence goes on along the minus strand of NZ_JH114147.1, from coordinate 35,200 downwards.
AGTTCTTGAAGCAGTGTGCAGCACGAATAGGCTCACTCTTCAACGCTTCTGAATTAGGTGCAGAGATAGGCGTAAGTTCCAAGACTATCAGCCACTGGCTTTCTGTCTTGCAGGCTTCTTACCTCATAACGCTCCTCCCACCCTACTATGAGAACATACCCAAAAGACTGGTGAAGAGTCCTAAACTCTATTTCAACGACCCTGGTCTGGCCTGTTATCTACTCGACATCGAGACTCCTCAACAGTTAGACAGGGATAAGATGCGTGGTGCTATCTTTGAGAATATGATTGTTATGGAGGCCATCAAGCATCGCTATAACATGGGATTAGAGGGTGGAGTATTCTTCTATCGCGACTCTAATCAGAATGAAGTTGACCTCTTAATCAAGCAGGAAGGGGAACTAACAGCCATTGAAGTGAAGTCTTCTATGACTTATAGTTCATCTTTTGAGAAGACACTCACACAGATTGAAGGCTGGATAAAGACCCCCATAAGTAGGAAGGCTATAGTCTACTCTGGCGACTTTGAGAACACGAGTGACAACATCAACCTTATCAACTATCGCCATATATCTTCCATTCTCTGAGTCTTTATTATTCAAGACAAGGTACTATTTCTCTGTTACAGAGGCTCCCCTCTTCTTTTCCCAATGCCGAATAGGTAGACAACAAAAGATGTTAAAAAAGCGAGGAATTAGTTTCAAAATATAAAAAAACAGTATCTTTGTTGTATTACAAATCGTAAACAAAAGTAGTTATGAGAAAGTTTATTATCCTTCTTTGTGCACTCGTTGCAAGTATAAACATTAGCGCACAGACTAAAGAAAAGCAAGATAGTCTGAACATACCAGTGTTTCTTGTAGATGGAGTTGAGGTACAGAACATCGATAACCTTGACCAGAAAGACATCATTAGTGTGAATGTTATCAAAAACGGTGACTTCAACAAGCTATTTTATCCACGTACTGGCGGCGTGATGCTGATTACAACAAAATCAAAAAAGTATCTGAAGCCTATCATTCAAAAGTATCAGGAAAATATGAAGAAAGCAAAGAGTGACAGGAAGCCTGGGCAGATTTACATAAGATAAAGGTGCTCACAAACACCTTTCATAATACGAGAACACTATCAGATTATAGCTTTTTACATCATAACCAACGTCCAATAGTAGCTGTAATAACCGTCAACTCCTACTATTGGGTTTGGTTCTTGTAAACAAAAGAGACCGATTTCCACAAATTATTACCATGAATAAAAGAATTTATTATCGTGAAAAAAAATATTTCTCATCATGAAAATAAATATTTCTTTTCATGAAAATAATTCGTATTAGACCCTCTGCACGCTCTTTTATCTTTCTCTTCAGGCTTATAGAATGGCGGAGAAGGCGACAGTAGAAAGCATCTATTCTCATACTCTCAACAATGCCCATAGCGCATGAACAACAATGGGCTGTATCAATAAGATAGCCATTAACAACCTTATTGATACAGCCCACATTATTTATATATAGGTCTTATCGATTGAAAGACTTACTTTTTCTTCTTCATATCAAGTACTAACTTACCGACGTAAATAGCATGCTTACCATTCTGATCATCGCCAACCATCTTACCATTAAGGTCTTTCACGTATTCTAACTTAGTCAGGAAGGTATGCGAATGACCACCTAAAATGAGGTCGAGACCACGAGTTCCAGCAATAACCTCCTCATCACTGACCCCTTCTATATTCCATCCAAGATGGGAGATACAGATAATCAAATCGCATTTCTTTGCTTTTAACTCGTCAATAACCTTCTGTGCACAAGCCACAGGGTCGTTATAAACAATCTTACCATAGTTAGCCTTCACCACAAGACCATCCAACTTAGGAGCAAGACCGAAGACACCTATCTTTAAGCCATTACGTTTCAAGATAACGTAGGGCTTTACCAAGCCCTGAAGTGGCGTACCCGTAAAGTCGTAATTAGCGCATACAATAGGGAACTTAGCCATCTTAAAGAGGCGAACCATATTGTCCATACCAAAGTCGAACTCATGGTTACCAATCGTAGCAGCGTCATAGTGCATCTGATTCATCAGTCCCACTTCAACATCACCCTTGAACATTGTATAATAAGGAGAGCCTTGTGAGAAGTCGCCACTATCAAAGAGCAGCAAGTCTGGTTGCTTCTTTCTCTCTTCTTTAATCATAGCCACACGACGCACGAAACCGCCTCGTCCAGCCTTCATCGTGTCTGCAAGATTCGTATTAAGCGGATAGATCTGGCTATGCGCATCGTTAGTATGCAGAATTGTTAAGTGCTTATTCTGACCGAAAGCGAGAACAGCCAGGAAGCAGAAAGTAATCAATAATATATTTCTTTTCATACATGTGTATCGTTAAAAGATTATTCCACTCGGATACGTCCTTCTTTATGTGAATTGACAACCTTACCTTGAGCAGTCTGCTCCTTAAAGTAGTTCATGATAAGGAAGCGTGTATTATTACTGCTTGCTTGGGGTGATACGACATTAGTAGCCGACTTGAAAGCCTCCATCTTATCATTACCTTGCGCCAAGTAGTCAAGAGTTGCAATACGATAAGTTGCCTTTGGGTCAATCTCCTTACCATTGAGACGAGCCGATTTCAACTTGTGGTCACGTGTGAAAACGAGTTCTACCCCATGGCTGACAGCCTCACCACCAGTATGTGCCATCTGTGAGAACAACTCCAAAACCTTCTCACCTGTGAGTGTCACAAAGCATATCTTATTCTCAAAAGGAGCAATGTCTAACACATCTCCGTAGGTCACTTTACCCTTAGAAAGTGCTGCACGGATACCTCCCATATTGTAAACACCAAAGTCAACCTTCTCATTATAGCTGCGAGCAGACCATACCATAATATCTGCTAACAGGTTAGAAAGGTCGCTCTCAGGCCGATGAGCCACCATCTCGTGGTCGACCTCGCCCACAACAGGTCCCATCACAGAGTCAACCTTATGCTTAAATGGTTCCATAAACTTTGCTGCTTCAGCATCAGGAGTAGCATCATACCTACTGTCAACCAGCACACGTGTACGCTGAATGCCCGCTAACTCATAATGAGAAGCACAGCCTGTCAACGCTAATACCGCCGTTAGTCCAGACAGATAAACTGTTTTCTTATACATATATAATGACATTTTATAGTTCTCATAAAGACCTGTCAGAACAAAGAATACACATCCTTTATTTGATAACCGATAATTTCCACCTATTATATATAGGTGATGTCGCAAACTGACAACATCTAAAAAGACAATGCAAAAGTAAGAAAAAAATCGAATACACTGCTTGTCTAAGAATGAAAGATAGTCTCTCTTTTCATGAAAGGACAAACGACAGCATCCCCTACGACCCTAACTATACCTTGTTTTAGGTATTGTGAGTTTGAAAGATTATTTATACTTTTGTAACCAATTATTAATATTTAACGGATTGTGTTCACATGAAGAAAGAAGTAATTTACCTATCTCTTACAATGCTCACAATGGCTGCAATGCCTTGTAATGCACAAGCACAAGAGATGGAAGACACCACATTACAACTCAAAGAGGTAACGATTAGTACAACACGTATGCCTGAAGTAAAGCAGAATGCGGCTGCTACTGTTACCATCATTGACCAGAAGCAAATAGCAGAAATGAGTAAGGCTGCACCTGACATCACCCACCTTTTGGGTATGCTCACACCTGGTATGGCTCTATCGAGCAATACCACAAGCTCGCGCTCACAATCACTTCGCGGACGAAGTGCACTTATCTTGATTGATGGAATCCCTCAATCAACTCCTTTACGTTCAACCGATCGTGACATAAGAACCATTGACATCGCTGCTATCGACCATATAGAAGTAGTGAAGGGATCTACTGCTCTCTATGGTAATGGGGCTATCGGTGGATTGATAAACATCATCACTAAGAAGAATACTACCAATAAGTCTTTTGCAGGAGAGACGACTCTCTCAGGGTCAACCTACAATTTCTTCCGTAAAGGAAAAGGCCAAGGTTATCGCATCAACCAGCAAGTCTATGGACGTGTGGGTAATTTCGATTATCTCGTAAATGGTGCTTTCGGACGTACAGGTAGCGCTATTGACGGTGACGGAGAGTTTATTTCTCCACGTTACGGACTCGGTGATACTTACACCACGAATGCCCTCGTCAATCTCGGTTACAGCCTGTCTCCAAAGAACAGAATTGAGTTGATGTATAATTTCTATCGTAGTTTGCAGGACACAAAACTGATTCCTTTCGGTGGAAAGTATCTCCAAAGCCCTTCTATTGGCGTCATTGGCAACAAGGACCCACAGGCAGTTGACGAGGGAACAAGGTACAACCACAATGCGTACCTCAAGTTTACTTCAAAGGACATATTCAAGCACACCGATTTAGAAGCGTCTGTTTATGGTTCAAGTCTATACACCATCTTCGACTTCCGCAAGGCTAATCCAGCACAACCAAGATGGGAGGAAACAAGCGGACAGTCGGCTGTTAAGGACCGTAAGTTCGGTGTTCGTGCTCAGTTCAATAGTCGTCTTATATTCTCTGACGATGCCTTTGCGCACATAGTCTACGGTTACGACTACCTCTACAATAAGACTTCTCAACCCTTAGTAGACGGCAGGTATTGGATGCCATGGCTGACAAGTAACAACCATGCACCCTTTGTTCAGATCAAGACAACGCTCTGGCAGCACCTTAACGTCAAACTTGGAGGTCGTTACGACTACATTAGTGTGAAGGTGCCAGACTACGACGTGTTGCGTAATAAGCTCTCTGACCCACAGGTTCAGGTCAAGGGTGGGACGCTGAAGTATAATAACATGTCTTTTAACGTAGGTCTTTCTTATAACAAATATCCTGCTTTTCAACCTTTCGTAGCCTACTCTCAAGGCTTTTCTATCTTCGATTTAGGTCGTACACTACGTGCTGCTAAGGCGGATGTACTCGCTAAGATCTCCACAGAACCAGTAAAGACTAACAACTACGAGATTGGTGCTTACTCTGATATCAACCATTGGCTGCAACTCAATGGTTCGTTCTTCTACACCTATTCTAAGTTAGGAAGTGACCTCAAGATAGACCACGGCTTCTGGGTAGTCAATCGTACTCCACAGAAGGTATATGGCGTTGAGTTGAGTGCAGACGCACAAATCCTCAGCAACTTAAAGGCTGGTGCTAATTTCTCATGGTTCGAAGGTAAGCTCAAATCAGCTACTGGTGATTGGGACACATACATGTCGAATATCTCTATCCCAGCCGCTAAGTTGGCAATGTATGTCAACTATGCTCCAGTCAAGAACACCTATCTCCAGCTGCAATACATGCACACGGGTAAGCGTGACCGATTTGCTCCTAACGCATCAGGACAGTATAATGAAGGAGAAGGAATAGTAAGTCGTATCAACTTACTAAACCTCACTGCAGGTGTTAAACTGAAGGTTTGTGACTTGAGTTTGGCTGTATCTAACTTGCTAAACTACACTTATTACACACCAGCATCTATGATGATGGCACGTAATGCAGAGTATGCTCATGCTGATGGACGCAAGATTACGCTCACAGCTGTGTTTAAGTATTAAGGTTAAAACACTCTCTTAAAGATATTCACAGGTGTTGGGAGTTTCCTAAATAAGGAAGCTGAGGTTGATTAAACAGTCCTCTTACACTTATACAAGAGGTCCTTTTAAACACTGATACACCTTATTTATATATCGTAACCCACAGGCAGGGAAGATGGAAAGCAACGCATGTTGCTCCTCTTTCCTGCTTTTCATTTACTATCTTAAAGCCTTTATCCTATTAGCACGATTGTTGTTACGCAAACGAAGAAGTATTACGACACTATAATATAAGGTCACACTATCAGCCATTTATACGTAAAGAAGCCAATAGTTGCAACCCCTCAGAACGACAGTCAATGCAGAATGCAACTATTAAAAACCTATTAAACCTTTGAAAAACACGTACAATTCCCTACTTTTGCAGCATATAACACATATCAACTTAAATTCATTAAAACAATTATTCATTATGAGAAAGAGTTTGTTCGTAAGCTTTGTTATGCTATTAATAGGCATGACGGTGAATGCTCAGGATTACAAGAAGCAGTCGTTCATACCAGAGGCTGACATGCCAGATGCCGGTATCTACCTCCCAGCCCCACCTGACACAGCATCCTATCAGTTCGACTATGACTTCCATCAGTATTGGTGGGGTCGCAAGATGAGAGAGGACAAAGAGCGTGCTGCACAGGCTAAGTTCGATGCTAACTTTGATGTTGATTCAGTCCTCGTAGGCTTTGCTCCTTCCTTTGGCATGCTCATCACACCCGAGAAAACACCCGAGACTTACAAGCTCATGTATATGATTGGTATTGATGGTAACCATGCTGTCGACCGCGCCAAGGCTAAGTATATGCGCAAGCGTCCATTTGCTCAGTTCCATGAGCATACCCTCCAACCACAGTTCGAGGCAGAATTAATCAACAACGGTTCCTATCCTTCTGGTCATACTTGCCGTGGATGGATTTTCGGATTGACCTTAACAGCCTTGAACCCATCCCGTGGCAACGAAATCATGAAGCATGCCTACGAATATGGTCAGAGCCGAGTAATCTGTGGATATCACTATCAGAGCGATGTCGACGCAGGCCGTCTCTGTGCAAGTGTAGGCTTTGCTGCCGTACAGTCATCAGATGCTTTCCAGAAGCAGATGGCTAAGGCAAAGAAGGAGATTGCAAAGGTGCTTGCAACAAATAAGCATTAAAAAGCATATAAATACTTTGTCATTTCATTGAAAAGTAGTAACTTTGCATCGCTTTTGGCGTAACCGCTGGTCGTGGAAGAGTCATGGACTATGTTACGTTGGAACGACAAACAATATTTAATTAATAAAAGACAATGGATTTAATTAAAGTTGCTGAAGAAGCATTTGCAACCGGCAAGCAGTTCCCAGAGTTCAAGGCTGGTGACACTATCACTGTCGCTTACAAAATCGTCGAGGGTAATAAGCAGCGTATTCAGCTCTACCGTGGCGTAGTAATCAAGATTTCTGGTCATGGAGAGAAGAAGCGTTTCACTGTTCGTAAGATGTCAGGCACCATCGGTGTTGAGCGTATCTTCCCTATTGAGTCACCTAACATCGATTCTATCGAGGTGAACAAGCGTGGTAAGGTTCGCCGTGCGAAACTCTACTACCTACGTAATCTTACAGGTAAGGCTGCACGCATCAAGGAGAAGAGAACCGTTGCTGTTGAAAAGTAAATCCTTGAGAATCCAAGAAAATAAAAGCTCGAAACCATTGGTTTCGGGCTTTTTTATTTGTCCTTCAAAAGGTTTATTTACCACTACCTCACCTGTGACACGTTAGAAAGAGAGCGAAATCAATCATCCTGAGAACTTACATACAAACTTACATCTCACCTTTCGCTTAACCCCGAGACGTGGTATTCCTCTATCAAAAATGACATTAAAACAATGTAGGGATATACGCCTTGTTTATCTCATAACAGGCCTTACCTGCGGATAAACCTACCGTATGTCCCTACAAATCCTCACAGATAGTCTTTCAGCATCCAGTCTTCAAGACTATCCCCTACCCCATCATACAATGGAGTACTTAATCTTCATAATTCAACTTCGCATCGTTTTCGCCATGCAAAGCAGCACTTAAATCCTTCCAGTTTTGGAACCCTGCAAAGAGAGCCAGCCTATCTAATGTTTTTTTAGAAGGTTTTTCTATCCCCTTGAAATAGCCAATCAGCTTCTTTAACGATGCTGACCCCAAGTGGATGTGATAAAGTGCTAACCTGTCAGACAATCTCTCCAAATCGGAAGCCAGCTCTTTACGCAGATACGTCCTTTGCCCAAGCTCCTCGATAATGGTTCTAAGCTTCTTTCTCATACCTCATTCTCCAGTATAAATACTAACGTGTTACAAAAGTAATAAAAGAATAAGTAATTAAGTAATATTCAACGGCTTTTCTCAACATTAAATATGTTAATTAAACTTGTAAACGAAGGGGTAATAATTTAATGAGTTCCATCACCATGCGATACTGCTTTGACTTAGAACGCCTTACACCGTTTTCTAATAAAGAAAAATCTAATCTAACAAACCTTATTCTGAGTTATCTAACGCCTCATCCGCCCCTTTCTATCCTCCATCCAAACAGTATCTCGGAAGGCGATTAAGCCTTAATACCATTCGTGCAAACACATCATATAACGACAGAAAAAGGGTGATTATCGTCTTTCCTATCCTTTCTATCTATCTTCCTAAGCAACAAAACGTTCCTCTTTCAAGCTTTTCTACCAGTGCATCCGACTTTTTAATGGATGTTCCATACCTTCCTCTTCCTATCTCAAGGGCATTTGTAGATACGTAAAAAATCATTACATATTATAGAGAAAAACTCTCTCATAGCAGGAATATAATATCCTCAACTATCAAGCTTATAATCCTCACTATATCAGCTTATTACAAACAGCATTGCAGAAGATGCCCTTCTTGCATCAAGAAGGGCGTCTTCTATAAGCAAGAAGGGCATGTTCTACAATCTAATTAGGCCTCTTCTCTTAGCTTGAGGGGCATATACTGTTTCCGAGAGAGGCGAAAATTATTTACATCAAGACGATTGGGATAAATCCAGATGAACGTTACTCGTATGTAAACATCTGTGCCATTCCATGAGAGAACTGGCCATCCTCCCCACAAGCTAAGAACATACGATTAGGTAAATCACACCACCTTACTTCACAGCAATGCACTCCACCTCAACGAGTGCACCCTTTGGCAAAGCTTTGACAGCGAAGGCTGAGCGAGCAGGATAAGGTTCCTTGAAGAACTCAGCATAAACCTCATTCATCGCTGCGAAGTTCTCCATATCTGAAAGGAATACTGTTGTCTTAACGACATGAGACAGGTCAACACCAGCTGAAGCCAACACGTTACGTGCATTCGTGAGTGATTGGCGTGTCTGTTCCTTCACACCTCCTTCAGCGAAAGCATTGGTAGCTGGGTCAATAGGGAGCTGACCAGATGCGAAAATGAAACCATTAGCCTCGATGGCCTGGCTGTAAGGACCTACTGCAGCAGGTGCCTTGTCTGTGTGTAATGCTTGCATATCTATTATAATTTGTAAGGGATTAAAGGTAGCCGAGGGTGTATAGTCAACGACAAGACAGCCCTCTATGCTCCAAAGATTAATTTTTATCGAGTGTAAAAGTAATGATTTCTTTCAAAAGAAACAAACCTGAAGGGCTATTTTACTTAAAAACAACGACCGTAACAACGTATTCCATTATTTTCCTTACCTTTGCATAACCATTTACATATACCACATAAGTTATATGAAAGAATTAGCTCTTAAGTACGGATGCAATCCGAACCAGAAGCCTTCACGTATCTATATGGAGGAAGGCGAACTCCCCATCACAGTTCTCAGTGGTCGTCCAGGCTACATTAACTTTCTTGATGCACTCAACAGTTGGCAGCTTGTTAAGGAGCTGAAGGCTGCTACGGGTCTTCCTGCAGCCGCATCGTTCAAGCATGTCAGCCCAGCTGGCGCTGCAGTGGGTCTTCCTTTGAGTGAGACACTCAAGAAGATTTACTTTGTCGACGACGTTGACTTCGAGCTTACACCGCTTGCCAGTGCCTATGCACGTGCTCGTGGAGCCGACCGTATGTGCTCATACGGCGATTTCTGTGCGCTCAGTGACACCTGCGACAAGGAGACTGCGCTACTTATCAAACGTGAGGTTAGCGACGGTGTGATAGCCCCTGACTATACTCCGGAGGCTTTAGAGATTCTAAAGGCGAAGCGTAAGGGGACATACAATGTTATCAAGATTGACCCTGACTATGTACCTGCTCCTATCGAGAGGAAGCAAGTCTTCGGTATTACCTTTGAACAAGGGCGCAACGAAGTGAAGCTTGATGACCCCAAGCTCTTCGAGAACATTCCTACAAAGAACAAGACTTTCACTGCGAATGCCAAGCGAGATCTTATCATATCGTTGATTACTTTGAAATATACTCAGAGTAATTCGGTTTGTTATGTGGCTGATGGACAAGCTATAGGGATTGGGGCTGGACAGCAGAGTCGCATCCACTGTACCCGTTTAGCTGGTAATAAGGCTGACGAATGGTGGCTACGTCAGTGCCCAAAGGTTATGAACCTCCCATTCAAGAAGGATATTCGCCGTGCCGATAGGGACAATACTATCAACATCTACATCTCTGACGAGTATGAAGACGTGCTGCAAGATGGCGTATGGCAACAGTTCTTTACAGAATGTCCAGAGCCTCTGACACGTGAAGAGCGTAAGGAGTGGATTGCCAAAAACACTGGTGTTGCACTCGGTTCTGACGCATTCTTCCCGTTTGGCGACAATATTGAGCGTGCGCACAAGAGTGGTGTAGAGTATATAGCACAGGCCGGAGGGAGTATTCGTGACGACCATGTCATCGACACATGTGATAAGTATAACATCGCAATGACCTTTACGGGCGTTCGTTTATTCCATCATTAAAGAGATTAAATATGAGCGATATAGATGAAATCATCGAGAGTGGAATGGTATTTCGAGGTGCCTCGAAACCCAAGACCGATGATGGTAAGGTGAAAACCAAAGCCAAGAAGAAGAAGTATATCACTGGTGCTCATGGCTCTGGCAGCGCTAAGCAGAAGGCGAAATACCGTCAGCAACGTGCCAACCGACACAAGTAAATAAATCAACAAACGCCCTCGTTTGTCCGTCCCTATCGAAGGGAACTGGAGAAATGAGGGCGTTTGCTTTTGGTTTTATAACTGTTTATTCATATCCATCACCGAAGTCTTCACCAGGATATTTCCCTAATAACCTAACAAAGCGAGGGTTGTAATGAGACAACATAGCCGAATGGAAACTTGTTGCCATCGTAATATCAGAGTAAGACTCACGGCCGTTCTTTTTTGATGACAAGGCAAGCGTTGCGTCAATAAAGTTGTATGCCCACTGATTATTATAAGCCATTACTGCCTCAAATAAGTATTTGCTACGAGGTAGCATACTACCATCATGTTTCTTTATTTCATAGTCTCGGATGCGCATCAGCAAAGGAATGAAATCTTGACAAGCCCAAACCGTAACTGCCAACAAGGCATTATCGGTTTCATCATCTTCCCAACCAACATCTTCATTATCATTATCATAATGTGATAAAGCATCCAATAAGATAGATTTATCCTCCTCTCTACGATAGGAAGCTAAAGCCTTCAATGCTTGATAGGTTCGTTCTTTAAGAACAATCTCCTTTACTCTTGAGTAATAGCTTTCCTTTGGTGGAAGTCTCAATAAAAGTTTCTTTGTATATTGATATTTGGACAATCCGGGTGTATAGAGCGCTAAAGAGTCATTACGCAAAGAATCTTTCTTACTAATGACCGTCTTATCTCTGCATGACTGAACATTACGTAAGAACACACTACCAGCATATTCCTCTTCTATAACATCATCTGAACGCACATAAATCTTCGTCGTATCAGTATAATTCGAGAGTAATATTTCCTCTAAGTGTGCATACTTTCGACGTATCAAAGCATCTGTAGCTGCAAGTCGAACACCCGCAGAATAGCTCCTATTAGTGAGTTCGCAAAGTTCTTTAGTAGTACATAATGAATCTAATAAAGACTGTACCACAGGAAAAGCTCTTGGTCCTTTGCATGTTTTAATATAAGTCGTATCAATACCATCCAACAGACTATCCACATTCAGATAATACTGTCTACCATTAATATTTTGCATTTCATAGGATGTTCCAGTTCTATTCAACAGGAAGAGAACCTTCGCTATCTGCTCCTGTCGCTTGTCTGTACAAGCCACCAACAGCATACATATTGAAAGGAAAAACAGGATTTTCTTCATACGATACAACAAATATCTCGGTACGGAATAAACGTCTCCTTAGACAGCAAAGATACTAAATTATTCACAAAGACATGCCTTTCAATCACATTTCTTCACCTTATTATATCCCGAGCTGAACGCTCAACACCACTTACACAAACACCCTTCTCGAATTCTTTTCATGATAAGAAATATTTTTCTTCACGACAAGAAAGATTTATTTTCACGACAAGAAATATTTATTTACATGACAATAAATATGTGACAACACGTCATGCAGAAATTTATCGCAGGGCTATACCAGTGTAAATAGTGCCAAATCCCTCCTTTAGAATACGTGCTGAGAAGAAATCGGAAGCATTATCATAGGTGCAGATAGCCGCCTGAAGGATGTTAGCAGTTGGTACACCGAGTTCTTCTAATTGAAGTTGATTACAGAGCGGAAGGTCGATATGCCATTTCTCATACATCCGTGCAATACGTTCCATAGGGAAGCCAGCTTCAGAAAAGGCGTCATATACCTCCTGACCAACCTCAAAGTTCTTTAATGAGATGCATGGTCCTACAACTGCCTTAAGTTCCTTTGGATTGGTACCGTACAGTTCTGTCATCTTACGAAGTGTATGTTGAGCGATACGTTGCACCGTGCCACGCCAACCGGCATGGGCTGCCCCAATAGCAGAGTGAACGGGGTCGTAAAAAAGATAGGAACACAATCGGCCGTATGAACACCAATGCAAACGTTACGACAATCGGTAACGACAGCATCTTTCCCTTCTTCCCTCTCATACTGTTCAGCGACTGAAAGATGGAAGAAATCATCCGTCACGGTAAGACAGTGCGTCTCATGTATCTGATGAAGACGGACAATCTTATCTGCTTTGACGCCAATCTCTGCAGCTACGGCCTGCAGGTTTTCGGTTACAGCAGATGGGTCATCCCCCCGATGAGGGTTGATATTCAGTGTTGCAAGTTTCCCCTTGCTAACACCGCCATGGCGCGTAGTGCTAAAGCAGACTACCTCGTCGGCAAGATTAAAGTAATGTAGAACAGGCTTAATCATCCGTATATTCAAAATCTTCGAGGTCTTCCACCTCATCTAACTCGTCTATTCCAACCTCTTCAACATCATCTATATCAGCATCCTCAGCCGCTAACTCGGCAGCAAAACGCGACATATCCTTGTCACGATGGACAAGTGTGTCTTCTGAGAGAATACCCTGTAGCTTATTACTCTCAGCGTTCAGTTCCCTCCATAGAATATCCTTCAGCTCATCAAGACCTTGTCCAGTAACTGCTGAAATGAAGACTACAGGAAGGTCGGTTGGCAATGTCTCGCGCAGCATCTCAATGAGTTCATCATCAAGAAGGTCGCTCTTTGTTACCGCTAAAACACGGTGCTTGTCGAGCATCTCAGGATTAAACTGCTGCAACTCATTAAGTAGTATCTCATACTCACGCTTGATGTCGTCTGTATCCCCTGGTACCATAAAGAGGAGAAGAGAGTTGCGTTCAATATGACGGAGGAAGCGCAAGCCGAGTCCCTTACCTTCGCTTGCCCCTTCAATGATACCTGGAATATCGGCCATCACGAAGCTCTGGTTGTCACGATAGCTGACAATTCCTAACGAAGGTTCCATTGTTGTGAAGGGATAGTTGGCTATCTTGGGCTTTGCACTTGAGAGAGAAGAAAGCAAAGTAGACTTACCTGCATTCGGGAAACCCACCAGACCGACATCGGCCAGCAACTTCAACTCAAGAATAACAGTCATCTCCTGCATTGGTTCACCTGGTTGTGCATAGCGGGGAGCCTGATTTGTGGATGTACGGAACTGAAAGTTACCCAATCCACCACGTCCACCTTTCAACAGCAATACCGTCTGTCCGTCGTGCATAACATCACAGACATACTTGCCCGTCTCGGCATCGTAGACAACAGTACCACATGGAACGTCGATATAAACATCCTTACCATCCGTACCATGACACTTGTCACGACCCCCATTACCACCATGTTCAGCATAAATGTGACGCTGAAACTTCAAGTGCAACAGCGTCCAATAATTGTGGTTACCACGCAGATAAACGCTCCCACCTTTGCCACCGTCGCCACCATCTGGGCCTCCATTAGGGTTATACTTCACATGACGAAGGTGCATGGAACCTCTACCTCCCTTACCAGAGCGGCAGTATATCTTTACATAATCAACAAAATTCGAATCAGCCATAGCAAGTGATGAATGTTAGAGAATAGTATGAATAATCGTTTATATCAACTGACCTTTTGTTATTTAAGGTCTAATTAGCAAAAAGCTGATAGGCTTTAGGAAAAGACAATACATATAGTATCTGCCCATACCTAACACCTATCAGCCAGTATATTAAAGTTCTTCAATAACAGACGCAATACGTGCGAAGATCTCATCTACACTTCCGAGACCTTCCACATGATGGTGGATATTCTCACCCTTGTACCAGTCGATTAATGGAGAAGTCTGATTGTGATACACGTTAAGACGCTTCTTAATAGTCTCCTCGTTATCGTCTGAACGGCCACTCTGCTGTCCACGGAGAAGTAGACGTTTCATCAACTCGTCCTCTGGAACAAATAGTTCAATCATTGCTGCTACGTTGTGACCACGCTCAGCCAACATCTTCTTCAATGCTTCTGCTTGTGGGATAGTGCGTGGGAAACCATCGAAGATAACTCCCTTATGCTCCTTTCCAAAGCTGTCATAGACGCTTGCAAGGATGTCTATCATCAACTCGTCAGGAATGAGCTGACCATTGTCAATGTAACCTTTTGCCGTTTTACCGAGTTCTGTACCATTCTTTATCTCATTACGAAGTACGTCACCTGTAGAGATATGACCGAACCCATACTTCTCAATCATCCTGTCGCTCTGAGTGCCTTTACCTGCACCTGGCGCACCGAAAATCACAATATTCTTCATTATTCTTGTACTAATGTGTATATATCCCTTAAGTTACGACCCTCTTGATCGTAGTCGAGTCCATAGCCAACGATAAAGTCGTTTGGTATTTCAATAGCTGCATACTCTATGTTCAAAGGTACTGTAAGCTTACCTGGCTTCAATAGTAAGGTTGTAATATGTAGTCCTGCTGGCTCACGTGTACCAAGTGTCTCGAGCATACGCTTCATCGTTGCACCTGTATCAACAATATCTTCTACAATGATGACCTCCCTGCCACGGATGTCTTCATTCAAACCGATAATCTCCTTGATAGTGCCTGTTGAAGTAACACCTTGATAAGAGGCTAACTTGACAAAAGATATTTCACATGGGATAGTGATATTCTTCATTAAGTCAGAGGCATACATAAACGAACCGTTCAGCACAGCAAGGAACAATGGTTTCTTACCTTCAAAATCCTTATTAATACGCTCTGCTACCTGTTTCACCCTATCCAGAATCTCTGCTTCTGGGATAGAAGTCTCAAACGTTTTATCCTTAATTGTTACGCGACTCATGCTTCTTTATTTATAATTTAGCGCAAAATTACGAAAATAATACCAAACTATCCGCATTTATTTTGTAAATTTGCCATCGTTATGAAGATATTTACAAGTGCCCAGATTCACGAACTGGACAGATACACTATAGAGCATGAACCAATCAAGTCGATTGACTTGATGGAACGTGCGGCCAAGGCTATTACTCGTGCTATCACTGAGGAATGGTCTACAAACACGCCAATTGTTGTCTTTGCAGGCCCTGGCAACAATGGTGGGGACGCTCTTGCTGTGGCCAGATTACTGATAAATGAAGGGTATAAGGTAAGTACTTTCCTCTTTAATATCACCAATCATCTATCGGAAGACTGCGTAACAAACCGTCAGCGTCTGCTTGATGGTAAGCATGCAAAGGACTTTACTGAGATTACAGCAAAGTTTGATCCACCAGAGCTGACCGCTGACACTTTGGTTATTGACGGTCTCTTCGGATCTGGACTCAACAAGCCTTTGGCTGGAGGATTTGCTTCTTTGGTGAAATATATCAATCAGAGTCCTGCAAAGATTGTAAGTATTGATGTGCCATCAGGCCTGATGTCTGAAGACAACACTTATAATGTACGTGCCAATATCATCCATGCTACACTCACGCTGACCCTCCACGAGCGGAAACTCTCCTTCCTGTTCGCTGATGCACAGCAGTTTATTGGTAGACTGAAAGTACTTGACATTCGTTTAAGTCAGGAGTTTATTCAGAAGACAGAAGCACAGTTTTATGTATTAGAAGAGAGCGACATTCGTTCACGTCTTATCCATCGGGACGACTTCGCACACAAGGGAGACATGGGGAATGCGCTTATCATAGCTGGTAGTTATGGTATGTCTGGGGCAGCAATATTGTCTGCTCGTGCTTGTCTACGCTGTGGTGTGGGCAAGACCACCGTACATACACCCAAGAAGAACTACGACATCATGCAGATTGCAGTCCCTGAAGCAGTCTTACAGATGGACCACGAGGAGACAGCCTTTACCGAAGCCGTTGATACAGATGACTTTGATGCATTAGCCATAGGACCCGGCTTGGGCAGACAAGAGCCTACAGCGATTGCGATGATAGCACAGATAAGACGTGCGCAATGTCCTATTGTTGCAGATGCGGATGCTTTGAACATCCTTGCAAGCCATCGTGCATGGATGCAACAACTACCAAAGGGAATCATAATGACACCTCATGCGAGGGAACTCGACCGCCTGACAGGCTCTCCAGCCAATGCTGATTACGAGCGTCTCCACCGTACACGTGAGTTGGCAAAGTCGTTACAAGCCTACATTATACTTAAAGGACATAACAGTGCACTATGCCTTCCTAATGGCAACGTTATCTTCAACTCCACTGGTAATAGCGGTATGGCAACAGCTGGAAGTGGTGATGTACTCACCGGCATCATCACAGCCCTCCTTGCACGTGGCTATCATCAACAGAACGCTTGTATGGTGGGAATGTACTTACACGGCCTTGCTGGCGACTTAGCCGCTAAAGACTTAGGTAAGGAGAGCCTTGTTGCAAGTGATATCATCAACTATCTTCCTAAGGCCTTTAAGCTCTTGGATGATTAGCCAATCACTCACCCGTAGCCTATTATAATAAGGTATCAGCCTACGAGACATCGTCTCGTAGAAAACGAAATAACCAAAAAGCGGCAGCTCCAAAAGGAACTACCGCTTATTTTTATATCTAATCAAACTGATCTCAACTGACGATTAGTCGCAGTTAACGAGCTTGTTATCAGAACCAAGAACATCAGTGATCTTGTGCTTGTAAAGGTCCTCCATGTACTCACGAGCCTTACCACAGTACTGACGTGGGTCGAAGTACTCAGGATGTTCATCAAATGTTTGACGAACGCCAGCAGTAAAGGCAAGACGAGAGTCAGAGTCGATGTTAATCTTACATACAGCACTCTTAGCAGCCTGACGGAGCTGATCCTCTGGGATACCTACAGCGTTTGGCAACTTACCACCGTGCTCGTTGATGATGTCAACATACTCCTGAGGAACAGAAGAAGAACCGTGGAGAACGATTGGGAAGCCTGGGAGCTGCTTCTCGATAGCTGCGAGAACGTCGAAAGCCAATGGAGGAGGAATCAAACGGCCAGTCTTTGGGTCACGTGTACACTGCTCTGGAGTGAACTTGTAAGCACCATGAGAAGTACCGATTGAGATAGCCAAAGAGTCACAACCAGTGCGAGTAGCGAAGTCAACAACCTCTTCTGGCTTTGTATAGTGAGATACCTCAGCAACAACGTCATCCTCAACACCAGCGAGAACACCGAGCTCAGCCTCAACAGTTACATCATACTGATGTGCATATTCAACAACCTTCTTTGTCAAAGCAATATTCTCCTCGTATGGAAGAGCAGAACCATCAATCATCACAGAAGAGAAGCCGAAGTCTACACAAGACTTACATGTCTCGAAGCTATCACCGTGGTCAAGGTGAAGTACAATCTCTGGATGATGGCAACCCAACTCCTTTGCATACTCTACAGCACCCTCTGCGAGGTAACGAAGTAGCGTCTGGTTAGCATACTTACGAGCGCCCTTAGATACCTGAAGGATAACAGGTGATCTCAACTCAGAAGATGCTTTGATAATAGCCTGAAGCTGCTCAAGGTTATTAAAGTTGAATGCTGGGATAGCATAACCGCCTTTGATTGCTCTCTTGAACATCTCACGTGTGTTCACGAGACCTAATTTCTTGTAATCTACTACCATAATTTCTATTATGCTTAAAAAATTAAAATTAATAAGTCTATACCTATTTTGTATTTGCAAAAGTACGGTTTTATTTTCTCATAACCAAGACATCACACATATTTAATAGCCTTTAAGTGTTAAAATCCCTAACAATTGCTCGTTGCCTAAAGATTATAGATTAATAGGCTTATTAGCACCGTCTGTCTAATAAGCCTATTCTATTACTTCTCTGATGAGTCGAGAACTCGCCAAATGACGGACGCTATTGCACCGCCAACAAACGGTCCGACGATGAATATCCATAGGTTACTCCATGCTGCGGAAGGACCTTCTGCGAGCTTAACAAACAAAGCTGGACCAAATGAACGTGCTGGGTTGACTGATGTTCCTGTATAACGAATACATACAAGGTGTACGAGGATGAGCGACAAACCTATTGCTAATCCTGCAAACTTACCTGTTGTACCATTGGTCTTTGACGTTGCACCCAACACTACAAGTACGAATATGCATGTAAAGATAATCTCTGCAAGTAGGCCACTTACGACACTTATCCCTTCTTGCAACCCATTTGCGCCTAAGCCTGCACCTGCGGCTGCAAAGCTACTACCGGCATTCGTGACAAGGAGGAACTGTAGTGCTGCACCTATCAAACCGCCAATAAACTGGAACAACATGTACATCACGCAGTCTTTCGCACTCATACGACCACTAAGGAAAACACTGAGTGTAATCGCTGGATTAATATGACAACCAGAGATACCCCCTATCGTGTAAGCCATTGCGACTACGGAAAGACCAAACGCAATGGCTGTTCCAACCACAGCTGCTTGATTGTTAACAGGGTCACAACCCAAAGATACAGCTGCGCCACAGCCCATGAGGACCAATACCATTGTACCGATCATCTCTGCTAAATACTTCTTCATAACTCTCTTCGATTTTAATTAATATTTATTTATCCTGACTTTAACGTCTTTAGAATGGTTAATTCGCTGTATAAACGCTTTCGTCTACGATTAACTATTTCGGTCGTCTACTTTTTGAATGTTTTTGTTTTATATCAAGAGAAACACGGCCTTTACTTCATAAAAAGCCGTACCTTTGCAAAGAGATTCGTGCGTCTCAATAAGAATTAGATGTTTTCCACAACCGAAAATACAAAGAATAAAGTATTAAAGCAATATGAAATATAAGATGATAGTGCTCGACTTGGACGGCACACTGACCAATAATAAAAAACTCATAACCCCTCACACCCAGCAAGCCCTCATGCTGGCACAGACTGCTGGAGTGCATGTCGTACTGGCATCTGGCCGCCCTACATACGGTATCGTCCCTTTGGCGGAGGAGTTAAAACTGAAAGAAAACAACGGTTATATCCTCGCCTTCAATGGAGGAAAGATTATCGACTGCACGAACAACAACGTTCTTTTTGAACAGAAGTTGGACGAGCAGCTTGTTCCTCTGCTCTATCAAGAAGCGAAGAAAGCTAATATGGAAATCCTAACCTACCAAGGGGAGGGTATTGCGGCTACCAACAAAGACGATAAATACGTACAACACGAGGCATTCATCAATAAGATGCCTGTCATGCAATACGATGATTTCCTTCATCAGTTGGTCTATCCTATCAACAAATGTCTCATTGTTGGCGACCCTACCCCACTCCATGAGTTAGAATTAAGATTGTCTAAAGAGTTGGAAGGGAGGATGGATGTCTATCGTTCGGCCGACTTTTTCCTTGAGTGTGTACCGCTCGGCATCGACAAAGCCCGCTCTCTCGATCGTCTCATCTCTTCGCTTGGTATTAGCCGCGAGGAGGTTATCGCCTGCGGTGACGGATATAACGACCTTAGTATGATACGCTTTGCAGGACTCGGTGTAGCGATGGCGAACGCTGCAAAAGACATACAGAAAGAGGCCGACTTCGTCACCTTATCGAATGAAGAAGATGGTGTGGCACATGTCATCGAACGCTTTATTCTTCCAACTGAGTAGGCGAATTAAATTAGTTAACATCACTAAGACTGAATTATGTTCATGAAAAGAAATATTTTTCTTCATGAACATAAATATTTTTTATCATGAAAAGAAATATTTCTCTTCATGAAAAGAATTCGAGAACAAGCTAAAGTCGACCAGTCCTAATAGTCGATTTAGCTTATTATTTACCCTTGTCAAACACGCTGAAAACGACAAGATAGCAGCTCACCGACTGTCTAATCCTGCCCTCAACTTACTCGACTATTCAAAAGACATTGGGCTTTAAGATTCCTTTCAGCAAGTATGTCGCATTCTGATTACGTGCTACTCCCTTGGTTATCTTATACGAATAGGTAATATCCTCACCTAATTCTATCTCAAAACAATAGTTATGAAATCGTCCCTCATATTCGTTCTCCATCTTTGAAAGCTCAAGGTCGTGCGTAGCAATGACGCCTGTCACATTGCGTTCAGCGATGTATTGTAAGAAAAGACGAGACCCATTCAACTTATCGAGGGAGTTTGTTCCCTTCAATATCTCGTCTAAGATAATCAGACTCGGTACGTCATCATGCAACGAGCCCAACAGTTTCTTCAAACGAAGCAACTCCGCATTGAAATAAGAAATACCGTGGGTAAGGTCGTCTGTGGTGCGCATGCTCGTGAAAAGATGGAACGCTGAGACCTTCAACTCGTCTGCAAAGACGGGCAAGCCATTCATTGCTAAGAGGTAATTAATACCTAACGAGCGAAGGAAAGTACTCTTTCCTGCCATATTCGCACCCGTGACGATGTAATACTCATGGTCGTGAATAGTGAAGTCGTTTGCCACAGCCTTCTCGCCAAGGAAGGGATGATAAAGACCTTTCGCTTCGTAGACAACCTTATTCTCCTCGCTGATTTCGGCCTTTACTGCTCTATCTTCATTCAGTCGATAGTTACCCATTGACACCAAAGCATCAAAGAGATTAAGACCATCAATCCACTCTTTTGTGCGTTGCTCATACGTGTGCTGCCAGCGAAGGAACAATCTCACGATTGTGAGATCAATCAAGGCAAAACTATTGAAGATAAACACCCCGACCTCATTACTTCTGTTATCTATCTTTTGTAAGATAAGTTCTAACTGCTCAAAGGAGGCCTCTGCACCCGAAAGCTGTGCTTTCAACGCTTGGAGTTCAGCCGACTTAAACTCAGTCGTGTTAATCAACTTCAATACTTGCAAGTAACCATCTACCTGTGCGTGTACCTTTGCTATCAGTTCAGAAATGACACGCATGTACTTGTGTCCACAAAGGAAAGCGAACATAAAGTTGAACATTCCCCACCATAGAGGGAGCAAAGAGGGGGCTAAACCCATAATGGAAAGCACGATACTCACGTAGAACCCGAGTAAATCGGCATAACAGAAATAACGTAACAGTGGGTTGTGGAAAATCTTTGGAAAGGTCTGCTGATGAATAGCCGTCAGTGCTTTCAACACTTCTGCTGTATTAATTCGCTCTTTAACGCCCAAAGACTTGAAGGTAGACAAGAATGTTTCATCTTGTCCTAACTCGTCAATAGCGGCCATCCTCATGCGTATCTCTCCGATAAGATCCTCCCTTTTCGTATGTCCCCACTCAGTAGACAGACAGGCAGCCAACTGGTCGCTACCACCAGTAGAGATGGTGCGGTTCATCCTTTGGAACAGTGAACCTACTCCGAAGACATCCATATCAAAGGTATAAGAATGTTGCGGACAAACATACTGTTCACCAGCTTCAAAGCCTGAGAAATTGCCATGCTGATAGTCTATCTCGTTCTGATAGACCCGCAGCAGTGCCTCTCCATGCTTTATCTTTCGGTCGTTCAATACGTCACGACGACGGATATAAAGATAGAAACACAAGGCGGCTACGGCACAGAGGAGTGTCCAAGCCGCATCAGCCAATAGCGTGTAGAGAACTACAAAACCAATGGCTACTAAAAAGGAGCCGATTTCTGTCAAGATAAAAAACCGACTACGGCTACGGAGAGACACGAGCATTGTACTCGTCTCTTCCGCTTTATGCTGATACAAATCAGTTAAGTTTTTATTCATGCCTACACCTATATAATATTGAAGGAGTCCTTATTTTGTCACCACCTCTTTGCTCACTCGCCCATCACTGTACCTCACGATGTTAATACCCCTTTGTGGAGTCGTGATGCGCCGACCGTCAAGTGTGTAGCGTCCTACCACCACTTCGCTACGAGTACCATCTGAAACAGAAGAGATGGCAGTGGCCTTTGGTTCAGAGATAACACACTTAGCTGCATTCTCAACATGCCCCGTTTGTGTGTTAATCAGCAGAACACAGACACGAAGGTTCTCTTTCTTTTGTATGACTTTCTTACTATTAATATCTTTAAAGACGTAGGAATGGCTCAGTGGGGTATCTGCTTTAATCGGCGCTTTGACGTGACCTGTTACAGGAACATTCACCCCCTCTGCTGCAATAGCTACAAAGTTGTTCTTAAGATTATGGATTTCTCCTGGAGAGTCGATTATCTCATCGAACTCCTTTGTTACTCCGCGGTCTCCGTGACTACCAGAGTATGCATTGTTCTGCACCCATCTTGAGTCCGTCATTCCATCCTCTGTTAGGACATAGGCAAAGCCGTATGGAGCCTCATCTCGGTTCACTCGGAATGTAACAACAGGCGTCACTGTAATGTTGTTCTTACTTTCGTCCCATACAGCTGACACCTCAAGGTCCATGTCTGCACCAGCTTCTTGCTCTGCTTTGAACTCATCAACTGCCAAGACATAGCCTAACCTGTGGCTTCTATTCATATCAACTGTGGGAAAACGGTTCCCCTTAGCTTTCGAATAATAGTCCCAACAGGTCAATGGATCATCAACATGCACAGCAATACCGACGAAGTCATCCCCAAAAGTATGCGACAGGTTCTCCATAAGGGCAATCCCTGTTGGACAATACCTGCACCACATTGCCGTGTATTCTTCCACTGCTATCCTCCGCTTAGGGACCTTTGTTACAGTAATTCTCGGTAGGTTAGCATAGCTAATCGTTGCACCATTACGTCCCCCATTCACCTTTGTTATCGTGAAGACAAGTTCGTCCTCTCCCAGTTCTGTGTATGGTGGGACCTCTACCTCAACCACTGCATCATCGTTATGTCCCAACGCCTGTGGGAACACATAGTGTTTTGACTCCAACTCCCTCCCATTGAGAGAAAGCGTATAGTCTATGTTCTGAATAGTTGTCCTACCTATATTAGAAACTTTCATCTTCCCTTTTACACTCTTTGCAGTG
This sequence comes from Prevotella sp. C561, assembly GCF_000224595.1. Lineage (NCBI taxonomy): Bacteria > Pseudomonadati > Bacteroidota > Bacteroidia > Bacteroidales > Prevotellaceae > Prevotella > Prevotella sp. C561. The sequence continues at coordinate 11,761 of NZ_JH114147.1, read as the reverse complement.
ATGGGGACATACACTCTCTGCCCTGCAGTAGGCATGAGAATATGCTCTTGTGCCTTAACGTTCACGGTGTATGAGAAGAGAGCAATTAGTATGATGATTTGTATATAATACTTACGTAACATATCAGGTTGTGCGTTTTAAGGATGACTGTTTAGTGAATTACGCATTTCTTAATCGTGGTAACACCCTTTGCAGACTGCTGTCTCACAAGGTAAAGACCCTTAGGAAGACCTGCCAAATACGTAAGCTGCCTATATAATAAGGCACCCTGCGTATTGAATACATCGTAAGTAAGACCCTTCTGTGACGCTACTCCTGCTATTGCTGTTGGGTCAGTATCGAACTTAATAGTAATAGATGGGCCCTCTATCTGCTGTCCGGAGTCAGACTCTTTAGTAGTAAGCTTCAATGTAATTGAGCCCTTCTCATTATGCTCGTAAGTGTGTTCTATCGCAATAGACTCCCTCTCCGAGCCTGCCAACAGCGGTTGACTTCCTATCTCTGTACTGTTATCTCCATCAAGAGGAGTACATCCGCCGAGTGCACAAACCGTCACATTGCCTTCATCAATGCTGTTAATTCTACTGTAAAGGGTTACTGTCAGGTCCTTATCCGACGTATTCTTAATATACACCTCACCTGCTATTTCCTTCCATCCAGGTGGGAACATGGCTTCTTTCACAGCGTTTAATACCACCGTTGTGCCGTTCGGAATAACCTTACCTTGCGCATCCACGAAGGCAACATCATTGTTACTTGTCTGTGTTTGAGCACTAACTAAAAGACTGGTCAGCAGTCCGATTAATACGAGTAAGCGTAATTTCATATTGTTCAATTTATATTTATCTACTTAATTGATGATGACTTATTTACGAGAGCGAAACCTTTTGGCGCACAGCCTGCAGTACTCCGCTATCGTTATAGACGAATCCTACAATCCACGCATTGCCTGGTACGACATCTTCCGGGAGTGTGTACGTTGTTTGCTCCACGTGCGTTCGCATTGAAGAGAGCGTTAACTCCGTTCCCCACTCCCCATTGATAGCAGCACGGAACACGTGGTTATGCACATACTCCTTATCCATCTTATTGTTTGGAAAGAGCTGTGGAGCCACGACACTATCCTCTACTAACCAAAGCTGAAGCCTTCCCTTCACATCTTCGGACAATGTCTTTAGATCGGTTTCAATCTTCACTTGATGTGTAGCTGCGTCATAGTGACATTGAAGGGCTATATTGATTGTAGTCGTTTGAGCGAACTCTTCATAGATACGCCCAGCCCAAGTATCTTTCTGCAGGACGCCCCCACGACGATTGATAATGGCTTTCGGCACATTAGGAACTGCCCAATACTTGTAATAAACATCCCCTGCATCAGTGCGCAAGCCCTTAACTCCACCCATACTCTTTATTGCGAGCGGTCCAGCATGTATACCTACAGCTATCAATCTGTCTGCTCCATAAAGTTTTTGCAGCTCATCTATCGTCTGAGAAGCCGCCGGACAGAAGATACAACGTTGCCCAGTAAAGTCCTCGATGAGTACATTTCGCTGAACAGTTGCAGGTGGGATCTCTATCAATCGTTCGTCAGAACCAACTGAATCACAGCCTGCCAAGAGTGCAACAGCAGCCAAGATAAGTATATAAAAACGTCTCATTTCCATCAAAAGTTATAATTATAAGAGAGTGTCAAGCCCTTTGTTGCAGGGATATAACGGCATACTCCACCCGAACAATTAAACCCCGCACGTGTTCGACCATAGCCTAATTGCAGTCGATGTGCCCCACCGCTATAGGTTACATAGCCTTGGTAGTAATGCACATGGGTGTTGCCTGCATTGTAGAGATCGCTCACAGTGACCATCCAATGCGGTGCGAACGATAGCTCTCCCAGCCCAAATAGCCAGTCTTTATCGCCCTCTTTTGATGCAAGATACTGCCCTTCGACACGCAAGATGGCGTTCGTTGCGAGTTTCTGTTTGATATCTGCGACGAAGATATGCGTGTTTAGCATTCCTCCATGCCCTTCCAACAAGGTCTGATTGTATCGTTGATACATATACATCAGGTTTAACTTCGTTGCTTTTGAGAGTCGCTTCTCCAACTGTACATCAATATCTTGATAATAGGTAGCGTCACCCCATGCCCAAAACGGACTTCCATAACCCTCTGTACCCATCTCTCCTGCACCCTTCTTAAGCACTGAATGGACATGAGAGAAGTTCACTTTCGTTGTTGTTCCATACTTTCCTCCCATCCATGAGCCCTTTGGAAAGGTGTAAGCTGCCGTGGCTTGATAAGCCCACTCACCCTCGGGGCGTGTAGCGTAAGGGTAGAGTGCTGCCAAGGTATAGGTATGCTCCACCGTGAAAGGCGGTAGATGATTGATGAAAGAGGAGATTCCTTCCATCCCTCTTCGGCTTCGGAAGCCCATATTCGTACTGCGTTTTGCTTGCAGCAATAGGCTCATTCCACGCTTAGAATAGGACCCTGACAGCATTGCCACATAGCCATTACGATAGATGTAACCATTATCATGCGAAGGATCCTGCGTCTTCATCGCCATTTCTGCCAATACATTGAAGCCGTGATGTTGCACTCGTAGACGTAAATCGAACGCATTGACATAACGAGGAAAGCGCAACCGATGGGTCGGATCGACCATCACCACCTCGTCTCTCTCGTATTTATTAAGGTAGGAACCACCCAACATTATATAGGTATTATGCTCTTGAAGCGACTTAAACGACTCTTCCATGTTCCATTCCACATCCGCTCCTGTCATCCAACTCTTATTGTGGTGCCAGTAACGACGCTGTCTACCCGTGAGCAACTTGACTGCAACTCCCGCACAAGGGAGATAGTTCAAGCGTGCTCCTTGCAATGAGTTATCAATTCCAAGACTGCGTTCTTCATACGAACGGAGGATGAAACCAGAGCCAAACTGCTCATAGAAGCTACCCAAAGTAAGCTCCGCATTCTTATAACGACCCTTCAAGTAGGCGTAAGGAACGCCCCAACCCTTAAAGTCGCTCTCGTATCCTGGGAGCGGATGGGGCATATATTCCAACCTTGCACCAGCCTCAAAGTATCTGTTTGAAAGCCTCAAGTCGAGATAAGTATTCGTTCGGAAACGACTGCCTGTAGCCTCTGCGCCTGTCGCACTGTCCTTTTGTGCCAACAGCATATCACTCTGAAGACTTCCAGAAAGGTGTAATTTGTCGGACTCTTGTGCATAAATCGATGCACTACTCAGGCTTATGAGCAGTCCTATCATCATCCATCTTTTCATAAAATCACCTTCCTGCTACCTCTTTCACCTTCTTATATAGCTCCATCTCTGCGCCATCTGTGTAGCCATTATGCTTATAAACAATCCTGCCCTGACCATCGAGTAAGATCGTATAAGGCACTGACTGAATACCTAACGAGCGTCGGAACTCACCATTAGGGTCGAGTAATACATCATAACGCCAGCCATTCTGGTCGACCATCGGCTTCACTTTATTGACGTTTTGAGCCTGATCAATGGATACAGCAACGATTCGCACACCTGTTTCTTGGCGCCAATCGTCATAAAGCTCATCAATGCTTTTCAACTCACGGTCGCATGGCTTGCACCAAGTAGCAAAGAAGGTAACAACAAGAGGATTACCATTATTAGAGATAGTGTCGGTTTGTACGGTCCTTCCTTCTATGTCTTTGAGTATCACTTTGGGCAGTCGCTCTTGTGCAGACAACGCAAAGCTCACCAACAACAAACAAAGGGATAGAAATAACTTATTCATTGTTTTTAATTATATTGGTGCTACAAAAATACGAAAAAAAAGCGATATAGCAAAGAAGAAACAGCCAAAGACAAATAACATTATACGTCTTGACCGATTTTAGACTTGTCCGTCATGCATATTATGCTCACTTATCTCATTCGCTCGGGGTAGTTTTCTGCTGTAATAAAGAGGTTGCTTGAGAGCGATAGGGAGTATTATCTCTCACGAAGAACATTTCTTTCTCTCACGAAGGACACTTCTTTCTCTCACTAAGGACATTTCTTTCTCTCACGAAGAACATTTCTTTCTCTCACGAAGGACACTTCTTTCTCTCACTAAGGACATTTCTTTCTCTCACAGAACTCACAGATCTAACAGAACTTTTTTGCGCACTGTTTCGAACTCACAGAAGGCCTTCGGCATACAGATATCACAGAACGTTATAGCTAATGTTGGCTGTAACGTTCTGTGAATTCGGTTGACTTAATGTCTCTGTGAAGCTTTGTGTGTTCTGTTCTTCTGTGTTCTTCTGTGAGAAAGAGAACGCACCCACTCGATGAGGTACGGCCTATGAGACTCGCTGGGGAGTTTTTTTCTCACAGAACTCACAGATTTAACAGAACCTTTTGGCGCACAGGTTCGAACTCAAAAGATAGTGGCCCCTCCCCCAACCCCTCCCCCGCAGGGAGGGGCGTAGTATGTGAGGTTACCCCTACTGGCCTGCTGACACGAGGTGTGAGTAAGCATTTCTCTCACGCTGGGAAGTTTTTCTCTCACAGAGCGCACAGAGTTCACGGAGCTTTTTGGCGCACAGTTTCGAGCCCACAGAAGGCCTTCGGCATACAGAGTTCACAGAGCGTTACTACCAAAGATGGGTGTTAAGTGATGGTTGTTAGGTGTTGATGATTAGCCATAGGGGTATCTCGGTGATTACGCCCTTCCCTTCGGGGAGGGGAAGGGGAGGGGCCAACTGGTAGTTAGTATGTGAGGTTACCCCTATTGGCCTGCTGATAGAAGGAAATAGGCTGCTAAACATTTGGAGGACATGTAGGGGTATGTCGGTGATCACTCCCCTCTCCATTCGGAGAGGGGCTGGGGGTGAGGCCTCTGTTGGCTGTAACGCTCTGTGTTTTCAGTTGACTTAAGCCTCTGTGAAACCCTGCGTGTTCTGTTTATCTGTGCGTTCTGTGAGAAAAGAAATCACTGAGAGACACCAACAAAGGCAATGAGAAAGAAAGAAGGAACACTCAACAAATTAGTAGAAATTGTAAAGTTATTTCATTAACAATCCCTTCTTAATTTGTAGAAAAGGCCTGACTCGATGCAAGAAGATGCCCTTCTTCATACAAGAACATGCCCTTCAAGGGACAAGAAGACGCCCTTCTTGAAGCAAGAAAGGCGTCTTCTTCAACCCAACTTGTAACATTCTGATTCCTTGTAGGTTACAAACTCATTCATAAAACATATCATACGCCTATGTCGAGGACACTTAGCTTGACTACTTGTAACGATTTTTTACTGCGTTATCAATTCCTCCGAAGTGGGAAGAAGATTGTTTGAGACTATACTCAAAACGATGGATAGGACTTGTACAGATTGTTTGTAATCGACATCAAAACGATGGATAGGACTTATATGAGACGCTTTTCACAGTAGAATACTAACGGGTATCGCCCGCTATCAATGGCTTAGTAGCCTTTTAGTGCGACTGAAAGAAACAAAAAAAATACTTGTCAGCAACCTCGATATTGCCGACAAGTAATCTAAACTGTATATATTATACCTCTTGAGGATAGGCAACACGATTACACATCGCCTACTATAGTCCTCGTTATCACTTATTATCCACGCTTCTTCTTAGCACCTTTCATCCACATATAAACTATCAAGATGATGAAAGCAGCTAAGATGCAAAGTAGTTGAACACTGTATTCTTGTGGATGAACCCAGAACTCCTTGAAGAAATTAATACGTCCGAGAATCTCAATAGGAGTCCAAAAAACAATCACCGTTGCCACTGACATACGGATATTAGCACCCCATGAAGCAATGTGAAGCTGCTTTCTGAACATGAACAACGAACCGATAAAGCAACTAAAACCTATGAGATAAGTCACTGGATGATGGTCGCCAAGGAAGTTCTTATCGTAACAGAACATCAATAAAAGATAAGAAGCCCATAGAATCATATTGACTTCCATAAACGTGACAATAGACGTGTGGCGGGTCATCGGTTGGAAGGCTATCTCGTTCTTACGCTTTCCAAACAGTCGTTTCTGTATCCATGTTATAAAGTCACAACCATTACGTGTACTGAAGATGTACATCGTCATCATCATCATCCAGAACCCGAATGATGCAGGAAGTATCAGATATTCTGGCTTAGTAACGACCTGTCCGTGTTCAATCTCTGGTGGTACGCCATAGCGATTGGCGTAATATTGGAAGAGGAACTCTACCCAGCCGGTCCAGAAGAGCAACCCTCCGATAAGTCCCCACAGTGTTTGACGAGTATCACCTTTAACAAATACACCAATGATAACGATGACCAATCCCACAAAACCCATGGCAAAGCCTGCATAATGCACAGCTTCTGGCGCCATGTTCTTATCCATCATGATCATAAGAGCATGACCTAAAGGCATCGTGAACAACACTAAAATAAACGAGGCGATGGCTCGCCAGAAGTAGATCTTATCCTTTTCCATAAATTAATTAAAGCTTTCAGTGCTTAAAAGAGTTTGTCCACATCGACCGACATCCCTATCATTAGGTTTGTTCCATCAGTCAATGGGCAGTTCAAATAATAATATTCTGGTTTATAATTAAAAATGTTATCGAGTACAACACTTACCTTTACAGCCTTGCTGATACGCTGTACTAAGGATAGTTTGAAGAGTGCGTATGCTGGGTAATGGATATTCTTTATACCCTTAGAGATGTCATAGTAATCGACAAACTCTTCATTGTCGACTGCAGAGAGGAAGCGACCATCAAGTCCGATGTTCGTTCCATAGTTCTTCAACCACTGATGATCCCAATCGACATGACCTGTCATTGAGTGTTTGCGAGCAGGTATATACTGGTTGTTTACAGCGTTGCTATTCTTGTCTTTAGGCAGGCGCTCATTGGTATAAGCATAACTTAAACGGGCGGTAAGACCATTCGTCCAACGCGCTTGTGCCGTTGCCTCTCCCCCACTTACCGTATAGTTATTTAGGTTAAGATAAGGAAGATGAGGCATGACGTCAGATGGGTTCTTATAGTAAGGAGCTCCCGTCGCTATCTTGTTCTCAATCTTATTACAATAAGCACTTACCGTGAAGTTATAGTGACCCTTTGTGTAATCAACCGAGGCATTAAAGTTCTGGCTCACTTCTGGCCGTAAAGAAGGGTTGCCTTCGACCACCCATATACCCGACATGTCAAAGTTGTAGTACTTTTCTTTTAGTGTTGGTGCACGGAAGCCCATGCCATAACTGAGTCGAACATTTAGATTTCTTATTGGTTGATAACGTGCACTTACCTTCGGAGTCAGTCTTGAGATGCGTCCATCAGAGAAGTAGTCGTAACGCAGCGCACCTACTACTTCCCAATACTTATTGATGTTCCAGTCGTATTGAGCAAATGCATCGAAGGAGTCTTGCTTACGTACTCTACCCTCTAAGTTCGTATTGAAGAGGTAATCATGCATATAGTCTGCACCCACAGAGAGGACATTCTCGTCTTCAAACGTGTGCGTATAAAGTAGTCGAAGACTGTTCTGTACATTTGAATAGTCACGGATGTCCAGTCGAGTGATGCGCTGATAGTCTGACTTATCATACTGGTCGAAAGCATAGGAGAGGTCTACACTGTTGAAGAGGTCGGGTGTCCACGTACCACGAAGGCCGCCTGTAAAGTCACGATAACGCTCTGGTACCTCCTCTGTACGTACCAACTGACGATAGAAATAACCAGCACGTCCTGTCAAGCGTAGCTTCTCATTCAGTGTATAAGTTAGCTGTTCCTTGAAGTTCCAGACAGCATCACCATAGATAGTAGATACGACGCGCGTAATAGGATTAGGTCCGTTGTGCACATTAAAGTTGTTGGAACTATTCCTGTTGACCGTCAGCAAGTTATTCCACTTGCCCCTTGCGTACTGCCAAGACAGTCCATAACGTTGCTCATGATGACGACCAAAGCGCATGTTAAGGTTGAGTGCGCAGGGATTAGGCTTTTTCTTTGTGATGATATTGATAACTCCACCGGCAGCATTAGAGCCATAGAGTGCTGAAGCAGCACCTTTCACTATCTCGATATGGTCTACATTTTCCATACCAATACGGGTGAAGTCGACATCGTCCATCGTCTCTCCTGCAAGGCGTTCACCGTCAACAAGAATCAACATACTCTGTCCACCGAAGCCAGAGAAGTTCATGTGTACCTGCTGATTCATGGCGTATGAGAACTCAACACCTGGTATTATCTGCTGTAAGACATCACGTAGATTGGTGGCATCTGTCTTCATTATGTCATTAGCAGTGATGAGTTTCGTCAACACAGGGGTATTGGCAAGCAATTTTGGGGTACGTGTTCCCGTCACTACTACTTGGTCTAACTCTATCGTCTGGGGGATAGAGTCATTGGGAACATCAGCCGACATACCTTCAAAGGTGAGGCTGAGTAGAGCCGACAGTATTATGGTCTTTCGCATCATAGCCAATAACAAATATTTATGAAGTCCCTTTCTTATCCTCGAATAAAGCATAACGAAAAGGGTTACATGTCTAATTTAATATGGATACTTATAGTTAATAGTCAACCAGCACTTGGTCCCATCGGTACCAATATAGTTCTCCAACTGCAAGGCAGCATACTTCCCATTCTTCAAACGAACGATGAACACATGCTTGTTCATCGTGAAAGCTGGTGGCATTGGGGGTATATCGATTTTCAACCAAGACGATAGTACCTTATTGATACGTATTCCCTGGCATCCAATCAGGCTCATAAGCATCTGCGACTGGTCCTCCCATACCTCGTTCTCTGTCCATTCATCTTCTTGGAAGGATGCTCCTAAGAAATAAGAACTATTCTTTGGAAGATCATTTAAAGAGGTGTACTTCGTTTCAAGAACGGCACCACCGTTCGTCCTTACATTGTTACGATGAAAGGCAATGCTCCACGACTGTGGTTCAGGCTGCGAATCAGTAGCAGTAAAGCCACGCTTTTCATTTACCGAGATACCTTTTCCGAAGACATCAAACCAGTAAGTGTACATACCCGTTTTCCCATCACCACTACCCGACGACAGACTTGTAGGGATGGCATAATGCGTGAAGTGCGTCTGTGCCTTAAGCAATCCTGCCGTGTCTTTACGCTCGATATACATCTGTAAAGAGTCAAAGTCTACATAATACCAGTCCTTCCAACTGGCGGCATTAACAAGGAGTTGACCCTCTGTAGTTACACTTGATGAAGCAGAAGCCTCATCATATATATCATCAAAAATGCCATTACAGGCTGTTACCAACATCATGATGGCACAGCCTGCAAGGATAGAAATAGGGCGAAATACTCTGTGCATGAGCGTATAAAGTTTTACTTAGCCTTCTTACCAGTATATGTTGCTGAGATTGGGAGTGGCATATGTGTAAGCTTATAGCTATTTGTAATTGTCAAAGTCCCATTCTCATCAAGTTTTACAATAATCTTACTTGGTGACTCGAAAGCATAGTCTTTATTAAGACTCATCAGACCTCCTTCAGACTTAAGATAAACCTTGAGATCATCACTGCTATAATCACGACTAAAACTATTGGTTGCCTTATCGTAAGCAAGGTTCTTTACGGTGTATGTTCCTATTGTCAAGTTTCCTACCATAGGAACTCCAGTGTACTTCTCTTCTGATGTTGTCACATTGATAGAGCCATCTTCATTAGCAGTAACCTTATACCCAACCGTTGGAGATGTGTATGAACCAGGCATTTCACCAATCTTCAAAGAGGTTGTACCAGTATAGTTTCCTGCCACCTTAGATGCTGCTGAAGCCTCAGCATAATGCCAAGTAATATCAGTACCACCCATGAGTGATGGGATTGAAATCTTTATTTCTGTCATCGAACCACTCATTGTTGCATCATACTCATTCATTGCACCGCCAGCTTTTGGGTTTGCAATCTTCATCTTTCCAGTACCGTTAATAGCATGATTAGCCATGGTTATCACAAAAGAACCAGTACCCCACTGAGTATCGGAGAACTCTGCAAGGAACTTACCACCGTCCTGCAACACCTTAATCTTAGCACCAGTGTCAAAACGAGCATTGTCGAGTACTCTGTTCTTTACAGTCAAATAGCCTGCAAACTCGTGTATCAACTTTGGCTGTGAAGGTGTCTCACTTGGCAAGAACTCAATCTTTGAAATATCTGACGCGTTATAAGTTACAACGCTACCATCAGTTTTTGTTACCTTTAATGACTGTGCCTGTACTGCGAGTGCACTCAAGAAAGATACGATTACTAAAGTAAAGATCTTTTTCATTTACGTATGAATTTAAATGTCTTAGATAATGATTTAACTACAAAAACGCCTGTTTGTCCGTCGAGAGGAATCTCAACAGTACCGCTTTGGCTTACGGTGGAACGACCTACCAACTGTCCATTAATGGTGTAAACAGCTACTTGGCTACCTGCTTTCAGGCCTTCTCCCTTCAAGGAGTTACCAAAGGAAAAGATGGCATTGTTGCCTTCTCCATTAAGAGACTCAATGCTTAATGGATCATCTTCGAAGGCAAAAGCACGGAAATCTGTCAGAGGATACTCTATTGTTTGGCTCCCAGCAGTCAAAACCATGGCAGTGGAAGTGAAGGTAACAGTAGGCTTCTCAGACAGGGCAAAGTAAGTGTTATTGCCATCTTTGTCACTTACTTTCACATGGTTAGCCGCAGAGACGGAGACAGAAGTCATCGAAACTAACAGCGTAACAGCAAGTGTAAGAAATAAATTTTTAATTCTCATGTTACTGATTCAGTTTATATTAATTCTATTCGAATGCAAAGTTATAAGAAACATCAGTATGCCACAATACCTATTTATTATGATTTTAGCCCACAGAACACTTAAAAATTACTTACAAATGCTTATAGTCTGCGACCTAAACGACGATAAGAGGCAGCGTAACCTACTGATTTCTCGAATTCTCCCAAGCAAATGCTGCACCCTAACTCGGCTTCTTTATGTCCTCTTCTCATCATTGTCAACATACAAGAAGAGCGTTAGGAACGAGCAACTCCTTGTCGTTTTCAAATTCTTTTCATGAAGAAAAATATTTTTTTTCACGACAAGAAATATTTATTTCCATGATAAAAAATATTTTTCTTCACGATAATAATTCGGCATGACTACTTTTGCCTATCATAGAAACACACCTTACTGACTCTTTATCAGTAATGTTCTCTATCGTTCATAGCCGTTATATCCTATCTAACGGAACCTATATATCGGTCGTTACGGTCGTCTTGTTGACCCATGAAAACAATAAAGGCTGAAACCCACTGTCGGATTTCAGCCCTTAAGTAACGTTTAAAAAATAACTTGGTATTTTTTGTCTCTCCATGAAACCTTGTAGTTCCATTTCGGTAGCTCTTCATCAAAGGTAATATGCCGTTGACAGACATCATCATAATTGCTATCCACACAACGAGAAGTGTCGTACTTCTTTCTGTTGATGTTGGTGAAGACACAAAGGCCGGATTTCGTTCTGGCCTCTGCGGCAAGTTCGCATGCCTGCTCAACGCTCTCGAAGGAAATACCACTCCATACTCTGGTGATTTGAGAGAAAAGCCTGTGTTCAATGGGGTTCCACTTCGACGTGTACGGGGGATAGTGCGCCACTATTATGTCAATATGGAGGTCTTCGGAAAGTTTGATCAGCTCTTGCTTGAAAAGCCTGCTGGAACTGCTGTTGGAACCTCCACCGTCACAGAGCAACATGATGGCAGTTGC
>NZ_JH114146.1:192010-201505 GCF_000224595.1 Prevotella sp. C561 | reverse complement strand
GAAGGAAAGTCATACAGACTTGTCGTACAGCGTAGTCCTTCGAAAGACAAGGATGGCAAGCAACGGACGGATATGTTCGGAGTAATATACACATACCGCTGTATCCTCACCAATGACTGGGTGTCTACCGAGAAGGACATCATTACATTTTATAATGAGTGTGGAGCAAGTGAAAAGAACTTCGACATACAGAACAATGACTTTGGATGGTCACATTTGCCATTTTCCTTTATGGCTGAGAACATGGTTTTCATGATGGTTACTGCCATGCTGAAGAACTTCTATCTCTATCTCGTCCGTCATATCAGCGAAAAGGTCAAGCCGCTGAAAAAGACAAGCAGACTGAAAGCCTTTATCCTGCATTTTGTCAGCATACCAGCAAAATGGGTGAGAACGAGAAGGCAGAACGTTCTGAACCTATATACAAATAAAACATACTACTCTGAAGTATTCCTTGAATAAACAGTATTTCTTTGTGGCTATCATATCCCCCATTGGGTTTGGGTGGGGGGATTTTATGCCTATGCAAGAACCAAGAACCCCAGAAAATTCCCAAATCAATGGATAAATCCCAAAATGTCACGTCAATATATAAAAGTAGATCGCAAAGAATAATGCTGCGGAATTGAGGTAACTTTCCCGTTGTACGTGCTAATGCAAAGATACACATTTTGAAGCAAATCACAACAGCACCGCTTGTTATAAAATAATCGACTATGTTGTACGTGCTAATGCAAAGATACACATTTTGAAGCAAATCACAACTATTTGCATATAGAATTATTTATTAATCAAGTTGTACGTGCTAATGCAAAGATACACATTTTGAAGCAAATCACAACTACTGGAAAAAATAATAAACCTCTTTACGAGTTGTACGTGCTAATGCAAAGATACACATTTTGAAGCAAATCACAACTTAAGTAATATGGGGCATGTTTGGTTCTCTGTTGTACGTGCTAATGCAAAGATACACATTTTGAGGCAATTCACAACAGAGGAATAATTCGATTTACGTAATTCAGTGTTGTGTGTATTCTAATGCAAGATATACATAAAATAACTAAAGTTTCCCACCCCTTCAAACACTGTTTTTTCTCATTTCCCTTTGCTTGTCGTCCCCCATATTCATTGACTTTTAACACATGACTAATAGAAGTTATGTAGTCTGCCCATATACTTCATCCCATTTTTTCAATGCTTCAGCCATTACAAGGATTTTGATCAACTCTTTGTCGTTGCCGCTGATCGTAGCCATAAGATGTTGGGGCGTCAACCCAAGTGTTTCTCCTAAAATACGAAGAATGCGTTCAATACAGGCAAGAACTCGCTTCCATAACGTGAGTGCCATGAGGTCGTCCTCCATATCCGAAAAGAGTTCGCCCATGGTTTGATATTCTGTGAATCTCTTTTCCAAAGCCATGACAGTATATGTAAGGTAACACAGCGTTGCGTCGGGTATCTGACCATTAAAGTCGCAACCTTGATAACCTCCTAATCCGAGATATTGCTTAGTCTCCTTGTTCATCACTTCTATGTTCCATCTGATCTGATATACTTCAAAGGCGTTTACGAAAGACATCGTTGTATCCGTGGTGATCAGGACGTTCCATGCGGAGTTCCTGCCATACTTGATGAGGAAGATTCTAACAGGTATATTTCCTAAGTGTCCGCTGAGCTGAATATATCGACATTTATACTTACGGCAGTTCTTTCCTCGTTCGCGTTCATAGGTGGCAATGAGTTCTGCAGCATTTTTCTTCCTGCCTGATACGGTATATTTCGTCTTTCCCATTTTTGCAAGTCCAACAAAGTGCATTGTCCCTTTACCTATGCTTCTAACACATGACATAAGTTGCTCGCAGGTGAACCAACTATCGGTAACCACATACTTCGCATGTAACCCCATCTTCCATCCACGGCGAAGCATATCCATGACAACTTACATCTTAGACATCTTACACTCTTGAAAGCGCTTATAATCGGGGTTATCACTATTCCTCTTGATATGATATGCCTTCCTACGTTGCTGTTTTGTCAGCCCGCAGTCGCCTTGTTTCCCTTTTTCCTGATGCAGTGAAAAAACAAAGGGTATGGTTGTTTTGCCGTCAAAGAATGCACAAAGTAGCAGTTTGTAGCCCAATACGCACCTACCTTTTACATGGTCGAAAACACGACTGATACCCTCCATCCTCACGCCACTCTTCTCAAGCACGGTGTCATCTATAATGAAACATGTAGTGGTATTGGATTGAGGAGCTTCGCTATACTTACGTAAAAGGCATATATAACGCAGTGCAAAGTGGTTCATCAAGCGTCTCCAATCCATCTGCGGGCGAATCATCATCCGATAGAAACAGTTCTTACCATGATTTGAAAGCTCATATATCTTATGTTTGCATATACTGTGAATACTTTCACCCACAATGCGGAAGAGGCAAAGAGAAAGGATTAACTCCGAAGCCGAAACCCCGTCATGTTTCTCTAATGACAGGCGAGATAACAAGTGACCAATACCAAACTTGCCAAAAAGATGAAATAAATCATCACTCATTCGAGTTTTAACATTCAAAAGTTTGGATAACTCACTTATTTTCTCTATTTTTGCTTCCATAACAGTTTTGTTGTTTTGTCTTTAAAATCAGTTCTTTAGCGATTACTAATTTACAAAGAAAATTCGACAAACTGTTATTTTTCTATCTATTTATTAGGGTGGGAAACTTTAGTAAAATAATTATAAGAAGATTATTCCCACCTACGCCTTCTTCCCAGACACAAGGGTGAAGATGATGAAGAGGCCTATAACGAAGATGAAGAGGAAGGAACCTAACGCACCCGCATAGATACGGCCGGTGTGAACCTCTAAAGCAAGACTCCAGAGCGACATGGGCTTGTTTTTTAGTGTGTCTGGCTGTTTTGCGAATGAAGAACCTTGGAAATAGGTGGCTATACATTCCTTGTTTGTGAAGTCAGAACTATAGCCAGAGATTGTCTGTTCGTCTGGAGCTGTACCCGGTATACCTGGAGTAGAGACCATAGCATCGTTGTAGTAAAGCACTGCATTGCTCTTTCTATCCCAATAAAATAGGCCATCGAAGGAGCCTACAATCCATGCTTTGTTAATTGCATATTGCCAGACATTCTGTCCCATAACACTCACTGGGGGTGCTGTGGTGATTGGTGTTGGCTTTGACGAGAGGTTTCTAAGAGAATAGAAACCTTCTGACGTTGAGATAAGCCAGTCATGAACTTGCTCATCATAACGTATCATTCTCAGTTTGTCATTCCAAGGATTATCATTGTCTAAGGTTGTCCCAGGCAATGGCTTCGTACTGTTTGTAGCAAGGAGAATCATGAGTGGGGGACGTAAAGCCCATCCTGTTATTGCGATAAACAGTGTCAGAGCGAAGGTGTAATGCCCTATCTTTGTATGCCAAACGACCATTGACGTTGCTTTATGGCGAATCCAATACCATATACCCGTTACGCAAAGGATGATTAAGATAAGTCCAATCCCATCGACGATGAGTTTTCCTATTGTCCCAAACAGTGCACCGCTATGCAAAAGCCATATTTGACGGAACAATGACACCTTCCCTTCATTTCCCTCAGCAGCCTGTAGTGTGACGCAAGTAAATTTCTTATAAGGAGCTGTAGCATAGTAGAGATGAGAGCGCGAAAGCACGATGAGCGTGTCACCATGTGTGGTTATGTCGGTCAGTAGTTCGTCATCT
Organism: Prevotella sp. C561; assembly: GCF_000224595.1. NCBI lineage: Bacteria > Pseudomonadati > Bacteroidota > Bacteroidia > Bacteroidales > Prevotellaceae > Prevotella > Prevotella sp. C561. The sequence continues at coordinate 197,771 of NZ_JH114146.1, read as the reverse complement.
TCTTGCTTTGGGAGGTCGACTGTTTGCCAAGATGCGTTCTTTCCCAGTTTATATAGGTTGATGACGCTAACCGCAAAGAGGTTATTCTTTGGAGTCTTAGCCATTCCTCGCATCTGGCGATAGTCAGCACCCGTAGGCAGTCCTTGGTTGTATTCTGTAAAGTTCGTAGCCGTTGTGTCAGTCTGGATGATGCCTGCAGCACCATATATGAACACTTTTTCATGGTTTTTATTATCTTTGTAACGTAATGTTCCACGTAGTAATCCGTTATTCCATTGGCTGAATTCGTATTGACCGGGTAATATCCCACGGCTTACATTGATATCTGCAAAGAGTTGACGATGGTTGAGTACAATACCAGAAAGGCAGAACATTACCAAGAAAAATGTAACGACAATTCCAACCCATTTATGGTGTTTGCGCCATGTTTTACGTTTCATATTTTGTTGTTCGTGATATGTTGTTTTTTTACTCAGTTCTATAACGAGATACAAACTTACACAAAAATACTGTAATTAGAGCCTTTCTTGATGACATTTTTTCGTTTACATGTGTACTGTTAGGCGTGTAAATGAGTGTTATAACTTACCAGAAGTATTTAGCTTACGTGTCAACTGAATATAAACCCTATCAGTTTGCCTAATTTCTTTTCATGAAAAAAATATTTATTGTCGTGAAAAGAAATATTTATGTTCATGGAAATAATTCCTTGGAGACGGTCTTCTCATTTGGTTGTAATAGTTTGCTGCTTGCTTCCTCTTTGTCTTTTCCGTCTTTGATAGGATGGTTTAAGGTAAGTAATCTTGGCTCAAGACATAAATAAAAACCCCAGTCAACAGGGCTTTACACTGGGTTAAGCAACTGTTAACTGGGGGGATATGTGTTATAGGCTGGGCCTATCTTGTCTTATTTTCTCGTCACACGAACATATCTCATCACCTTCTTAACGACTATTCTCCGAAGGTTGTTGTCATTAAACTTGGTCTGGGTCAGTTCGAACTCATTGTTGTTAATAAATCTGACTTGAAGGTTCTTGCGTGTCTTACCATCTATCTTCATAAAGAATCCATCACGGCGAAAACCATACACTCCTGCGTCGTCGTCACGTTTCCACCTGCCATTGTCCTCTCTCTCTATAACACTCATGGTTCCATTACGGTAGAAGTCGAAGCGATGCAACTCATCATCGAGGTCGTCATCATCATGTCCAACGAGCGAGCGAAGGTCAACACGCTCACCAGTCTTGAAGTCTATTGGGAGGAACTTATAGTCATCATATCTGTCGATTATGAACCCCACCTTATATTCCTTGTGTGTTCTCGGGTTACGCACAATAGCATAACTATCCTTATTGGTCAATTCCCACGTACCAACAATCCGTGTGTTGTTGGTTGGTGTGGCTGCTACTTGCTGATTGTCATTATTTGCGTCGTTGTTTGTTGCGTATGAACTGGAAAATGTAAACAGTCCACCTAATACTAAACCAGTGCACAAAGCGCGTTTAGAAGAAAAGATTTTTCTCATTGTTATGTACTCATTTTTGGATTAATATGACACAAATATACGCAAACAAATTATAATATAGTTGATGAGTCAGTGCCTTTTTAAGTGATTTTATAGGATTAGTTGACATAATGACATCCAATTAACAGATTTATTCTAATAGGTATGAAATCTGTTAGTTGGATGCTAAAGGAATAAGATAACTTTCTATTTCACAGGTTTATCGCCCATAGTGAAGTCTATTTCAGGACCTGTTATCAGTTGTTCATGTTCAAGATAATAATGTGGATAAGGCTGTCCGTTCATTGTTATATGCTGTATGAAACGGTTGTCTTTGTTGTTCTTATCTGCACGGAGCGTGATGGTTTTGCCATTCTCAAGGTGTACCTTAGCCATGTGGAAGTAAGGCGAACCAATCATGTATTGTGTGCTACCGGGACAAACAGGGTAGAAGCCGAGGGCAGAGAAGACATACCAAGCCGACGTCTGACCATTGTCTTCATCGCCACAATAGCCATCTGGCTGTGCAGAATAGAGTCGGTCCATCACCTCACGCACCCAATATTGTGCCTTCCATGGCTGTCCGCTGTAGTCATAGAGGTAAATCATGTGTTGGATAGGTTGGTTTCCATGTGCGTAATTGCCCATATTCATGATTTGCATCTCACGTATTTCGTGAATGGTGAAGCCATAATAGCTATCGTCAAAGACAGGTGGAAGTTGGAAGACACTATCCAACATTGCATTAAACTTGTCGTATCCTCCCATCAGCCGTGCCAGTCCTGCAGGGTCATGAAACACACTCCATGTGTAATGCCAGCTATTTCCCTCCGTGAAGGCATCGCCCCATTTGAAAGGATTAAATGGCGTTTGAAAACTGCCATCCTCGTTACGTCCACGCATCAGTCCTGTCTCCTTGTCGAAAACCTTCTGATAGTTCATTGCACGAAGTTTGTAGGGTTTGAGCTCCTTTGCGCTCTTTCCGAGTTTTAAACCTAACTGATAGATGCACCAATCGTCGTAAGCATACTCTAAAGTACGGGCAACGCTCTCGTTAATTCCCACGTTATAAGGTACATAACCTAAGCGGTTGTAATAGTCAAAGCCTTTGCGTCCAGTCGAACTAACGCTTGGATGTACGGCATTCGCCCCATGAGTAACAGCTTTCCAAAGGGTCTCTATGTCATAACCTCGCAGTCCTTTGATGTAAGCATCAGCTACGACCGAGGCCGAGTTGTTACCCACCATGCAGTCACGATGGCCCGGACTCGCCCATTCAGGTAGGAAGCCACTCTCCTTGTAAGCATTGACTAAGCCTGTTTGCATCTTTTCGTTCATTGACGGATAGACGAGGTTAAGCAATGGGAAGAGCGAACGGAAGGTATCCCAGAAGCCTGTGTCAGTAAAGAGATAACCCGGTAGTACTTTGCCGTTATAGGGACTGTAGTGGACGGGATTACCCTGTTCGTCGAGTTCATAGAACGTGCGTGGGAACAATACGGAGCGATAGAGGCAGCTATAAAACGTGCGAAGATGGTCGATATTGTTGTCTTCTACTTCGATACGTCCTAATATGTTGTTCCATTCCTTCCTACCTTCTGACTTCACCTCGTCAAAAGTCTTGCCCTCAACTTCCTTGAGATTACGCAGTGCTTGTTCGTCACTAATAAACGATGAGGCTACCTGTACATTCACTTGTTCGCCTCGTCTCGTGTGGAACCCCACTACGGCCATAGCGTGATTGCAGGTAGAGACGGTCTTTCCATCAGACAGTTTCCCATTTTCAACACAACCCATGTAGGTGAAGTCATGGTCGAAACGAAGTACAAAATAGTTCTTGAAACCATTTGGTACACCTCCACTATTCTTTGTTGTATAGCCCACGATCGTACGCTTATCAGGCATAATCGTCACAGAAGAACCCTTGTCAAAGGCGTCAACAACAAAGTAGGCCGCTTCTGTCTGTGGATAGGTGATGCGCATAGAAGCAGCCCGACAGGTAGGACTAATCTCTGCTGTGACATCATGGTCAGCCAGATATACCTTATAATAATAGGGTGTTGCTGTCTCTGCCTTGTGGGAGAACCAGCTTGCACGTCCTTCCTCGTCAAACACCTTTTTACCCACAACAGGCATGACAGCGAACTGTCCGTAGTCATTAATCCATGGACTGGGTTGGTGAGTCTGCTTGATACCACGTATCTTATCGGCTCCGTAGGTGTAAGTCCACCCATCTCCCATCTTTCCTGTCTGTGGTGTCCAGAAGTTCATACCCCATGGTAAGGCGATGGCAGGATAGGTGTTGCCTGTTGAAAGCTCTGACTTTGAGGCCGATCCAACTAAAGGATTTACGTAGTCGACAGGGTTTTGCACAATGAAAGCATGCCCATTAACGACGAATGTCAGTAAAAGAAAAACAAGAAAAAGGTTTCTTCTCATATTTTGATAATGTGATTTGTTATTGATATTTTAGGCTAAAAGTAAATTTATTAGTATGATTTTCTTAATGATGCAAAGTGTTAAGGGAACTATGTTGATAGTAGCTAACACTGCTGAACTTATTTTACAGCCGACTTCCATATCCATAATTCGCCCATCTGGAAGCGTACTAATAGTTTTGAACCAGCATCGGTCAGCATAATACCTTTGGTTCCAGGTTGTAAGAGGAATACCTCTCCTTGATTTAGTTGGTCGATGACAGTTGAGTCTTTGCGGCTTGTCTCATTAGGACGAGGGAGTAAGTCGAGGTTGTTCGCATTAACTGCTCCGAAGCAAGAGCTGGTGAGTGTCACCTCGTTCACACGGTTACTAACGAAGCCTGCATCCCTTTTGTTGGCATTTTGTACGGCTTGGTTGCCTTTGTCAACTATTTCGGTAGGAATCGTCCTTACGTTGTGATAAACCTCTTTTTGAGGCTCTTCTTTTGCTTTGTTACATCCTGCAAGCATCAAGACGGTTAGTGCTAAGAATGTGTATAGATATTTTGTCATTTCTGTTTGGTTCTTTATTCGTAACTACAAAAGTACGCTTTTACGTGCATACAGGCAAAAGATTATGAATAAAAACACTTGTTTAGCGTGATAGTGCAACACTACGCCTGTACTTTAAGGGCATGGTTCTTGCGAAAGTCGTGGATGATAAACCAACGAAAATACGGTGGAATAGATGGTACATTATTACTAATTATTTTTTATTTTACGTTGCTGTCATATTTAACACTTCGTGTAACTTGTTATAGGTGAGTGTGTTAGATAATCGTAATGTGTGACAGCAGTGACAGCAAATTGGGTTTTTATGAAATTACCTTATTGGCATTCTACTGAAAAGACAGACGCAACCAGCTATTCATGCGTGTCTCTTTTCGAAGCCTGAAAAATATCAGTTTTGTAGGTGAAAAGCACCTTAATGAAGATGAGATATTTGTCTTTGTCTTGTTACTAAATATTCGTATTAGATTGATAAACAATTAATAAAATGCAAGTATTAGGTTTTCTTAACGCTAATAAGTTGTGTTTTTTACGAATGTTTCGTAGCTTTGCGACATAAAACAAGCGTTGAGTGGATATGGAGAAACTAACTAAACAAGAAGAAGACGTGATGTTGCAGGTATGGCGGTTGGGTTGTTGCACAATCAAAGAGGTGTTGACACAGCTGCAAGAGCCGAAGCCTCCCTATACTACTGTGGCTTCCATCATGAACAATCTGAAGCGTAAAGGATATGTGAGTGCCGAACAACAGGGGCTGACCTACCATTTTATAGCGAAGATAAAACAGTCGGATTATAAGTCTGACTTCATGCACAGTTTTGTTGATAAGTATTTTAAGAATTCCTTTCGAGAGATGGTTTCCGTGAATTCAACAAGCAAGTGCAAATTTACTTAATTAGTTCGTAAAAGCAGTCCTGTGGTGTTTTAAAATCTAATTTCTTTCTTGGCCTCATGTTAATTTTCTTTGAATACTTAGTTATTTGTTGCTGGCTGATATGCTCAAAGGTTTCTTTTTTTGGCACGTATTGCCTAATTAGTCCGTTAGCATTTTCTATAGCGCCTTTCTGCCATGAAGCGTATGGGTCAGCAAAATATATGGTAACACCAAGGCTTTTGGCTATCATTTCATGACAAGCGAATTCTGTACCATTGTCAGTTGTAATAGACTTGATATGGTCTTTGAAAGGAGATAGTAAGTGTATTACAGTTCGTGCCAGTTCTTTGGCATTTTTCCCCTCTTTAGTTTCTCATAAACAACTATGTTTGTACTA
>NZ_JH114146.1:137411-191614 GCF_000224595.1 Prevotella sp. C561 | reverse complement strand
CTGCGCCTTGTTTGTACTGCATTTGCTTGGGCAGTTTCCCAATTATAGTGTCTTCGGACTCCGCTATTACGTCTTATTTCACGAGACACTGTACTTGCACTTACATTTATCGCCTTGGCAATATCTTTTTGTTTCGTTCTATTTTGGAGTAGCACAGAAATTGTGTACCTTTGCTCCGAGGTTAATTGTTTGTACATTGCAATGCAAAATTAATTAATCTTTGGGAGACAGAGGTCTCCCTTTCTTATTTTTATGCATTGCTTGTTGATTTTCTTCTCATGGGGGCTTCTCGCCCCCAAACCCCTCGGTGTTTTCAGGTATAGATTATTAAGCTACACCAGCACTTGGGATTGCAGTTCTATGTTGAACTTGCGTTCATTCTTTGCAAAGGAGGATAAGATTTCTCCTGACGACTTGAAGGATATTATCGATGAGATAGAAAGAGGGAAGGAAGAATAGTTTAAGACCGTAGTCCCCTTTATCCTCGTATAGCAATCACCTAAAATATTGACAATTATGGCAATCTATTTATTAAAAGTCAACATGGCTCTTGCGCTGTTCTATGCGTTTTATAAGTTGATGTTCTCGACTGACACCTTTCTTTCATGGCGCAGACATGTCCTTAACAGCAGCTTTCTTATAGCGTTATGTCTGCCTCTGATAGATTTCTCTTCATGGCTAAGTGGCAATGACAAGATGGTTTCCATCACTAACGAATACGCTACTGTTGTTCTGCCAGTTGTGTCAGTCACATCAGAGGGTGGTGGCTTCTTCAATTGGGAACAGTTTGCTTGGGCTGTTTATGGAATAGTTGTGTGCATGTTGTTCTTGCGTCTTTTATGGCAGATTGCGTCTATTATAAGGTTGAAGAACAGGTGTAAAACTATTTATATTGATGGTGTTGAGGTTTACTTGTTACGCAATGATGAGGGGCCATTCTCCTTCTTTAATTGGATATTCATCCATCTTGAACGGCACTCAAAGGCTGAGACAGACGAGATTATGACGCACGAACTGACCCATTGCAGGCAGTTTCATTCCATAGACATACTCTGTGCAGAACTGTTTTGTATGCTCTTTTGGTTTAATCCTTTCGTCTGGTTGCTGAAACGTGAGGTGCGATTAAATCTCGAATACCTTGCTGATAGGAGCGTGTTAGACAATGGTGTGGATAATAAGGAGTATCAGTACCATCTGCTCGGACTAACATATAGGAAGAATGTAGCTACGATTTCAAATAATTTCAATGTTTTACCAATTAAAAAAAGAATTAAAATGATGAACAAGAAGAAGACAAACAACAGTATGCGTGTTAAGTATGTACTTTACGTACCAATGATTGTCATGTTACTTATAGTAAGTAATATTGACTCTATTGCACGCAGTGTAACAAACGTTACTGTGGACAATAAGGTTGCTCCAGTAAGTGTTTTACAGAAGCAAAAGAGCCCAGATAACGATCAGAAAGTCTATATTGTGGTATCAGAGATGCCAAAGTTTAATGGTAATCTCTTCCAGTGGTTGGCGCAGAATATCAAGTATCCGGCAGAAGCAAGCCAGAAGCATCAGCAAGGAACAGTTATGATAAAGTTCGTTGTTGAGGCTGATGGTAGGGTTAGACAGGCTGAGATTATACGCGGTGCTTCCCCATCTCTTGACAAAGAGGCCATGCGCATCGTCTCTGTTATGCCTAAGTGGATCCCTGGTAAGCAAGATGGTAGACCAGTAGCTGTTTATTACACGCTACCAATCAAGTTTAAGCTTAGTAAGTAAGAAGGTGCTTGTTGCAGGGTGTTTGGTGTTAAGTGTTGGGTGTTGATGGCTTGCGTTGCAGGGTGTTAGGTGTTACGTGTTGGGTGTTAGGTGATGAGTGTTAGGTGTTGATGGCTTGTGTTGCGAGCGTTAAAGGCTGTGACAAGTCCGTTTTCCTTTACTCATAACCGATAAAATCACGGCAAACTTTGTCCCGTTAGGCGCTCCCCTCCCTTTCGGGGAGGGGCTGGGGGAGGGGTCACTGGGGCTGGGGAAGAGGTCTTTTTTCACCTTCCATGTCAACATTTTTCGCTCCTCTCGAACCAAACACACGCCCTTCTACGTTCAAGAAGATGCCTTTCTTGCTTCAAGAACATGCCCTTCTTGCACATTGAAAACGCCCTTCTTGAGGCAAGAAGGGCGTCTTCTTCAACGCTGTCTGTAATGCGTTGATATGTTGTGGGTTATAAGCTTGGAGGTATGAGATGTTATACTCCTATTTTGAAGGTGTTTAGCTTGATGCTATGTAATGATTTTTCGCAAGTCTACTGATTGACCCAACGAATGAAGTGGGATGTTTGAAACATCCTTTGGAACGTCAGTTGAAGCCTATTACTTACCCTGTTCTTATACCTGTGTCAGGCTTAGCAGTACAGCAGAGAGGCGTGTGTAAAGAGGCTGTATGTTGTCAGAGCATGAACGGAATAGGGTGGGTAGGGTAGCTATCCATAAGTGGGACGAACGCACCCAATGACTGTCAGCCCACAACATTACATTATCTGTGCAGCAAGCTATTCGACAGGTGTCAGCTCTCCTGTACGTGAGTCGATGATGAAACCACGTACGACAATATCTTTCGGGATGAGTGGATGCTGTTGAACAGTAGCTACCGTACGTCGCACACTCGCCTCCGTATCATGGAAGCCGTCTAAGTATTCGTTGAGATTAACATGCTTGTTTGCCTCTTGAATAGCCTCGTCTGTTATGCCACGGTCGTGCATCAGATGGAGGAAATGGGTCGCATCCATGTGGCAAGCACCACAGCCAGAGTGATGGATAATCATAATCTCTTGGCAACCCAACTCGTAGATAGCAACAAGGAGTGAACGAATAACAGCGTCGTATGGCGTGAGAATGGTTCCGCCAGCAACCTTGATAATCTTTGCATCACCATTCCTTAGCCCGAGCGCATTAGGGAGTAGCTTGGTAAGGCGGGTATCCATGCAACTAACAATGGCCAACTTCATGTCTGGTTGACCAGAGGTAATAAAAGGTTCGTAGCCTTTTACGGCTACAAACCTTTTGTTATAAGCAAGTATCTGTTCTATCATAAGTATATTTATTTTACTACTCTTCCACGATAATAGGTGTCGAAAGCGTCCTCAGCATAGCCATCTTTGAGTACTTTGAAGCTGGTAGTGCTGGCGCCATTCACCTTTTTACCCATATAATAGACATCGAAGGCGTCCTTTCCATAACCCCATCCTAAGTCCTTGAAGCTGCTTGGGCTGTCGCTAATCTTCTCCCCATTGTAGAGGACAGCATTAGACGTTACAATGTAGCCTTCGGTGTAGTAGGGGTCGTAATCATCGTTAGGATTAACGGGATAGTCGCCTGGGTAGACTCTACCAGGTACTTTTAGGCGGAACGTCAGTGGGTCGACAAAAGGTAAAATCTGCCCTTCAAAATAGACGTTATACCTATCTTTCGCATACCCATAACCAAGATCAACGAAGGTGCGTGGGTCTATTCCCATCACAGGTTGACGACCATAAAACACCCCTTTCTTATTGAATGAGTAAGGACGTATCTGACGTGAAGACTGTGCAGAAGCACCGAGTGCGAAGGTAGCCATGAGGACTATGCAACTTAAACATAGTTGGCGATAGAAGTAATTGGTTTTCATAATCATTCTTTTTATTGGTTGTTATCTTAGTTGTTATGCTGCAAAGATAATAGGAAGATGTCGTTCTCCTCGTGGAATAACCCTAAAAGTGTTTAGGGGAACTCCTTTTTATGTGTGGAAAGTCCCGATGGTGACGCTTTGCAAACTTACTTTTGAAGATGCGCTCATACGTATGTCTTGAGTGGAACGGATGATGTTAACGCTTTGACAGAGAGGAGTGTAGCCTGATAGGGCTGGGCTATATGCGTTAAGCAAGTTCGGCTAATTCCAACCAGCGGAGCTCTAATTCGTCTAATTCCTCCTTCAAGATAGGGAGCCGTTTACTCTTTTCTGTCAGTTCATCCACCGACAGATTGCCAGAGCATAGTTCCTCTTCAAGCTGTTGTTTCTCCTCTTCTAATTGTGCAATCTTATCTGTAAGCTGTTCGTATTCACGCTTCTCTTTGAAGGACAACTTACGCTTCTGGTTGTTACGATAATCCTTCTTCGCATCGTTACCGCTGGTGTTGCTACTCTTGGCAGGTTTCTGCTGTTCCTCTTCCTTAGACTTCATCTTCTGGTAATCACGGTATTGCGTGTAGTTTCCAGGGAAGTCTTGTATCTCACCATCACCTTTGAACACTAAGAGATGGTCTACAACCTTGTCCATAAAATAGCGGTCGTGAGAGACCACGATAACACAGCCGGGGAAGTCTTGTAAGTACTCTTCAAGGATTTGTAAGGTCTGAATATCCAAGTCGTTGGTAGGCTCGTCGAGTACTAAGAAGTTAGGGTTCTTCATTAAGACAGTACAGAGATAGAGCTTGCGCTTCTCTCCTCCCGACAGCTTATACACATAGTTGTGTTGTTGTTCAGGTGAGAAGAGGAAATAGTTGAGGAACTGGGAGGCCGTCATGTGCTTCCCTCCACCAAGGTCGATATAGTCTGCTATATCCGTGATGATGTCGATAACCTTCTGATCCTCACGAAACTTTAATCCCTCTTGGGAGAAGTATCCGAAGCGAACAGTCTCTCCTATGTCAAACTTTCCACTGTCGGGAGTGACGTCGCCGAGCAACATCTTGACGAAAGTAGACTTTCCCGTGCCATTGTTTCCGACGATGCCCATCTTCTCAAAGCGTGAGAAGTTGTAGTAAAACTCATTCAGAATGACTTTCTCATCAAACCTTTTTGAAACGTATTGGCACTCGAATATCTTACTACCTATATATACGCTTGACGATTTCAGACGCACCTGTCTTTCCTCAATGCGCTGCTTTGCCTTTGCTTCTAACTCATAGAAAGCCTCTTCACGATAGCGTGCTTTATGGCCACGAGCCTGTGGCATACGGCGCATCCACTCTAACTCCGTCCGGTAGAGATTGTTTGCACGTGCAATCTCAGCACGGGTGTTGTCAATTCTTTCCTGACGTTTCTCTAAGTAATAAGAGTAATTACCGCGATAGGTGTAGATGGTGTTGTTGTCTAACTCTAATATCGTGTTACACACATTATCAAGGAAATAACGGTCGTGGGTCACCATGAAGATAGTCTTATTACCACGAGATAGATAGCCTTCTAACCATTCAATCATCTCTAAGTCGAGGTGGTTAGTAGGCTCGTCAAGTATGAGGAAGTCTGGTTCGAGTATAAGGACATTTGCCAAGGCAACACGCTTCTGTTGTCCACCACTTAGTTGTCCCATGGGTTGGTCTAAGTCGTAGAGCTTCAACATCGTGAGTATCTGCTTTGCCTTTAAGAGTCTTTCTGGGTTGCCTTCATGGTTGAAACAGGCGTCTAACACACTCTCCTCTGGGTCGAAATGCGGACTTTGTTCTAACATCCCCACACGTAAGTCATTGCGATAGATGATAGATCCGCTGTCATAACCTTCTTTTCCAGTAAGAATAGAGAGTAGGGTAGACTTTCCAGTGCCGTTTTGAGCTACGAGACCAATGTGCTGTCCTTCTGCTATAGAGAATGAAATATCCTTAAAAAGAACCTGTGCTCCGAAACTCTTCGTTAGGTTTTGGACATCAAGATAGGGTATCTGTGCCATGAGTTCTATTCTAATGTCTTGTTAATTCGGTCTATATAGTCTAACACTTCTTCCTTTCCAGTCTTGTTCTCAGCTGACGTAATGAAATAGGGGGGTAGTTCCTCCCATCTGTCTTGTAGCTTCTTCATCCATAGCAGAGCATTTGATTTAGCCTTCGCAGGCGATAGCTTGTCTGCTTTTGTGAAGATAATAGAGAAAGGAACATTACTCTCTCCGAGCCAATCGACGAACTCACGGTCAATCTTCTGTTGCTCATGGCGTATGTCAATCAGCACAAATACGTTCACTAACTGCTTGCGTTGGAGGATATACTGGGCTATCATCTGCTCTAACTTGTTCCTTACTGTCTTTGAACTCTTGGCATAACCGTAGCCAGGGAGGTCTACTAAGTACCACTCGTTATTAATGATAAAATGGTTGATAAGCAAGGTTTTACCGGGTTTAGCTGATGTCTTAGCTAATCCCTTATGGTTGCAAAGCATATTGATGAGGCTTGATTTGCCCACGTTAGAACGCCCAATAAAAGCATATTCTGCCTTTGAATCCTCAGGACACTTAGCCAATGACGGTGAAGATATAGTGAATTCTGAATTCTTGATAATCATATTAATGATGTGTATGTGTTATAAACAGCTTTTCTGCAAAGATACTAAAAAGTTAATAGCTAAGAATGGTCAGTTGATAGTTTTTTCGTATTTTTGCAGAAATAAAAGAGCGGTGTACGGTAAAAGGGATACTCATCTTTTGTATTCTTGATGTTGGATATAGAAAACAAAGGACAAATGAAACAAATAAACTGGGGATTTATTGGATGTGGTGAAGTGACTGAGAAGAAATCAGGACCAGCCTTTAATGAGGTGATGGGGTCGCATGTCGTGGCCGTATTTAGCCGTAGTGAGATGAAGGCCCGTTCGTATGCTGAACGGCAGGGTATCCGTAAATGGTACACAGATGCACAAGCGTTGGTAGACGACCCTGACGTTAATGCCATCTATATCGCTACACCTCCTTCTGCCCACGCTACCTTTGCTATTATGGCAATGCGGGCTGGAAAACCTTGTTATATAGAGAAGCCTTTGGCCGCATCTTACGAAGATTGCGTACGTATTAACCGTGTGTCTGAACAGACGGGAATACCGTGCTTTGTTGCTTATTACCGTCGTTACCTACCTTATTTTAAGAAGGTTAAAGAGATTGTGGATAGTGGTGAATTGGGTAAGATACTTACTGTACAGGTGCGTTTTGCTGTCCCTCCGCGTGACTTAGACTATAAGCAGAATGAGCAACTGCCGTGGCGACTACAGTCGCATATCTCTGGTGGTGGCTATTTCTACGACCTTGCGCCTCACCAACTCGACCTACTTCAGAATATGTTTGGCGTTATTGTTAAAGCACATGGCTACACGGCGAATCGAGCAGGGCTTTATTCCCTTGAAGATACAGTCAATGCTGTGTATCGATTCGAGACAGGCTTGACCGGTAGTGGTGCTTGGTGCTTTGCTGCTCATGAGAGTGCACGAGAAGATCGTATCGAGGTTTATGGGTCGAAAGGACGCCTTTCATTCTCTGTCTATACGTATGCTCCTATTCGTCTTTGCACCAGTCAGGGCGATAGACACATAGAGGTTCCTAATCCTCCTTACGTCCAACTCCCTATTATTAAGTCTGTTATCGAGGATATGCAAGGCTATGGTGCCTGCGATTGTACGAGCATCAGCGCAACACCTACTAATTGGGTGATGGACCGCATACTTGGTAAAATATAAAAGAAAGCCCTCTGGGCGTTTGTTTCTATTTAATTAATCACATGAAGCTAACTATCAACGACTACCTGTTTCTATGTCTTCTCCTATTGTTATTGGGAGGAACAAAGACGTATGCGCTGTCCTCTACGGTTATTACCGATAGTGTTATTGTGGGAAAGGACAGTGAAGAGAGACTCCCTATTAAGCAGCCTACAGACACTGTGCGATGGATGCGTAGAACAGAGCCATCAGTCTTGTCGAAAGAAAAAGCTGCTAAGGGCGGTAGCTTTCTACAGCGTTTCAACGAGATTGATACGTCATATATTGAGCCTCAGAAGTATAACTTCGCCTTTATGATACAGAATACTAACACGTACGAGGTGTACCGCTTGAGTAGTTCAAGCGAACAAAGCATAACCTTCGCACCTGAGGCTACGGTGCGTATAGGGCCTTACTTCGGTTGGCGATGGATATTTCTGGGTTACACACTGGACATAAAACACTTGGACTTCTGGCATAGGAATAACAATCCTCGGCAAGAATATGATTTAAGTTTATATAGTTCAATGCTCGGACTGGATATCTATTATCGTAAAACGGGTAATGATTATAAAATCAGACAATTGTATCTTGGGAAGAATATAGACACTGAACCAATACGTGGAACGAACTTTGGTGGACTGACGTCGACCATTAAAGGCTTCAATCTTTATTATATCTTTAATCATCGTCGGTTCTCTTATCCGGCCGCATTCAGCCAGAGTACGATACAACGTCGCTCTGCTGGTAGTCCTTTGTTGGGCATTGGTTATACACAGCATACCCTAACTGTCGATTGGAACGAACTAAATGATGTCATCAAAGAACGACTTGGCAATCGTGTCTCAAGTAGTCCGATTGATAGTACACTGATGTTCAGTGAGGTGAAGTACACGGATGTCTCTGTTAGTGGTGGCTATGCTTATAACTGGGTTTTTGCCCGTAACTGGGTCTTGGCAGGCTCTGTCTCCTTAGCACTGGCATACAAACGTAGTTCGGGAGACGTAACTCATCGAAGCTTCTCTATCAGTGACTTTAAGTTTAATAATATCAATATCGATGGCATCGGACGCTTTGGTGTGGTATGGAACAATAGCAGATGGTATGCAGGGATGAGTACTATCCTTCATGCTTATAACTATCGACGGAGCAACTTCTCTACTAATAACTTCTTTGGTAGTATTAATGTCTATGCTGGATTTAACTTTGGAAGGAAGAAGGGAACGTAATTCTTTATAATATTAGGTTGTTTGTTACCTAATAATAGTTTGTGGTTATCATTAGAAAAGATTGTTATGACACTAAAATACTTGCTTATCTTAACGGCGCTCTTTGCTTTCTCAGCTTGTGGTGCGAAGCCTGAACAGAAAGGAAAGGGGCATGGAGTAGCAGATACTACAGTGATGGCTCGACAGGAGAGAGCGGCTGTCACAAGCGTAGCTACTACCGGACAGGCTAACACCCTACCGTCATATATTGACCGTTATACGAAGAGTGACAGTGCACTGGTTTGTCAGTTGTTGCGAGAGTTTGCGCCACAACGACAGCAACTCTCCAACGAAGAGCTTGTTATTAAGATTGCACGAAAGTTTATAGGGGTGCCATACGTAGCGCACACCTTAGATAAGAATGAGGATGAAAAGCTGGTTATTAATCTTCATGGATTAGACTGTACGACATACGTTGAGGCTGTTACCGCCCTTGCGCTTTGTGCGAAAAGGGGCGAAACTGGCTTTGCGAACTATGTACATCAGTTAGAACAAGTGCGCTATCGAGGCGGTAAGATGAGTTATGTAAACCGTCTACACTATTTCCATTGGTGGTTGGAAGATAACGAGCGCATGGGTTTTGTGAAAGAGATAGATAGCCCAGTTCCACCTTTCACAGCTGTTCAGACGTTGAAAATCAACTATATGAGCCAGAATGCAAGACTGTATGATATGTTGAGGAACAGCCCTGAGCGTGTTGCAGAACTTAAGAAGTTAGAAGATGCAACCAATGGTACAAGTGTCCGTTATATCCCTAAGAGCCTACTCAATAACAGTAAGCTCCTGCGTGAGATAGTTCGTGATGGTGACATCCTTGCGATTGTCACGAGTAAACGAGAGCTCGATACAACACATCTTGGATTTGCTATATGGCACAAGGATGGCCTCCACCTCATGAATGCCTCTAATCTTAAGAAGAACGGAAATAGGGTGGTTGACCCCTTAGAGACGCTTTATAACTATATGAAGGCTCGTCCTGCTAACCTCGGAATACGTGTTGCTCGTATTCAATAAAAGCCTTTATTGGCTGATAAGCTACATCTATATATGAGCTTGTCATCCGTATCTTAAAATGCAAACGATACTTATAAGGATTCCGCCTTGTCCTCTTATATACTCGTGAGGAGGATTAACACAAGTTGTGCAGAGGGTTAACGCAAATTGTATGAAGGGTTAACACAATTCGTGCAGCGGCTTAACACCATTACTAAAGGTCGTTGAGAGACAAGGTAAGAGCTGTTTCTAAGCGTATTCTATAAGGTAGACTTTTTCGCTTAAGCTTATCAAATCGTTATCAATAAAAGATGCTCTGACAGAGAGCTGATAGTTCTGTCAGAGCATATACTTATTTCTTCATCTTGGCTTTGCGGGCATACTCAAAGAGAGCAGCAGGTAGATGGCAATAGCCAGTGGGGTTTTTATCAAGATAGTCTTGGTGGTATTCTTCTGCAGTATAGAAGTTTTTAAGGGGTTTAACCTCAATGGCTATCTTACCATTAATCTGCTTCTGCTCCTCTTCAAACACCTTCTTGATAGTGGGGAGGTCGGCTGGGTCGGTGTAATAAACGCCTGTTCTATACTGACTACCACGGTCATTACCCTGCTTGTTTACGCTTGTTGGGTCGATAGACTTAAAGTATAAGCCCAGTAAGAACTCCAAGCTGATAACCTTAGGGTCGTAGGTAATGTGCACAGCCTCGGCAAACTGTGTCTTATCTGTGCATACCTCCTCATACGTTGGGTTCTTGATAATACCATTGGCATAGCCCACTTCGGTAGCTGTAACGCCTTCTATCTGTTTGAGATAGTGCTCTGTTCCCCAGAAGCAACCACCTGCTACATATATTTCTTTCATTGGTCTTACTAAGTTTATATAGGCTCCGTAGCCCTTAGCCTTCATCTCTTTAAGTGGGATGAAGCGCAACGAAGCACTGTTGATACAATATCTCTTTCCTCCTGTCGCTGCTGGTCCGTCATCGAAGACGTGTCCGAGATGTGCCTTACCAGTCTTACTCCTCACCTCTGTACGTATCATTCCATGTGATGTATCAGTATGATTTGTAACGACTTTCATATCGATTGGCTTAGAGAAGGCAGGCCATCCGCAGCCAGAATCGAACTTATCTGTAGAAGAGAAAAGTGGTTCTCCCGTTGTGACATCTACATAGATACCCTCTCTGAACTCATGGTCATACTCGTTGGTGAAAGGTCGTTCGGTGGCAGCCTGCTGTGTTACAGCATACTGTTCAGGTGTAAGCATCTTTCTAAGGGTGGCATCGTTGGGACGAGTGAACTTCGTCTTAGGAGCGATGATAGAGTCAGTTTGTGTCATAGCTGTCTTTGTCTTATTGGTGCAAGCCACTGTCCCTGCCATCAGTAGGCCACAGGTAGCGGCTTCAACCATGGTCGGAAGGATTAGTGTGCACAGTATGGATAATATGTTACGCATAGTTTGTAGTGTTATGAAGAGTTTTGTTAGGAAAGCAGGAAATTACAAAGGGGGTATCAAAATCCTATCTATTGGATTCTGAAACACCCTTCTATATTTTAGTGTTGATTACTGCTTCTGTAAGAAACGGTCTACCTCAATGGCAGCCATAGCACCTGTTCCTGCTGCTACAACGCCTTGACGATAGGTTGGGTCGGCCACGTCACCTGCTGCAAAGACACCCTCAATGCTCGTTGCGGTTGACTTTGGTTGAGTGATGATAAAGCCATGTTCGTCCATATCCAACTGTCCTTTGAAGAGGTCAGTATTAGGAGTATGACCGATAGCCAAGAAGAATCCGTCAATAGCAACATCAAAGTTCTCCTCGTTCTCCTCGCCCTTGAAACGAACAAGATGAGTCCCTTCGACACCGTTCTCACCAAAGAGACCGACTGTATTAGTATTGTAGAGTATCTCAATGTTGTCTTTCTCTGTCACACGCTTACGCATGATTTCTGCAGCACGGAGGTATGGCTTGCGCACAATCATATACACCTTCTTTGCCAAGCCAGAGAGGTACATCGCCTCTTCGCAGGCTGTGTCACCACCACCAACGACTGCTACAACACGCTTGCGATAGAAGAATCCGTCGCAAGTAGCACATGCACTGACACCCTGACCACGGTATTTCTCCTCATCAGGCAGGCCCAAGTACTTTGCACTGGCACCTGTTGCGATGATTACAGTCTCTGCTTCAATCTGGTTGCCACGCTCGTCTTCGAGGTGGAAAGGACGACAACTAAGGTCGGCTTTGACGATAGAACCATCACGAAGGTCGGCACCATAGACCTCAGCCTGCTGTCTCATCTCCGTCATAAGTTGGTTTGCATCGATTCCTTCATGGAAGCCTGGGAAGTTTTCTACTATCGTTGTTGTGGTTAACTGACCACCTGGTTGAAGACCAGAATAGAGTACTGGCTGCAGATTAGCACGTCCAGCGTAGATTGCTGCGGTGTATCCTGCAGGGCCACTACCTATTATCAGGGTTTTTACTTTCTCCATTTTAATATACTGTATGATGCCCTCTGCGTGTTAATTAACGGCAAAGAAGGGCTTGATTAATACTTTTGTAACTTTTACAGAACAAATATTATGCCAAAGAGAGACAATTCCTCTTATTCCATAGGGAATAAGCCAAAGAGTCGGTCATCAATCATGTCGGTGACACGTTTGAAGTCTTGTGGGTTGTCTTGAAAGTCTGTTGTGTCACCATCTACAATCATCAGATGTCCTTTGTAGGTCTTAATCCACTCTTCATAACGCTCGTTAAGTCCACGAAGATAGTCTATACGCATTGTTTGTTCGTAGTCTCGCCCACGTTGTTGGATGTGATCAATGAGGCGAGGGATAGAGCATCGGATGTAGATCATCAAGTCTGGCAACTTTACCAAGGATAGCATTAGGTCGAAGAGGTCGGTGTAATTATTGAAGTCACGCTCTGACATGAGTCCCATATCATAGAGGTTTGGGGCGAAGATACGTGCATCCTCGAAGATAGTACGGTCTTGGATAATCGTATCCTTTGATTGCGAAATCTCTACAACATCACGAAAACGCTTGTTGAGGAAATAGATTTGTAAATTAAACGACCACCGTGTCATGTCGTTATAATAGTCTTCTAAGTACGGATTATTGTCAACTGGCTCAAAGTGAGCTTTCCATCCGTAACGTTTCGCGAGCATTTTGGTGAGTGTAGTCTTACCTGCTCCGATGTTTCCTGCGATTGCTATGTGCATAATATGTTATATCTTATGGCCTATCACATGGCTATCACTTATAAGAAAGGTGGTAGCTATCAATGTTATAGGCTTTTTATTTCGTTTTTGATTGTCAGTTTGTTTATTCCTCTTTATCCTTTGCAAACCATCGTGCAGCAGGAGGTTAGATACTTCTTGACAGTGTTTAGAAAAGTCCGAAAAGCTCTCTGTCAATCTTGTCAGTAATGAAACCAAAGTCTTTCGGGCGGTGTTGATAGTCGAGATGGTCGACATCAATCGTCAGAACACGACCCTTATATTTCTCTTTGATAAACTCCTCATACCGTTTGTTGAGGTTCTCGAGATAGTCCAAAGGCATCCTCTGCTCGTACTCCCGTCCACGTTTCTCAATGTTAGAAACGAGGTGGCTGACCGATGAACGAAGATAAATCATGAGGTCGGGGAACCGAACAGCATCCGTCATGTCCTCGAATAGCTCCATATAAGTCTCGTAGTCACGGTTGTCAAGATTACCCATGGCATAGTTGTTCTCCGTAAAGACGTAGACACCCTCATAGATAGAGCGGTCCTGTACCACTGACTCTTCACTCCTGCTAATCTCAAGTAAGTCCTTAAAACGCTCCTTTAAGAAAAACACTTCCATAGGGAACGACCAGCGTTTAATGTCTTTATAATAGTCTTCTAAGTAGGGGTTATAATCTACCGACTCAAACCTTGGCTTCCAGCCATAGCGTTTGGCGAGCATTGTTGTGAGTGTAGTCTTACCGCTACCAATGTTTCCTGCGATTGCAATGTGCATAACATAGAGTCCATTTGGCATCTTTAATGTCCCTTCTAAGGTACTGTCAAAGATACCAGATGGCGTAAAGTAGTTTTTATTTAGAATTGATTTCTTGCCTTACCAACGCATCCATTTGGCATTTGGATATGTAGCATAGCACATACGGTAGGTGCTATATCAACGATATGTGTATCGACGTTGGTTGCACCATGCTTCACGTTCCATCCAAAGAGGAGGAAAGGAATGTGCGTGTCGTATGGGAATGGTTGTCCATGTTGGGTCCCACGGAAGTCTGGTCTGTCCTTACCTCCAAAGAACTGAGGACGAGTCACGACACCTATCTCACCTGAACGGCCACGGAAATAGCCGTTCTGCATGCGTTCCTTAATGGCGTCAGGCATTGTAGTCTCACTAATCTTCTCTTCGTCAAAGACGTAAAGGAACTGTGGATCTTGCTTCAACCATTCTACTGACTCATCGATGATATCCTGCTTCTTACGGCCTGCGGCAGTAATGAGTGAGTCGTTCAGATAGAACTGATAGTTATCCTCACCCATGACAGGACTTACACCAAATTTCCCTTGAAGATGGTCGTTGAGGTCTTTTACGGTCTGCTTATAATCCCATCCACCAGCTGGAATACGGTGCTCACGCATATAGTTATAGTTGTGGGCAGCACCGTGGTCGGCTGTAAGGAAGAGGAGATAGTTGCCTTCACCTACCTCTTTATCAAGCACCTTAAGGAACCATGCTAAGTCTTTATCCAATTGCATGTAGACATCATGGTTCTCTTTTCCACGTGTAGAGAAGCGATGTCCGATGATGTCGGTTGACGATACGCTTATTGTAAGCATGTCTGTCTCCTTCCCTTTACCAAGTTTTTCATTCTTCAATGCAGCCTCTGCCATCTTGAAAGTCATCGTAACACCCTGAGTCGAACCCTTGATATCGAAATTAGGAGCCGTGTGGTTCTTTGCATTAAAGTCCTCTACCCACTGTGGAAGTTTGTCCATATAGAAGGTAGATGACACGAAATGGCCTGCTGAGGTGTCCCACCAGTAAGCCGCATCGGCTGCATGACCAGCAGGAAGGATGGAGGCACGGTCCTTCAGCGCTACACCAATCACCTTTGAACGGAAGTCTGTTGCCACTTGAAGTTCGTCTCCAATCGTAGAGGTAAGCATACGACGAGGACTCATCTGACCCTCTTTACTATCAGAGCCGACGCTCTTCACCGTATTATCTTCACAGCAGTAAACACTCTTATCGTTCTGATAGAAATAGTTACCAGCAATACCTGTAAAGGCTGGGATAGAGCCTGTATAGACCGAGCTGTGGCCGATAGCCGTCACTGTTGGCGCATAGTTGATGTGTGTGTTCTCAAAGGAGAAACCTTGGTTGAGCAGTCTTTTCAGTCCGTCATTACCATACTCATCGTTGTAATAGTATAGGTAATCCCAACGCATCTGGTCGACAACAAGTCCAACAACCAGCTTTGGCCGTTGTACTTGAGCATACGTAGCCGCTGCAATCAGCAAGCCAGCTACGAGAAAAAGCAGTTTCTTCATTTTAGGTCATGTACTTAAATTATGTTGCAAACTTACGATTTTTTTTTCAAAATATCGACTTTTTTGCCTACTTTTGCACGTGATGGATGGATATTAAAGACAAACAAGAATGATACAGAATATTATCGTCGCCGACAATCAAGACATCACTCGTGCTGGGATGGTCTATGTGCTTTCTAAGATGAAGGGTATATCGTGTGATATAGCAGGTAGTAAGGCAGAACTGATTCGGCTGTTGAGTGGCTGTCCCGAAGCGATTGTAATATTAGATTATACGCTGTTTGACATCTCCAGCGAGTCCGATCTCCTTATTATCGGACAGCGTTTCCCGTTGTCACATCTCATCTTGTGGAGCGAAGAGTTAAGTGCCGATTTCATTCGCAACCTTGTCAATGCGAGTAGTCGGATTAGTGTTCTTATGAAGGATGCGAAGATGATAGAGATAGAACAGTGTCTTGACTATGTCCTCCGTGGGCAGCGTTTCCTCTGTCAACATGCTACGAATATTCTTTTAGAACCAAAGCTCACACAAGAAAAAGAGTCTGTCAACTTGACGAAGACGGAGGTCGAGATTCTAAAAGAGATTGCGTTAGGACAGACAACACGTGAGATTGCTGAGAAACGTTTCTCGTCCTTTCATACTGTCAACACACATAGAAAGAACATCTTTCGTAAGTTAGGGGTTAATAATGTGCATGAAGCAATTCGCTATGCGATGCGTTCTGGACTCGTGGATGCCGCTGAGTATTATATTTAAGGACAAGTGAAAGATACGACATGACTGTTTTTTGTGTTGCTTCAAAGGCTTTTGTTTGCGTTAGAAAATAGTCTTTATTCTATCACCAAACCATATTTCTTGAATTATTTTCATGAAAAAAAATATTTTTCTTCACGACAAGAAATATTTTTTTTCATGAAAGTAAATCTTTTTGTTCATGAAGAAAAATCACCGACGAAAGGTTGTTTACTCTGCTGATAACTTACATGTGTGGCTAATCGAAGCATAAAAAAGAGCCGTATCAACACCTTTCAATGTGCTGATATGGCTCTTTCAGAGAGCGTTATAACCCAATATTAAGTGCTATCTTTACTCTGGTAACTCCTTCTTAGATAGTTTGGTAGCAAGGATAAAGTAAAGAATTAAAGCAGCGTAAGCCACGAGGGAGAGTAGTTCGGAGAGGTGATTCTCCCACCAAGAAGAGTAGTCTACCTCGATGCCACCGAATTTCAGTAGGGCAGAAACAACTCCCATCAATGCACCACCAGCGATGAAACCTGATGCTAAGAGCGTTCCCTTGTCGCCACGTGCCTTGTTGATAGCTTCGTTCTTAGAGCGAGTTGTCACGTACCAGTTGACTGCGCCGCCCACTAAGAGCGGGATGTTCAACTCTAAAGGTATGAACATACCCAGCGCAAAAGCTAAGGCTGGCACTTTGCAGCGGTCGAGTACGAGGGCAATAATTGCTCCGATGCCATAGAGAACCCAAGGTGCACCCTGCCCACTCATCAATGGCTTGATCACAGCAGCCATTGCGTTTGCTTGAGGAGCAGCCAACTTACCAGAGTTGAAACCGTAGGTCTTATCCAAGACAATCATCACACCAGCCACAGTGGCAGCCGAGATAATTGTGCCAAGGAACTTCCATGTCTCTTGTTTCTTAGGTGTTGTACCAAGCCAATAGCCTATCTTTAAGTCGGTAATGAACGAGCCTGCCATAGAGAGGGCCGTACATACAACGCCACCCATCAGTAAGGCGGCCAACATACCAGCGTTCCCTTTCAGTCCAACAGCCACCATGACGACAGAAGCAAGGATAAGTGTCATCAGCGTCATACCTGATACAGGATTGCTTCCAACGATTGCAATGGCATTAGCAGCCACTGTTGTAAAGAGGAAAGCAATGATAGTAACGAGGAGAATACCCACTACTGCATGCAATAAGTTGAAGTTCATCACACCAAAATAGAAGAAGAGGAAGGTGATGAGGAGCGTTGCAATACTTCCGAAAGCAATAATCTTAAATGAGATGTCACGCTGTGTACGGAGTACCTCGTCCTGTCCACTACCTTTCCCTTTCATCTCTCGTGCGGCCAAACCGACGGCACCTTTGATGATACCCCATGACTTTACGATACCGATAATACCCGACATAGCGATGCCGCCAATACCGATTGAGCGAGCGTAAGACTTGAAGATAACCTCTGGAGCCATCTGTCCTACGGCTGTAGTGATAGATGGGTCCCACTGGTTAAGGACAGTGTCTGGGAAGATGAGTGCCATGCCTGGTACGATGAGCCACCATACCGTCAACGAACCAACACAGATGATGAAGGCATATTTAAGACCGATGATATAACCAAGACCGAGGACTGCTGCGCCAGTGTTGACCTTGAATACGAGTTTAGCCTTGTCTGCTATCGTCTCGCCAAAACCTATCATACGACTCGTTACATTCTCATTCCACCAACCGAAGGTGGCCACAATGAAATCGTAGAGACCGCCTACAAGACCGGCAAGGAGGAGGGGCTTGGCCTGACTTCCACCCTTCTCGCCACTCACAAGAACCTGTGTTGTGGCCGTGGCCTCGGGGAATGGATACTTACCATGCTGGTCTTTTACAAAGTACTTACGGAAGGGAATCAAAAAGAGAATACCCAATACGCCGCCTAAGGCTGCTGCAATGAAAATCTTAAAGAAGTCGGCTTGTAGGTCGAGCATGTAGATGGCAGGCATAACAAAGATACCTCCCGCAACGACAGCACCTGAGCATGCACCGATGCTCTGTATGATAACGTTCTCTCCTAAGGCATTCTTGCGCTTCGTAGCAGACGATACACCAATGGCGATGATGGCTATTGGGATAGCAGCCTCAAACACTTGTCCTACCTTCAAACCAAGATATGCAGCGGCAGCAGAGAATAAGACCGCCATAAGGATACCCCATGTGATAGACCAAGGACTTACTTCACGATACGACTCCTGTGGCGACATGACTGGTTTATACTCTTCGCCATCTTTCAACTCCCTAAAGGCATTCTCAGGAAGGTCGATGTTTTGATTCGCTTTATTTTCCATTGTTGATAGTATTATTTGCTTGCAAAGATAAATAAAAATCGTTTATCTTGTACCAATTCAGCATAAAATATTATCTTTGTCGGTATGAAAGAAATTAAACCTATCGCTTATTTCCGTTCTCCCTTGACGTCGAAATTCGGTATTCCAAGGCAGAGTGGACTGGCTGACAACCTTGTCGGTAAGATTGTCTTTGAGCCGCAGTACCAACGTGAGGAGGCACTGCGTGGATTGGAGGAGTTTGACTATTTATGGTTGATTTGGGGCTTTTCTGCGAATAAGTCTACCGATGATGGTAAGCTAACTGTTCGTCCGCCTCGCTTAGGAGGGAATGAACGTTTAGGGGTGTTTGCCACGCGCTCGCCCTTTCGCCCTAATGGACTTGGGTTGTCATCGGTCCGTATCAAGCGTATAACAGACGGAGCCATTGAAGTAAGCGGAGCTGATTTGATGGACGGTACACCTATATATGATGTGAAACCATATATCTCCTATGTTGATAGTCATCCACAGGCAAGGGGCGGGTTTACTGATAAGAAAGCATGGAAAGAACTATCAGTCGTTATTGCAGAGGAGTATTCTAAGAAATTTGATAAAGAGGATCTTGAGGCTTTAAAGGAGGTGCTCTCGCAGGATCCCCGCCCACAGTATCAGCATGATGCAGCACGTGTCTATGGCATGCCTTTCGGTGGGAAGGATGTGAAATTTAGGGTTGATGGGGATGTGTTAGAGGTTATGGGGGTTGATTAAGGGCTGTTGGGCTTATAGGGCCTATTGGCCTTATAGGGCTAATAGGGCTAATAAGCCTAATTGGGCCAATAGTTCTTATAGAGCTTATAGGGCCTATAAGCCCTATAAGGCCAATAGGCCCAATAAGCCAAATAACCAATTACTTCTTCTTCAAATACTTTATCCACGCAAAGGGGCGGCGCTGATTAAGATAGTTAAGGTTGTTCATGTTCTGGTAAGCCTCACGCTCAAAGGATAGGTTCATATAGGCACGGCCCGCCATGGATAAGCGTATAAGCCACTCGATGACATACCATATATAAAAAGGTAGGATAAGCATCTCTAACATCTGACGTGTGTGGATACGCTCGTGGTTGATGAGTTCTTTCGTTAGTCTAACGCCAGGATGGACAAAAAGAAGCCCAAGAATGTTGATGGCATCATAATTCTTGGGAGGGAAATACTTTGTTCGGATAATCTTCATTAATCGGTCTCAATTGACTCTACACGCGGCTTAGAAGCTGCAGGGGCGATGGGTTGTGGGTCTGAAGAAGCACCTGAAGATGACTCGGAGGTGCTGCTCTGTCCATTAGAACTGCCTGAAGAAGCGTTGTTGCTACTGCTTCTTCGTCTTGAATGGTTACTTCTTCGAATACTATTAAACACCTTCTCAGCTTGCTCCTCTTCCTGTTTATTGGTAGAGTCGTTGGCTGTCGTGTCTTTAACAACGGTGTCGAACTTAGCCTTATTATTGTCGGCTAAGTTAGAGTCAGGCTCAATAGCCGTCTGTGTATATTCTGGGTCGTTCTTGTGTTGACTATAATAATAAAAGCCGAAAGCTACAAGGAAGATCGTACCTAAGATGATAAACGTAACCATACCACGCCCTAAGGTAGGCTCATCGTTCTTGTTCTCTTTATTATCTTCATGTAGTGGTGCGTTACAATAAGGACAGTTCTTATCCTTCTCGTTAACCTCATTGTTACAATTTCGACATCTCATATTTCTTTCTTTAGCTTTGGTTTCTATCGGCAAAGGTAAAAGAAAAGGTAGATATGACCAAAACGATTTGGCTTTTTATTCGTTTCTTCTTTCTTTTTTGTACCTTTGCAGGGTCTTTCATGAGAAGATATAATCATATTAAAAACAGAATTAAAGGAGTTTTTTCGATATGAAAAGGACATTAATCGTTATATGTTTCCTTACTTGTTGGATAGGGGTCTCTGCTCAAAGCCTACGTGAGGTGTGGATAGAAATGCCTGATAGTATTATGCCTTATATCAGTAAGAGTCAGCGAACAGAACTGGCTGATTATATTGATATGAAGGCTGTTCCAGCTGTATTGAACACCTTTGGCGACTCTGTAAGGATTGAACGTATGACGAAGGACTACCTTTTGGTGAAGGCAAATAAGGCTATGCGATTGGAGATCAAGTTGTTGGATAATAACACACTGGCATTGGCTCAGACGTGGATGGGACCTGCCGCAGAGAGTAAGTTGAGTTTTTATAATCTTCAATGGCAGCCTAAAAAGGTCGTTGTGGCCTATAAAGAGAATATTGTAAAGCCTGACGCAATGAGTGATGAAGACTTTGCTGACCTAAAGCCCTTGCTGTTCCCTCGTATGAAAGAGTATCGTCTGTCAGCTGATAATAACTCATTGTCAGTGAGTTGGACCTATCCTCTGCTATCAAAGAAAGATGTAAAGCGAGTCGAAGATATGCTAAAACCACAGACACTGAACTGGACTGACGGGGCGTTTCAATAGTAAAAAACAATAGCACATTTGGCAGTTTCTGATAAAATCACTACTTTTGTGGTCATAAATAATAGCTTATAGCATGAATTTGAAGGTACGTTTAGCATTGATGAACTTCTTGGAGTTCGCAGTGTGGGGAGCTTATTTGACCTCTATGGGTCGCTATCTTGGTAATATAGGTATTGGTCCTGAGATTGGCTATTTCTACTCAATGCAGGGTGTGGTGTCAATCTTTATGCCTGCTGTGATGGGTATTGTAGCCGACCGTTGGGTACCTGCTCAGCGTCTGTTGGGCTTCTGTCACCTGCTTGCAGGTCTGTTTATGTTTGCCACAGCAGGCTACGGCTTGAGTATTGGCGAGCATGCTGAGTTCTCTACTATCTTCACTCTTTATTCGCTTTCGGTTGCTTTTTATATGCCAACATTGGCTCTCTCAAACTCTGTTGCATACAGTGCTTTGAGCAATGCGGGCATGGACACGGTGAAAGCCTTCCCACCGATCCGAGTGTTCGGTACGATTGGCTTTATCCTAACCATGTGGTTAGTCGACATCTTAGGCTTTCAGAGTAACCAGAACCAGTTTATTACCTCTGGTGTAGTAAGCATCATTCTCTTCCTTTATACATTCACCTTACCTAAGTGTGCGGTAAGTAAAGGCACAGAACAAAAGAGTTTTGTGGATGCCTTTGGATTACGTGCTTTCGCCTTATTCAAGGAGAAGAAGATGGCAATCTTCTTTATCTTCTCTATGTTGTTGGGTGTGAGTCTTCAGATAACGAATAGCTTTGCGAATCCATTCCTCTTTAGTTTCGGAGCTCAACCAGAGTTTGTTAATTCCTTTGGAGTACAGCATGCTAATATTCTGATTAGTCTTTCGCAGGTTAGTGAGACTTGTTGTATCCTCCTAATCCCCTTCTTCATGCGTCATTATGGCATCAAGAACGTGATGTTGATAGCAATGTTTGCATGGGTATTGCGCTTCGGCTTGTTCGGTGTAGGTAATCCTGGCTTCCCTGGTATCTTGATGTTTGTACTCTCAATGATAGTATATGGTGTAGCCTTCGACTTCTTTAATATATCGGGTTCACTGTTCGTTGATAATAGTACGGAGCCTGCACTCCGCTCTTCAGCACAAGGTTTGTTTATGTTGATGACCAATGGTGTGGGTGCAACAGTGGGTACATTAGCTGCTCAAGCCATTGTTAATGCTTATACACATCCGCAGGTTGTGGGTTCGGACACACTGACTGTTGGTGACTGGCAGGCATGTTGGTTCATCTT
Organism: Prevotella sp. C561; assembly: GCF_000224595.1. Classification (NCBI taxonomy): domain Bacteria; kingdom Pseudomonadati; phylum Bacteroidota; class Bacteroidia; order Bacteroidales; family Prevotellaceae; genus Prevotella; species Prevotella sp. C561. The sequence continues at coordinate 169,469 of NZ_JH114146.1, read as the reverse complement.
CGCAGGCTATGCCTTTGTCGTAGGAGTCTTGTTTGCTGTTATCTTCCGACCAAAGAAAGCATAATAGCTCACCGTTAAGATGTGGAGTAAATGAGTAAGGTTCAACTGGTATATGTAGGTATGTCGCAGATTGTCGGAGGTCCGGAGTTAGGGCTTCTCCTCTTGTCTAATCTCTCACAGACAAGGCAGATAGCTATTGTATGCGACCATCACATGGAGTATGAACTTGGTTTACGATCAGGAGAAAAGTCTATCACAGAACGATTCCTGCCTGAAGTACTTTGTAATATCAACCCATTGATGACCAGCGAGCATTATGAGATACTCTTTAACTCTATTGTTGATGGACAGTATAAAGCTTTGTTAGTGAACAAGGATGACCTGACACTTACGCCTATTCGAGCCTCTGATGCTGTTTTACTGGCACAGATAGCTAAGTTAAACATCTTTATGGAGGAGCATCTCTTCAATCGACAGAGTGTTGACAGTGGTAAGAGTCAGAATAAGATAGCCCTACCCGTGAATGCACTTAGTGTCGAGATGCTACATCATGCATTAGAGAAAGCAATAGAAGACGAGAACTATGAGTTGGCTTCTATGCTTAGAGATGAGATGAAGAAACGCTCGAAACTCTCTTGATAAGCAGTGTGTGTCATGTGTGTATTAGCCTGATAGCGTGCGTACTTACCAAGGAAGAAGATGTAATAAACCTAAAGAATGAAAGAAGCAAGATATTTTTACGTCCCTAACGCAGCTGTGGAAACAGCCTTACCTGCTGAGGAAGCTGTGCATGCCACACGTGTGTTAAGACTGAAGGAGGGAGACGAGCTTTTCCTTATGGATGGTGAGGGATACTTCTATCAAGCAGAGGTAACATTAGCAACAGCCAAGAAATGCCTATATGCCATTCGACAGACACTAAAGCAAGAGACCTGTTGGCGTGGGAAAATCCACCTTGCCATTGCCCCTACAAAGGATATGGGACGCATGGAGTGGATGGCTGAAAAGGCAACAGAGATAGGTTTTGATGAGATAAGCTTCTTAGACTGTAAGTTCTCTGAACGTAAGACTTTGCGTACGGATAGGATAGAGAAAATCATTATCTCTGCCGTAAAACAGAGTCGAAAAGGGTGGAAACCAACTGTAAACGAGATGTCTCCTTTTCATCATTTCATAGAGAACTGCTCTAATCACGGACGTAAGTATATTTGTCATTGTTATCCGGAAATAGCACGAACAGACTTCTTTACCGCTATCTCGAACGATGAATCGTCTTTGTCAGGAGAGGATATTACGGTGTTGGTAGGCCCAGAAGGCGATTTCTCTATTGATGAGGTTCACTACGCTTTGGCGCATGGCTTTGAGAGTGTAACACTGGGTAACAGCCGTTTACGCACAGAGACTGCAGGGCTTAGTGCCGTTATGATGTCGCAGCTTGCACGTAGAGTGTAGGCTGTTTTTGTGTGTAATAGGGGTAGAGTAGATGATGAATACTTCTACGGATGAGTATGAGTAATTACACTTATCATAATAAGCAACATTGATGCTAAGCGTCTTTACAATATGTGGGCAGTCTCTCCAAGCGATGGGCCAAGTCTCTGGAGCAAAGCAGAGAAAGGATAACACCGTTTTTTTAAGGGCGTTAATAGATATATAATAAGACAAGTAGTAGGTAAAAGAACACCAATTATCAGGTTATATGAGAAAATGTTTATCGTACGCAATCAAATCGTTTTTTTTCGTTGCTCACCCGTGTAAGTATCAGAAAAAATGCTTAATTTTGCAGATACATTTAAATAACATTATTGTTTATAATTAATTATTTAGCTAAACTATGCAGAAAAGATTACTTTTCTTGATTACGTTGTTGCTTGCAATGACAACTACTGTCATGGCACAGATTACAACTTCAGGAATCAGTGGTAAGGTAATGTCTCAAGGTGAAGATGTTATTGGTGCTACCATCACAGCGACTCACCAACCCTCTGGGACCATTTACCGTGCTGTAACGAACATCGATGGCCGCTATACTATACAAGGTATGCGTGTCGGAGGTCCGTACAAAGTGACTGTAGCTTACATCGGTCAGAAGACAAAGACTTTTGATAATGTGATGCTCCGATTGGGCGAGACGGAGGATCTCTCTTGTTCTCTCGAAGATGATAGCAAGGAACTTCAAGAGGTTGTAGTAAAGGGTAGTGCAGGTGTCAACGCCACTAAGACTGGTGCAGCACAGAGTATCAACTCAAAGCAGATTGCTGATATGCCAAGTATTACCCATGGTATTGCCGATGTTGCACGACTTAATCCACAGCTGACAACGACAAACAGCGGTGCTATGTCATTTGCTGGAACAAGTAACCGTTACAACTCTTTCATGATCGATGGTGCTGCCAACAACGACGTTTTCGGTCTTTCTGGTGATGGAACGAACGGTGGTAGAGCTGGTGCGCAGCCTGTTTCAATGGAGACGATTGAGCAGATTCAGGTAAACGTAGCTCCTTTCGACGTTCGTCAAGGCGGTTTCACAGGTGGTGCTATCAATGCTATTACCAAGAGTGGAACCAATGTCTTCCATGGTAGTGTCTATGGTTTCGGTAACAACCAGAACTTAGTTGGTTCAAAGTATCCGCTCGCTGACGGTGGTTATGCACCAAAGTTCAACAAGCAGAACGAGTATAATGTAGGTGTAACCTTAGGTGGTCCGATTATCAAAGATAAGTTATTCTTCTTTGCTAACTATGAGAAGACCAATAAGACCTATCCTAATCTTTATACATTAGGCTCTGAGCAGTCAGCTGTTGATGCTGTGAAGGCAAAGGATATCTTGGAGAAGATTGCTGATATTGCTAATCGTCAAGGAGTTAACTTCCCAATAGCTCTCTCCACCAGTGACATCTATACGAAGAGTAACAAGGTTGGTTTGAAACTCGATTGGAACATCAATGAGACCAATAAAGCCTCTTTGCGTTGGAGTCTTGTTGATGCTGTGCAGTTGAATAATGCTGGTTCACGCACATCAATCAATGGTAGTAGCTATGCTTTCCCATTCGAAAGCACAACCAATTCATTCATAGCTGAGTTGCAGAGTCGCCTTTCTCCATCTGTAGCCAATGAGGCTCGTGCCAGCTATGTACGAGTAAGAGACAACCGTGCTATCAGTGGTGAATATCCAAACGTTACTATTAATGGTGTAGGTGGCGGCGCAGTGAACTTAGGTATCGAGCGTTCTTCTATGGCCAACCGCTTGGATCAAGACATCTACACACTTGAGGATAACCTAACATGGTATAAGGGTAATCACACCTTTACATTCGGTACTCACAACGAATTGTATAAGTTTACAAACCTTTTCCTTCAAGATCTCTTTGGTAGTTACACCTTTAAGGACTACGACTCTTTCGTCAACTACTATAATGACTACGTAAATGGAACTATCGACCCAAGGAAGTCTTATATCAATCTATACCGTTACGGACATGCTAACGTAGACGTAACAGGCGACCCACGCTGGGAGTCTTCATTTGGTGCAGCACAGTTAAGTTTCTATGCACAGGACAAGTGGGATGCAACAACCAACTTTCAGTTGACCTACGGTTTGCGTATGGATATTCCTATCATCATGGACACTCCTACCGCTAATGAGCCTTTTGCTCAGTATGCTGACACCAAGGGTTGGAACGTAAAGACCAATCAGCGTTTAGCAAGTACGCCTCTTTGGAGTCCACGTGTAGGTTTCCGTTGGGATATCAACAAGGATCGCAGATATATACTCCGTGGTGGTGTTGGTGTTTTCACAGGTCGTATCCCATTTGTTTGGATTAGTAATAACTATGCTAACACAGGTATTCAGGTATCATCATTCAATGTTAACTCTCCAACAGGATTGGAACTTTTGCTCGATCCTAATGGCCAGGAAGCAAATGCAAGCAAGCTGAAAGCATTAGGAAGTCAGACTATCAACGTCTACGACCATAACTTTAAGTATGCGCAGAACCTCCGTTTCAACCTCGGTTTCGACTTCGACGTGTTGGGTATCAACTGGACTGCTGAGGCTATCTACTCAAAGACGATGAATGATATTCTGTATGAGAACCTTGCTTACGAACAGACTGGTAGAACCTTTGGAGAGGTCTATGGCAGTGCTGGTGTACCAGTAGAAGACAATCGTCCACTCTTTTCTAAGGTGACTGCAGGTAGTCCATATACAAATGTCTATAAGCTTAGCAACACCTCAAAGGGTTACACAGTAAACTTGAGTTTGAAGGGTGAGAAGCATTTCGACTTCGGTCTTGACTTGATGGCAAGCTACACTTGGACAAAGTCAATGAGTGTGAACAATGGTGGATCATCTGTTGCTGAGAGCAACTGGAGATTTAATTATACTTATCGTAACCCTAACGACCCAGAGTTGGGTAACTCTGCTTATAACATCCCTCACCGCATTCAGGCTTCTGCTTACTATCATGTAAACTATGGAGCACAGAAGCAATGGCAGACAACAGTGGGTATTATCTATCAAGCTAAGAGTGGTTCTCCATATAGTATCTACTATTATGGTGACGTTAATGAGGATGGTGCGAACGGTAACGACCTCTTCTTCATTCCTACAGATGCACAGATTGATAATATGCAGTTCGATGAGACAAAATTCTCTGCTAATGCTCTTACTAACACAGTATTTGGGCCTGGCTTCTCTGCTCCTAAGTTGACGGCTGATATGCAGCGTGCGATGATGAAGCATTGGATTGGTAGTGACTCTTACATGAAGAAGCATCGTGGTGAATTCTACAAGCGTTATGCTGATAACTTGGCGTTCGAACATCACTTCGATGTACACTTCGCACAGAAATATAGCTTCAAGGTGGCTGGTCAGATTAACTCTCTTGAGTTGAGCTTCGATATCATCAATGTTGGTAACCTCTTGAATAAGGACTGGGGTCACACCTATGGTGACGGCTTCGGTGTCTACTACAGCCCTGTTAACTACCAGAGAAATGGTCATTATCAGTTCACAGGTGGTTATGCAACACGTAACTATAACGACTACTACAGCCGTTGGCGTGGTCAGCTCGGATTACGTTATACATTCTAATCTGTAAGGTAAAACTATATAAAAAAGCAGAGATCTCCTATCGGGGTCTCTGCTTTTTTTCTTACCTTTGCGCTTGATAGACAGCATCAGACAATCTGTGAGCGACCGCTCATAGCGTCTTTTTGCACTATCTTCATATACGAATAAAAAACCATACATTATGATTATTGATTTTGACAAGATTGCGGAAGAGCATATTGAAGGCTTCAAAGGAGGTGAGGGTAAGTTAGACGTGCGTGCTTTTGTGGATGATAAGGCTCGTATCATGTACTCTACTTTGCGTCCGGGAGCATGTAGTGGGAAGCACCAGCATGTTGGCTCGTTTGAAGCAATGTATGTTATCAGTGGTGAACTGACTGTTTATTATGATGACAAGACTGAGATTGCAAGGGTGGGACAGCTTCATTATTGTCCAGAAGGTCACTTCCATTGGTTCGAGAACCGTACCGATCATGACGTAATCTACCTTGCTATTGTCCCAACATTACGTTAAGCTCGAATTATTTTCATGGAAAAAAATATTTTTCTTCATGACAATAAATATTTTTTTCATGAAAATAAATTCTTCCTCTCGTGATAATAATTCGTAATTGATAGGTATGTGGAGTCTGGAAATGGGCGATTACCCTCTCAGAAAGATAGGTGTAAGCCGTCAGTATGGGGCTTGTAGGAGGAAAGAATACAGTATTGATTTTATGTGTTAAGCATAAGTAAAAGCAATGATGTAGTTGTTTTATAGTAAGACGGGGGTAACCCAAGCAATGATTCAACCTAAAACGATGAGAATTAAAAACCTAATAATGACAACGATAACTTTATTGACGGGATTGGGTGCAAATGCTTCTGATGCCGATAGCCTAATGGTGATGCGTGGCTTTCCTACCGATGAGGTGGGTATCGAACAGGGTGTGTCTGCCTGTTATGCAGGTAGGATTGATGACCAACTTGTTATGGCTGGTGGATGTAATTTCCCTGTGAATACGTTGGCTCCCGATAGTAAGAAGGTTTATTATCGTGGTATTTATGCTACCACAACTGACGATAGCGACCAGCTGAATTGGAGGTTGGTTGGCATGCTTCCTGAGCCTTTGGCTTATGGTGTCACGGTGACTTACGATAACAGTATAATTGTCGTAGGCGGAATGAACAACGATGGCAGTTGTGGAAAAGTCTATCGTGTAAAGATTGTTGACGGTAAAGCCGAGGTGTCAACCCTCCCATCTCTACCCTGCACAGCTGACAACATGGCGGGAGCTTTGGTCGGTAGACACCTTTATATAGCAGGAGGAGCGATGGACGGTAAGGCTTCCAATCGTGTGTTAGGCCTTGATTTAGATAATCTTTCAGCTGGATGGCAAGACGTAAAACCGTTCCCTGGTATGGTACGCATACAGCCTGTAGCTGGTAGTATGGGTGATAATCGCTTCTGTCTCTTCGGTGGCTTTGCTCCTGCAGGGAATGGTGAAGAAGCGAAATTGGCGATGGAAGGATGCATATATGACGAGGCGACAGATGAATGGCAGGTAGTTGAAGGACCGAAGGACGATATGAATCAACCGCTATTCGTAGGTGGCGGCGCAGCTATCAACCTGTGTAGCGACCAGCTCTTGGTCATGGGAGGTGTTAATAAAGATGTGTTCTTGTCGGCTGTCAATCATCCTCAACCCGATTATCTGAGTCACCCTATCGAGTGGTATCACTTTAATCCCTACACCTTGTATTATGATAAAGCGGGCTGGAAGGTGCTCTATAAGAGTTTGGAAACGGCACGTGCTGGTGCTGCCTTAGTTCAGACCCATCATGGATTGTACGTGATTGGTGGCGAGTTAAAGCCAAGAGTGCGTAGCAATAAGGTTGTGAAGTATCCAAAACGCTGAAGCCTTTGGTTCTTTCTTCTTCGAGAAGAGCACAGAGACAAGACTTGAAAAGAAGTCTATTATTAGTCATAATCGTTAGATATTACCCTTACAGAAAGGGAGTTAGAAAGGACTTTCAATAATTTATTAATCGCCCATCACATCTCACAAACAATCGACTATTGCCCATGATAAGGGATAGAGAGGTGGGAGCGGGCAGTAATCTTCTTATGAAAAAATACTATCCTTGGGTATTGGTTGCCCTCCTTTGGTTTGTAGCCCTGCTGAATTACATGGATCGACAGATGTTGTCGACGATGCAGGAAGCTATGAAAGTTGATATTGCAGAACTCAATCACGCAGAAGCATTCGGTGCTTTGATGGCCGTCTTCTTGTGGATTTACGGACTGGTGAGCCCCTTTGCGGGCATTATTGCCGACCGTGTCAATCGTAAGTGGCTTGTTGTAGGTAGCATCTTCGTGTGGTCTGCCGTGACTTATCTTATGGGTTATACAGAGAGTTTCGACCAGCTTTATTGGCTTCGAGCCTTTATGGGCATCAGCGAAGCACTTTATATCCCAGCGGCACTGTCCCTTATTGCCGATTGGCATGAGGGGAAGTCACGCTCATTGGCTATAGGTATTCACATGACAGGCCTCTATGTAGGTCAGGCTGTCGGTGGTTTTGGTGCCACCTTGGCAGCGATGTTCTCATGGCATGCCGCTTTCCATTGGTTTGGTATCATCGGTATTGTTTATTCAGTAGTATTACTTCTCTTCTTAAAGGAGAATCCAAAGCACGGAAAGAAAGCAATTTCACATGACGAACCGAAAGCTAACAAGAATTCATTCCGTGGTCTGTCGGTTGTCTTCTCTACGTGGGCTTTCTGGGTGATCCTCTTCTACTTTGCCGTACCAAGTCTTCCTGGTTGGGCTACAAAGAACTGGTTGCCAACGCTGTTTGCCAATAGCTTGGATATTCCTATGTCAAGTGCTGGACCAATGTCAACGATAACAATCGCCGTGTCATCGTTCATCGGTGTTATCATGGGTGGTATTATTTCCGACCGTTGGGTACAGCGTAACTTACGCGGACGTGTCTATACCAGTGCGATAGGACTCGGTCTTACTGTTCCGGCACTTATGTTCTTGGGTTTCGGCCATAGTCTTGTGTCAGTTGTCGGAGCAGGTTTATGCTTTGGTATTGGCTATGGTATGTTTGATGCCAACAATATGCCAATCCTCTGTCAGTTCATTTCTTCGAAGTATCGCAGTACTGCCTATGGCATTATGAACATGACGGGCGTATTTGCAGGAGCTGCTGTTACACAGGTGTTGGGCAAGTGGACGGATGGAGGTGACCTCGGTCTTGGCTTTGCTATCTTAGGTGGTATTGTTGTGTTAGCACTGGTCTTACAGCTCTCTTGCCTACGACCAACAACCGACAATATGGAGTAAGAAATGTTTATAATTGCTTTTTATTATCACATATAATCGCCTCTCCCACGCATGAAATCCCCTTCTTGGAGGAATAAAGGTGGAGGGCAACAATGTTTATGGAAAAGATTATCGGATTAATTGACGCACCGTTCACGCCATTCTATGCTAATGGCGATGTCAATCTTGAGCCTATAGAGGCTTATGCAGCAATGCTGCAAAAGAACGGATTGAAGGGAGTTTTCATTAATGGTTCATCTGGTGAAGGCTACATGCTCACCACAGAAGAGCGCATGCAGTTGGCTGAACGCTGGATAGAGGTAGCCCCAGAAGGCTTCAAGGTCATTGTGCACGTGGGTAGTTGCTGCCTGCGTGAGAGTGTGCGATTGGCCGAACATGCAGCGAAGATAGGTGCATGGGGTATTGGTGCTATGGCACCTCCTTTCCCAAAGATTGGTCGTATCGAGGAGTTAGTGAAGTATTGTGAGACGATTGCAGCAGCGGCTCCTTCACTTCCATTCTACTATTATCACATCCCTGCCTTCAATGGTGCTTTCTTGCCAATGCTCGACCTCTTGAAGGCTGTCGATGGTCGTATCCCTAACTTCGCAGGCATCAAATACACCTTCGAGAGCCTCTATGAGTATAATCAATGCCGTCTTTACAAGGATGGAAAGTATGATATGCTACACGGACAGGACGAGACTATCCTCCCAAGTCTTGCTCAAGGCGGTGCTAAAGGTGGTATCGGTGGTACAACCAATTATAATGGTCGTGAGCTGACAGGTATCATCGAGGCATGGAACAAGGGTGACATCGAGACCGCTCGAGAGAAGCAGAACTTCTCACAGGAGGTTATCAACGTCATTTGTCACTTCCGTGGCAATATCGTTGGAGGTAAGCGTATTATGAAGTTGATGGGCTTCGACCTTGGTCCTAACCGTGTTCCATTCCAGAATATGACGGATGAAGAAGAGGTGCGGATGAAGAAGGAACTTGAAGAAATCGGCTTCTTCGAGCGTTGCAATAAGTTCTAACAAACACAATACAGCCCAATATTTCCCTTTCTTCTCCCCTTTTAATGTCAATTAACTTGTTGGGGGAGCGGGAAATATTGGGCTGTTTTCTTTCCTATTGGTCGTTTGCTGTTTGCCTATCAATTATAGATAGTAATCTCACCAGCAATCGACTGTTTCATGTATTTGCGTATCGTCTCTGTATCGTTGTACTTCGCTTGTAGATACATCAGTTTCGTTACGGCAGCTTCAACCGTACTGTCATAACCGCTGATGACGCCTGCGTCCTTGAGTTGATAGCCTGTGTCGTATCGGTTCATCTCAACTTGTCCGCTGATACACTGACTGATATTGACCACAATGACATTGCGTTCTGTGACCTTTCGGAGTAAGTTCATGAGCCAAGGCTGCTGTGGAGCATTGCCACTTCCATACGAGCGCATGACAATACTACGTAACTCTGGAGCATCAAACATGTGATGAATAAGATGCTCCTCGATACCAGGGAAGAGAGAAAAGATTATCACATTGTTATCTAACTCGAAGTGTGGTAGCATCGGTTTCGTGAAGTCTGGCTTTAAGATATTATGTTCGTTAAAGTTGAAATTGACTCCAGCTTCGCAGAGGTGAGGATAGTTAAAGGTGTCAAACGCATTAAACTCGTCTGCATTCTGCTTTGTTGAACGATTGCCTCGTAGGAGATGTCCACTAAAGTAGATGCAAACCTCGGGTACCATTGGGGTGCCGTCTAAGTGATGAGCAGATGCCAATTCAAGACTTGTCATGAGGTTTTCCTTACCATCTGTACGTAGCTGTCCGATTGGAAGTTGTGAACCTGTAAGGATGATAGGCTTGGTGAGGTTTTCAAACATGAACGACAAGACCGAAGCTGTGTATGACATCGTGTCTGTACCATGCAAGACAACAAAACCGTCATACTCGTCATAGCGGTCGGAAATCACTTCTACCAACCGCTTCCAACGCACGGGTGACATGTCGGAAGAGTCGATAGGAGGGTCGAACTGGTAGGTATCGACCTTCGTAGGGATGAGTTTGAACTCAGGAACGTTGTCAACAAGATGGTTGAAGTCTAAGGGCTCCAATGCACCTGTCCGTGGGTTGTGTCCCATACCAATGGTGCCACCTGTATAAATAAGTAATACTTTGTTGGTTCTGTTCATCGTGCATTAGTTTGTTACATCTGCAAAGATAACAAAAACATTTAACTCCCATCGTAAATCATACAGATTATTTTGCATATATTTGAGTAATGTCTTTCAGCGTGTAGATTTTGGTTTAGGATACTCCTTCGTAGTTTGTGCTATCTTGCTGTTTGATAAGACTTTAATCGAATACTCTCCTGTGTGGGCTTCCTAATAAGTAGGTGTGATTTTATAGACTTTAGTAGAATAGGCGTTCTAACACATAAACAGCATATCTACCTTTGCTTGTTTATCATATTACTGCGAGTGATTTGCTTCATTTCTAAACAGCATCTTGAGTTGTGTAAGTAACCGACAGCTTCGGTGTTCACTGGTTATACTAAGCGTATCTGGGTATCTGATACATTGTTGATAGAGATGTTACAGACTTGTTATTGTCGCTGAATAAAATAAAGCTAACGGCTAATTTAGGTTCTTCCGTTAAATGTGTAGATTGTTAATAGAATGAGATTAATCCACATACATGGTAAGCTTACCTCCAATAAGATTGTTTTATAAGGGGGGGGTAAACTATATGATAAATGTAATTAGGTGTGATGTCTATCTGTCATCTACAAGCAATTTATTCCTATTAGCCTAATTAGGCTATTTAGTCCAATTGGGCTAATTAGGCTAATAACTTATTATTCTGTTATAATTTTTCACATCATAATTTTGAATACATGCTCTTTTGGCTTCTAAAAGACGCCCTTTTGGGTTGCAAAAGATGCTCTTTAAGACCCTTGCTAACGCCCTTTTGAAGTCCAACTAAGCACCTTTTACTTTATACCTGGTAACTAATTGATATCCTGTTGATTGCAAACCTGCTTCATGTGTGTATTTTTGTCGTTAGTTATAGGTATTTTCCTTGAAATTATGTAATGATTTTTCAAACCCTTGTCTGCAGGTTTTCGAAGTCTTAAAACGAAAAGATTTTCAATGAAAGAGGATGAAAATAGGATAGATAGTTGACTGTCTCAGCTATATTTTTGTTTAATGAGTAACTTTGGCTCTTACGTTAAAGCATTACGAAAAGAGTCCACACATTTAACGGAAGAACCCTAATTTATCTGAGGAAAACACTTTTGTCGTTTATAGCCCTATCCCATAAGAGGAATAAATAAAAGGAATATAAACGTGTAGATAGAAAACAATAATCGAGTAGAAAGGAAAGGCTTTGTTTTCTTTCTACTCGATTTTCACTTGTTAAGGGTTATGCTCTTATCAAGTAAGCAGCAAGACCATGACGTGGACCAAGATATTTAGCGTCTATTGTAGTAATAGGCTTTATTTCTTCTATGACATATTTCTTTCCTTGATATTTGATGATTTGGCCAACTTGATACTCTGCGTTGAAACGAACCATCTGCTTCTTACAGCGCTCAGAGACACCAAGGAAGAGCATACGACCAGTCCCGTCTGAAAAGATCTCAATCTTTGGTGTAAACTTTCCGTAGTTGATATTGTACCATACCCCTATGACTATTGCTATGATTCCGCACAGAATAACAAGTGCAGCCATTATGTAATATGTGTTTATTTCCATTTGTGAATGTTGAAATGTAGGTTAATTCTTTTGATACTTATGCATATCCCAGTTCGCATAGCGTTCAAGATTCTTGTGTAGAACGTCAGCCTGCGAGAAGTACTCCCATGGAATGTAATGGGCTGATATACCCAATACAGCACAATCAATAAATATGGTCTTTTGATATTTTCCGTAGTGGAAATAAACTTTATTGTGCTCTACACGTTCCAATTTACCAAACATTGTTACAAAGCCGATGCCATCCTTATAGATTTGTAACTCCATGAAGGGCTGTTTCTCTTTCCATTTTATCAGCGTTCCTATTACTAAAAGAATTGCAATTATCCAGAGACCGTGAATCATAAAGTTTACTCCAGATGAGAGCCAAGCTACGCCATTCATCGAATTAGCAAAGTCTAACATAGCTTGCTGTACGTTTGGTATGCGTGTGATGCCATAAATGATTAGGAATACAACCCAACCCTGTATAACTCCCTTCCATTTTCCTTTTCCTTCATATTGGCTTGCATCCAATATGTGTTTAGAAACTAATTTGTCTTCCATTTGGTTATTTAATAAGTTATTTATATGCTACAAAGGTATGAAAGTTCCTACAGGTGAGCAATCTAAATAGGTCTTTTTTGTTGTAAGATGGTCCCTCCTTTTGTCCATTTGACGTTATTTAATAGATTGAAAGGAATATTGTTTCTTTTATTGTATAGGGCAGAACCGTTTGTGAAGGATATTAACTCTGTCTCTCAACGTGCTGTTGACTGGGCAATCCCCTTAAAGACAACGTTTCCTGTCATCTCTATCATCTCATGTAGAGACTAAATTTGTAAGTTTATAATCGGTTTACTTGAAATGTTATAAATGACAGGAAATGAATATATTCGTAATATAGTAGTATCGAGAAATTCCTCCTTACTCTATTTGAACTTTATCACAACGTATAATGAGGAGTCTCTCCTTATTATGTTTATTTATTGAGTAGATATTCCATCTTTTCTATGTTTCCTTTTAATTCAGCCTCGTTAGGTGTTGGATTCATGAATAGGGAGAGCGTTTCCTCTAACTGTTGTAAAGCCTTCAAGTTCTTCTGTTGTTTATATTCCTTGCGTAGTGTTTCAATCTTGGCAACGTTTTGTACACCTCTTATGATATGTTCAAAACGACGGCTTGAGTGCATTCCAGGATATACGATATAGGTGTCGCCTGGTGTGAATAACTTAAAGCGGCTGTCATACATAGGGTTATCAGTCCAATTCATCCATGACCAGCGAAGGAAACCATTGAAGCCATTAGCAAGGCAATAGAGTGGGAGGTAGGTTGCTTCGATTGGTTCGTTGTTGCTACCCACATTTGGCATTGCATCGGGACAAGCCGTGTAGGAGGTGCTAATCCAACCTTTCGAATTCCTCAAAGCAAGGTCTTCTGGCGTGAACTGTTGCTTCCAAGCAATACAGTAATCATAGATCTTATCGACAAGTTCTTTGTGGTAGTTACCTGCTAACGACATCTTAATACCCGGTGCAGCCTCCTGTGCAATGCGGTAAGCATCTTGCATAGCATCGAGGGAACGTTCGTCCATCGCTATGACGGTTCTGTCAAACCAACCTCTCTGCTTCTGGTGGTCAGCAAAGGAACGTAGGAATGGAATCCACATGTCGCTGTATTCTTTGCTGTCTGTCGTCGTTTTTAGTTCCTTATAACTTTTCGATGCTTCATCATAATAAGTGAAAGTCATGTCCCAAGGCACCATTGAGAAGCAATTAATGTCCCCATTGATACCACAAGAGGCAAGGAACGAAATCCAACGGTCGAAGGCTGTATAGTCATACGACCATGTTCCGTCTGCTTTTCGTGTCGTCTCAATCATCGCATCGAACTTGTCATTGCTCTGTACGCCCCAAGGTTCGTAGAAGAGGATGGCTGAGGCGTTGCGTTGACCAGCACGTGCCAGCAACTGCATATAAGGACGGAGGATATCAAGATGTGCTTGACTCCAAGGAGCGACACCATAGTATCTGCTGGCAGTGTAGGGTTGTTGCCAGAAATTAAGGTGGAAATTATCAGAGAGGGAGAGCTTCCGATTGAGTACTTTAACAGTGAACGGGATGGTGCTGAGTATCTTTCCGTCTTGTAGTAGTTGTAGATTAATCTTATAGGAACCAGTCTTAATATTCTTTGGAATCTCAATCGTGCACCATGCAGACTTGCCATACATTGGGTCGTCAGCCTTTATTCTATCGTCACCAATGATATCGGGCATGAGCCAAGTCTGTAAGGAGTCGGGGTGATTACCACAGTTTTGGAAGTCATCGGTGATAACGGCAGAAAGAAAATGAGCTGTAGCAGTCGACAGAAGTCGATTGCTACAGCTCATTGATAGTTTTAAGTTGCCCTTTACCATCTCTGGTAATGAGAACTCAAGTCCGATACGTTCGCCTTTCCAGGCTGTTATTTCTTTCTTTTCACTTGCTTTTTTTTTACTGCAAGTGGTGCTTTGGTCTGGTGTGCCTTAGCTGCATCAACCACGTACTTAGAACGATCAACGTAAGGAAGAATATCATATTCTCCATTAGTAATCGCCTTCAATGACAGACTCTTGAACTCAATGTCATAGCCGTCATTCTGTCCGCGTACCTCATAGAGGAAGCCTATGCGCTGGTTCTTCATAAGTACCATTGTTGAGTAGCAGGAAGATTCGTCGGTTACTCGTAAACCTTTCTTCCAGTTGCTACCCAATGCATGGGCAGTAGAGTAGTCAGCATAAGATGCTAACTCCTTATAGAAGAAACCTACACTGTCACGTCGTGCGCTGAGTGGAACTGACTGAAGGGCTACAAAAAGCTTCTTACCGTCAGCTATTCTCTTTGCAGGAACAATCAGAATACCGCCATTGCAGGCATTTACCTGCTTGCCTGTCATATTCTGTGGCATAACCTCTTCGCCCCAGCTACCTGTAGCCTTCGCAGCATCTTTGTAAGTATAGATGTTGAAGCGTCTACCTCCATAAACGTCACGGCAGCTAAGTAATACGCTACCATCTGGCATCTCCTCAACCTTTGACTCATCCTGTGCAATAGAAGGAGCCTTTGAAGGAGTACCTAAGACGTGCCATGTGTGACCGAAGTCATCAGAATAGATAACGAAAGTACCGCAACGATCAACACCTTTCTGACGGATAGGATGTGCGATATAAAGGCGATAGAACTTGCCATTACGGATGTAGCGGCTCTGCATAATCTTACCTGATGTGAGGAAGATACCATCTGGATTACCACCATTAGGCAGCTTACCATCGTAGAGACCGTGAATCATCTCGGTAAGATCTGTTCCATTGTCCCATGTCTTACCACCATCAGTACTATGGAAGAAGTAAGCATGCTGCGGGTTCTGACGAGTGGCTGTTTGGTAAGCACTCTTACCTGCTACACAATGAAGGAGCACATTGTCTGACGTACGGTCAGCAATGATACTTGGATCACCGAACGCAGTACGGACGGGGTCGGCCGCATGTTCGTTACCTCGTGCCACGCAAACAGTGTCCGACCAAGTCTTACCAAAGTCTTTACTCGTCTTCATGACAATGTTTATCTGCCACAAACCATTTCTATTGTTCCATCCTACATCGGTATGACTAAGGCGGAAGTCGCAAGCAGCTAACAGTGTACCCTTACGTGTCTCAGTAATGGCTGGGATACGGTAAGGCACTGGGCTGTTCGCTCTATCAAAAACGATGGTGGTAAAACCATCATCGTTCTTGATATTGTTGTTCTTGTTTATTCCTACTGCACCTACTTGTAAGAGTGAGATACAGAGGAAAACAGTTAATAAGATCTTTTTATACATTAATCGTGATTAGGCGAATTAATACTAAAACTTATACTCTACAAATGCCTCCATTGCCTCGTAGCAAGCTAAGCCTAAGTCATCATAAAGCTTAGCAGTAGCACGGTTGCGGTCTTCTGAACGCTGCCAGAAGAGACGTTCGTCATTGCCCAGGAATGGTGCACTCTCCATCTGACTCTGATGCTTGAGGATTGAGTTACGCTTTGCACGCAGCTCTTCAGGGCTGATAGGTACACACATCTCGATGTTCTCAATTTCCCATTCTGCCCATGCACCACGGTACATCCATACACGGCAGTCCTTCAACCACTCTGCCTTAGCTTCCTTCTCAAGGTCGATAGCAGCAAGTACAGCATCTGTACACTTGCGGTGAGTGCCGTGTGGGTCAGCCAAGTCACCAGCTACATAAATCTGATGTGGCTTAACCTTAGAAATAAGTTCTCTTACAATATTCACGTCAGCTTCGCCCATTGGGAGCTTCTCAATCTTACCTGACTCATAGAAAGGAAGGTCGAGGAAATGAACATGGTCGAGTGGAATCTGGTTGAAAGTAGAAGCGGTACGAGCCTCACCACGACGGATAAGTCCCTTGATGGTACGGATATCCTGTGAGTCGATGTCTCCTTCCTTCTTGTTCTTCAAGAATTCCTTAATCTCTTTGTACTTAGACTTGATAACCTCATCTTGGCTGTTGATAAAGAGCTGGTTGAAACCGTTGATGAAGTGCATGAAGCGTACAACCTCCTCATCACCTACGGCAATGTTACCTGATGTCTCGTAAGCTACGTGGACATCATGTCCCTGCTGTACCAAGCGGCGGAGGGTACCACCCATTGAGATAACATCATCGTCAGGGTGTGGAGAGAATACAATCACTCTCTTTGGGAATGGATTAGCACGTTCTGGACGATAGGTGTCGTCAGCATCTGGCTTACCACCTGGCCAACCTGTGATAGTATGCTGGAGGTCATTGAAAATCTTGATATTTGCATTGTATGCTGAACCATAGAGTGCAAGGAGTTCGCTAAGACCATTCTCATTGTAGTCCTTGTTGGTCAACTTGAGAAGAGGCTTACCTGTAATCTGGCAGAGCCAAACAAGTGCAGAGCGTACCAACTTGTCTGTCCATTTGCATGATGCTACGAGCCAAGGGTGCTGAATACGTGTTAGTTTAGCTGCAGCAGAGAGGTCTATAACAACATGTGCATCGTTATGTGTCTGCAAGAAAGATGCTGGGACAGCGTCACTAACCTTACCTTCAACAGTCTTCTTAATAATGTCTGCCTTCTCTTCGCCCCATGCTGTAAGGTAAATCTTACGTGCTGCGAGGATAGTGCTGACGCCCATGGTGATAGAACATGGAGGTACAGACTCCTGAGAACCGAAGCTCATCTTCATCTCCTCACGTGATGTCTCGTCAATCAAGATAAGACGTGAAGCAGAGGTAAGGCTTGAACCTGGCTCGTTGGTAGCGATGTTACCCATACGGCCAATACCTAAAAGGATGACATCAAGGCCACCTAACTCCTTAATATGCTGTTCATACTGACGGCAATGTTCCTGTACATCGTCCTGGGTGATAGTACCATCTGGTGTAAAGATGTTCTCGGCATCAATATCAATATGATTTAAGAATCGATCTTTAAGCTGGTTGATACTGCGGTTTACGTTCTCTACGCTCAGTGGGAAATACTCGTATGCATTGAAGATAACAACATTCTTGAAACTTAACTTGCCCTCCTGATGACGCTTGATAAGCTCTTGGAAGATAGGAGTGAGCGAAGAGCCAGAGCCAACGCCCATAACATACTTTCTTCCTTCCTGCTCTCTCTTCTTGATATCAGCCTCAAGATGATTAGCAATGTCGATAGTTCCTTCCTCAATAGTTGGGAAGATATCTGTAGGAAGTTTCTCAAAGCGTGTTATCTCAGAGCGTTCGATAGCTGTTGCAGGACGATAAAACTCCTCAGGTATTTGATTGAGTACAATTTGTGAACTTAGATTCAGTTTCATTACAAGTTCTCCTTTTCTATGTCTTTAAAGTATTTGTATGTTTCTACTGTTAGTTTGTCTGTTGCACTTTCATCACAAACAATGATGCCGTGCTCGTGCATCTGCAATGCACTGATTGTCCACTTCTGTGTGAGCGGACCTTCTACGGCTGCGCGCAAAGCCTCTGCCTTATTATGACCATTTACAAGAATCAATACTTCCTTAGCATCCATTACTGTACCAACACCTACTGTCAGTGCATGTACTGGAACCTTGTTAGGGTCATTGTCAAAGAAACGTGAGTTTGCAATACGTGTATCTGATGTCAAAGTCTTGATGCGAGTACGTGAGCGAAGAGACGAACCTGGCTCGTTGAAGGCGATATGACCATCAGGACCGATACCACCCAAGAAGAGGTCGATACCACCTGCCTCACGAATCATCTCCTCATAGTGCTGGCACTCTGCTTCGAGGTTCTCTGCATTACCATTTAATATATGAATATTCTCCTTTGGGCAGTCAATATGATTGAAGAGGTTTTCTGCCATGAATGAATGATAACTTTGTGGATGGCTCTCAGGTAGTCCTACATACTCATCCATGTTGAATGTAACAACATTCTTGAAGCTTACTCTCCCTTCTTTATATGCTTTTACCAACTCAGCATACATGCCCTCTGGTGAAGAACCAGTTGGCAAACCGAGAACAAAAGGCTTGTCTTGATTCTTAGCAGCATTGATACGCTCAATAACGTAGTTTGCTGCCCATTTAGATAACTTTTCGTAATTAGGTTCTATGATTAATCTCATACTCTTTGGTTTTAATTATTATGTTTTGGTTTATTATGTTATTAATTCTATTCTTGTGCTTCCGATTTCTCTTTCTTTGTATTGTCTGGATGGGTGAATGGTACGAACCATGTAACCAGTAAGGCTGGGATAGTACATACCAATACGAAGATAAAGAAGCGGCGATAACCTAAAATATCGCTGAAAACGCCACTCAGCATACCTGGCAACATCACTCCTAAGTTCATGATACCACTTGCAAAGGCGTAATGAGCCATCTGATGTTTGCCTGGTGCTATCTGTTGCATCATAAAGAGGGAGAGTCCAACAAAGCCAAAGCCATACCCAAAGTATTCCATTACAATGGCACCGCCAATCAACCAAAGGCTCTCTGGCTGATAGATAGCTAAGAATGTATAAGCTATGAATGGGATATTGAATACTAATGCAAGTGAGAAGAGACTCTTCTGCAACCCTCTCCAAGCAATGTAATAGCCTGCAAGGATAGAGCCAATAACAAAGGCTGCAGCACCGAAGGTACCATAGCAGAGTCCAATCTCTTGTTCGCTCAATCCTAAACCTTGGTCAGCACGTGACGCTTTAAGGAAGAGAGGAACTATCTTCATGACGAAACCCTCTGCAAAACGATAGAGGATAATGAAGAATATATAATATATAATGTGTCTTTTCTTAAAGAAGTCGACAAATACCTCTACCAGTTCTACTAATGACTCGTTTAGTGATTTGGGCGAATCCGTTGTAGCCTTCTTTGGATTTGGTAGGATGACGAAATGGTAACAACCAATCACTATCATAATAGTAGCAATGATGAGCATGATAAACATCCATGCTTTTGTTACACCGAAATGCTCAATAAACGTACCAGCAAGGTAGACCAACCCACCTGTAGCTGCTATCTTCGCAATGTTATAGAAGGCTCCTTGCCAGCCAATCCACCTTGCTTGCTCTTCATTTGTGAGCACAGACATATAGGTTCCGTCCGCAGCAATATCGTGCGTAGCACCGCTCATAGCAATAACCGCAAGTATCGCTATTGTAACAGGGAAGAAGAAAGGAAGATGAAGGGCAAAGGCTACTAAGGCAAAAAGCACACCTGTAAGCAACTGTGTCAATACAACAAAGAATTTCTTTGTCTTATAAATCTCTAAGAACGGACTCCATAGTGGTTTCAAGGTCCATGGAAGCATGATAAGAGATGTCCAAAAGGCTATCTGCCCATCAGATACTCCCATTCCCTTATACATTAATGTACATACCATATTAAGTACGACGAAAGGCATACCCATGGCGAAATAAAGCGTAGGAACCCATGTTGCAGGACTATGCAGCTTTTTATTTTCTTCTTTTAGGTTCTTAGGGTTTAGACTCATTTTCTTTATCTATGATTTTCTAAAGAAAGTAACAGTTGAAGAAGTGGTTTTACTTATCTAAAAGGTTAAATTTAACTTTAATTTACCAATGAGATGAACCTCTTGTTATGAGAACTGCACTCCCTTAATTCTAACTATTGTATTTATAACGCTTATAAACGCTTTTTATTGTATGCGTATTTGGTATTTTCAATGAAAATAATTAAATTTGCATAGAATAAAAAAATACGTTTATAAATCATTACCTATAATTATGTGGCTGAATTCTTATTCCCATCTTTTTAAGGCAACGATAGCTTGTACAAGCTTATTATTCTCGCCGGTAGTTCTTTCAACGGTTCATGCTCAGGAACAGAATGTTGTTGTGATTAACCCGACTGACTCTCCTTCAGATATTGTTCGTAAGGCTGCAAACGTCGTTCCTTCTGCTCGTCAGTTCAATTGGCAGCGTCAGGAGCTTACTGCTTTCTTGCACTATGGTGTTAATACCTATACTGGTAGAGAGTGGGGAGATGGTAAGGAGTCGCCTGCTATCTTCAATCCAACCAACCTTGATGCCGACCAGTGGATACGTGAGTTAAAGGCTGCTGGCTTCAAGTGTGCCATCCTTACTTGTAAACACCACGATGGTTTCTGTTTGTGGCCATCGGCTTATACTGAGCATAGCGTTAAACACTCGCCTTGGAAGAATGGTAAGGGTGATGTCGTCCGTGAGGTGAGCGATGCTTGTAAGAAGTATGGTATGGAATTTGGTGTTTACCTTTCTCCTTGGGACCGTAATTCTCCGCTGTATGGAACCGACGCTTATAATGATTTCTTTGTTAAGCAGTTGACAGAATTGCTTACGCAATATGGTAAGATAAGCGAGGTCTGGTTTGATGGTGCTTGTGGTGAGGGTCCAAACGGTAAGAAGCAGGTGTATGACTTTGTACGTTGGTATGAGCTTATTCGTAAGCTACAGCCTGAGGCCGTGATAGCTGTTATGGGACCTGATGTACGTTGGGTTGGAACAGAGACAGGACGTGGTCGTGAGATGGAATGGAGTGTTGTGCCTAAGGATAATCTCGACCAGGATGCTATTGCGAAGAACTCACAGCAGGAGGTGCTGACGGCACCTGTTGGTGATATGATGGGTCAAGACCTTGGTAGTCGTAAGAAGATTGAGAAGGCAAAGTCGCTCGTCTGGTATCCAGCTGAGATTGATGTGTCTATTCGTCCAGGTTGGTTCTATCATGAGGAACAGGACAGTAAGGTGAAATCTCCTAAGGAGTTGATGGATATCTACTTCACTTCTGTAGGAATGAATGGCGTACTTCTCTTAAATCTCCCTCCTAACAAGGAAGGTAAACTTTCTGATGCTGACGTGAGAAGTCTTCGTGGTTTCCGCCAGTTGTATGCAACAACCTTTACTGATAACCTCTTGGCGAAGGCTAAGGTTACTTGTTCTCTGTCAGAGGGTAAGGGACGCAATGTTGTTGATGATAATTACGACACCTCTGTTCGTCCTAAGATGAAGGATGGTAAGGCTGTCTTCTCATTCAAACTGAATAAACCTGTCACCTTCAATGTCTTATCTGTTCAGGAGGATATCCGTAAGGGACAGCGTGTAGAAAAGTTCTCATTCGAAGTAAAGGATGCTAAGGGTAATTGGAAGAAAGTTACTGAGGGAACAACTGTTGGGCATAAGCGTTTGTTGAGATTCCCTGTTGAGACTGCAAAGGAGGTGCGTCTTATCATCAGTGAGGTGCGTGCCGTACCTACTATCTCTGAGATTGGTTTGTACCGATTAAGAGATTAAAGGGCCACCACTTAGGCTTAATAAAACAAGCAATACAATAAATGGACGTACAAAGGGTGCGTCCATTTTTTATTTTAAGTCTGGTGTGTTATTGGCTAATAGCAATCATTTTCCGTCCGAACAGCGTATGTACAAGGCGCTTGTGAGTCTATCTATGGAGAAATATCTGTTCTATAGACAATCGTCTATATTACGCTGATGTTGTCTTATTCCTTTTATTTTCAATCACTCTTAATCTTATCTTCTCAACCCGTATTATTGCTTCTTAAATATCAATAGGTTGTCTGCGTATCCCTTCCAGTCAGCCACTCCACAGCTGCTACCAGTTGGTGTGCGATAGAAGGTGTTGCCGTTGTTTCCACCTGTCAGATAGATGGCATCGGTAAAACCGTAGTCGGCAAGGGCTTGTGCAAAGTCGTAGAGAGACTCATTGTGGATAGTCTCAACATACCAGATGGCCGTAGAGCCTGCCTTACGAGCCAAGGCACAGCGTGTCACCTTACCCTTTAAGGCAAACTGTCTCTCACATATTTGTCCTGCTGATACGAGTGCAAATTGACGGAACATACTGCCACTGTGGGCTTTGACATACTCTTTTATGGAATCATCCTGACCAATACCTATTTGCCACTTGTCGCCAACGATAATCACAAAGCCTGCCTTATTATGGTTGCTTGCATACTCCTTACCTTGATAGATAAAGTCGCCTATGTATTTGTATTGATGGTTTTCATCCCAATAGAAGTCCCAACCATGTGTGACAAGACAGACGGTAGAGTCGCTGTCAGAAGGGGCCGTACGAGATAGGGTAGGCGTGAGTCCGTGTAGTTCGTATAGTCTCATACCCACGCCATAGAGCGAGTCTACCTTCATCGTCACCCCTTGTAAAGTGTCTGTCGGCATCTTCTCTAAATCGCGAATGACTTCTGTTGACGTACGACTCAGTGGGTAGTCAAAGGCGAGGGTACGGTTCATAGCTTTCTTCCAGAAGTAGAAGGTTGTAGCCGAAAGGACGAGAATAACAAGCAGAACAAGACCTTTCCACCATCTGCGGGATGCTGGTTGCTGCTTGTCTGTTGGCTGAGAAGGCTTGAATCCCTCACCTCCTAAGAACTGAATGTCGTCGTCACTATAGCTCATTCTGCTTTTGTTTTATACCCTCTTCAAGCAGCTGCAGCGCTTTATGAGAGATGGAGTTGAGTACTATCTTTTGTGGTATTTCTTTCCTCCAAAGGCTCAGCTGGTCTTTCTTAGTGTCTATCCTACAGATATAGTGAAGGTTGAGAACATATTGTTTACCCACCCTTACAAATACAATTTCCTGTTGTCTCATCTGTTGGTCAATGAGTTCTGTGATGGCTTTAAGGTTCATCCATAATTGTAACTCCTCCCCATTTGAAAGCGTCATCACACAGTAGTTGCCGTCTGACCGGATATAAAGTATCTCGTCAAACGCCAGTCGCATCATCTCAGTGCTCCCGTTTTGTATGATTAACAGCTGTTTCACTCTCTATTGCCAACAGATTGTTATACTTCTGCAAATGTAGTAATAAAAAGCTATACTCTTGTTGCTTTGTATCAGAAATCTATTCTTTTCAGTCAATCAATGCCTTAGAATAGCTACCAACAGAAGTCTTCGCGATGGGTAACATACAAGTCGATAAAGAGTTTAACTCTTGCCAACAACTCCCTTATATGTGTCCATATAGCCCTCGGATGGCGTATGTCATCAGCATTATAACCTACTGCTTTAATGTTCATCTTGTCTGCTAAGAAGATGCTACGCTCGTTGTGCCATTTTTGAGAGATGATAATCATGTCATGAACACCGAAATATTGTTTGCTATTCCTCAAAGACAGTAGGGTACGATAGCCTTGTCCGTCCATCATGATGATGCTATCTGGCACACCCCTTTCTATCAGGTCGTGGCGCATTGTTTGTGGTTCGTCATATCCTTCTCGCTTGTCTCCACTAATGATAAGCTGTCTGAACTTCCCATGTTTGTAGAGTTCTGCTGTTGCATTGATACGTGCCAAGTAAAACGAACTTGGTCTTTTACCATCTCTTGTCTTTGGGTTAGTGCCAAGCAATAAGGCTGTCTGCATAGTAGGAACGTCATTGACGTTACTGAATGTCCTACCTTCTGCATTCCTGTCAACACTGATGTTGCACAGTGCGACGATGATGGCAAGTATGACAAGGATAGCGATGGAGGAATAAAGTATTTGTCTTCTTCGTTTCATCTGATTATGTATTTATTGAATCATTACGTATGAGTGTACTTTGTCTTGATACCTTTTCTGATTATCTCGATGCAAAGTTATACTTTTTCTCTTACCTACTTTCATCTTTTCCCCACCTGCTGATGAAATGGTAGTGAGCGTGTATGAAATAGCGTAGTTTGTCTTTTTTTAGATAAAACATTCCTCTGTACATCATAGCCGAGCATCATAAATTATTGAGCGAAGTCTTTTTTTCGTGGGAAAATATGCGGGGGAAATTCACTTGTAACGGCAGAAACTGGCTTTCTGTGAGTTCTGTATGTGTACAAAACTTACATTTATCTATCAGAGGAGGGTCTGACTCTTTTGTTTTCACTAACATGCTTATAGTGTATCTCGGCAATCACGCCATATTTCTGTGGTATTAATAAGGTGATGAAAAAACGTTACATGTTATCGATCCAAATATCCTCTTAACTGGTATGTATTATATCTTAAAATAGAGATTGTAACATACAATAAGTCAGTATGTTATGAATAGCTTTTGAGAAGACGCCCTTCTTGCTCCAAGAAGGGCGTCTTCTGCCAGCAAGAAGGGCATGTTCTCGAGTGAAGAAGGGCCTTTTCTTGTCCCATCTCTGCGCCCTTTCTGAATGGAGAGAGGAGTAGTTAGCGAAATATCCCAACATTTTTTGTCTGTTCATTGGGTGTTCTCTCTTCTATTATCAGCCATTTAATAGGATTTACCTCAGTAATTTGTTCTGTGAGAGAAATACCTCCCCACCTCTTCAGCCGTCGTCCTGTTTAGAGAGAAAAAGTATTCCCCAGCGCTTCACCCTCTGTTCCGTTCTCATTAAGACAATTACCAACGATAGCAGAAATGCTCTGTGTACTCTGTCGGTCGAAGGCCATCTGTGGGCTCGAAATGTGTGTAAAAATGCTCCGTGAACTCTGTGAGCTCTGTGAGAGAAAAAAATACCCAGCGCTTCACCCTTCGCCCCCGTTTAGAAAGAGAAACATCTTCCCAGGACTTCACCCTTCGCCCCCTTCAGTGGGAATACAAACTCCAATCCGTTTGAATCTATCGTATATACAAGAAAAGCCGTTACCTCAGATGAAGTAACGGCTTGTGTATGTTTGAGAGAAAAAATCTCTTACTTCTCGATAGCTGCAACGCCTGGGAGCACCTTACCCTCGATAGCCTCGAGCATAGCACCACCACCAGTAGAAACGTATGAAACCTTGTCAGCAAGACCGAACTTGTTAACAGCAGCAACAGAGTCACCACCACCAACGAGTGAGTAAGCACCATTCTCCTGAGTTGCCTGTGCTACAGCCTTAGCAATCTCGCCAGTACCCTTAGCGAAGTTCTCCAACTCGAATACGCCTACAGGACCGTTCCAAAGGATTGTCTTAGAAGCGAGGATAATCTTCTTCCATGCCTCGATGCTCTCCTCTGATGCGTCCATACCTTCCCACTCATCAGGAATCTGGTCGATTGGGAATACCTTACGCTCTGTGTCGTTAGAGAAGTCTTTACCACAAACAGTAGCTACTGAGAGTGAAAGGTTTACGCCCTTCTCCTTAGCAGCAGCGATTACGTTCAATGCCTCTGGCATCAAGTCGTCCTCGTGGAGAGACTTACCAATCTTACCACCCTGTGCCTTGATGAAGGTATAACCCATACCACCGCCGATGATAAGGTTGTCTACCTTGTCGAGGAGGTTCTTGATTACACCGAGCTTAGAGCTTACCTTTGAACCACCGATGATAGCGGTGAAAGGGTGCTGAGCGTTCTTCAATACGTTATTGATAGCTGTAACCTCTTTCTCCATGAGGTAGCCTAACATCTTGTGGTCTGCATCGAAATAGTCAGCGATAACTGCTGTAGATGCGTGCTTGCGGTGAGCTGTACCGAAGGCGTCGTTTACATATACGTCAGCGTATGAAGCGAGCTTCTTAGCGAAGTCCTTCTGACGTTCCTTCATCTCTGCCTTTGCAGCGTCGAACTCTGGTGTACCCTTCTCAACACCTACTGGTTTGCCTTCCTCTTCTGGGTAGTAACGAAGGTTCTCAAGCAAGAGAGCCTCGCCTGGCTTAAGTGCAGCAGCCTCAGCCTCAGCGTTACCAGCGTCCTTAGCGAACTTAACCTCGACACCAAGAGCATCGCTTACGTTCTTAACAATCTGGCTCAATGAGAGCTCTGGCTTTACCTTTCCCTTTGGCTTACCCATGTGGCTCATCATAATGAGGGCGCCACCGTCGGCCAATATCTTCTTTAGTGTTGGCAGAGCACCACGGATACGTGTGTCGTCAGTTACGTGGCCCTTCTCATCCAAAGGCACATTGAAGTCTACGCGGACGATAGCTTTATGTCCTGCGAAGTTAAAATCGTTAATTTTCATTTGTTCTTTATTATTTGTAATGTTACTATTTCCTTGTGGCAAAAATACTAATTTTTAGTGGATTGGTGAAATCAAACACTATCTTTTTTGTATATTTGCAGAAAAATTAGATGGTAATGAAAGATTCGATTATTATTGTTAGTGGTGGGTTAGACTCCATTACGTTGCTTTATGATAAGGCGGAGACTATCGCCTTGGCTATCTCTTTCGACTATGGTCAGAATCATGGGTCTAAGGAACTGCCTTATGCTCAGTATCATTGTGAGAAGTTGGGTATTCCGCATATTACTATCCCTTTGTCGTTTATGCACGAGTATTTTAAGAGTTCGCTACTTGATGGTGCTGAGGCTATTCCAGAGGGACATTATGAAGAGGAGAATATGAAGTCGACGGTTGTTCCTTTCCGTAATGGTATTATGCTTGCGATAGCGACGGGTATTGCCGAGAGTCATGAGTTGAAACGTGTGTATATTGCTAACCATGGTGGCGACCATACCATTTATCCTGACTGCCGACCAGAGTTTATCAATGCGATGAATGGTGCTACGGAGGCGGGCACTTTTGTGAAGGTTAGTGTTGAGGCTCCTTATACGAATATTACTAAGGCTGAAATCGTGGCACGTGGTGCTGCGTTGGGAATTGACTATGCTAAGACTTGGAGTTGCTATAAGGGTAGCGACGTACACTGTGGTAAGTGTGGTACGTGTGTAGAACGTAGAGAAGCCTTTGAAGCGGCGGGAGTGAAGGACCCGACTGTTTATAGTGAGGATTAACAGCATTTGGCTGTTGCTGCTTATCCTTTGATTGCTAAAAATAAAAAGGGGATGTGCCATAATAAGGACGTCCCTCTTTTTGTATCCTCATACTTACCCTGTCAGCAAAAAGGTCTACCTTTTTTGGCAAAAGGGTTGACCTTTTTCGCAAAAAGGGTCTACCTTTTTACTATAAAGAGCGATTGTTTTTACAAAGATCTTGCTTGTTACTAAAAAAAACGAGGATGCGTCTGGTTTGACACACCCTCGTCTCGTTATTTATCCCCTGTTGGGATTAAGTTAATAGTTGTTCTGCCATATTTGCCGCAGCTCTTCTTCCGTCTCCCATAGCAAGGATGACAGTTGCACCACCACGTACGATGTCACCACCAGCAAAGATTTCTGGCTGCGAACTCTGCATCTGGTCGTTGACAACAATGGTGTCTTTGCGACCTAATTCAAGTCCCTTTACAGACTTAGGTACCAATGGATTAGGTGATACACCTACAGCAACGATGACCTGATCGCACTCAACAGTGACGGTCTCACCAGTCAATTCAGGTCGGCAGCGTCCACTTGCGTCTGGTTCTCCGAGTTTCATCACGTCTAAGACAGCGGCACATACGCGACCCTTTTCATCCGCCTTATATTCCTGTGGATTATGAAGAGTGAGGAAGTTAATACCCTCTTCTTTAGCATGTTTCACCTCTTCAAGACGTGCTGGCATCTCGGCTTCAGAACGACGATAGACAAGTGTGACGTCAGCGCCTAATCGTTTGGCAGTACGACAAGAGTCCATAGCTGTGTTACCACCACCGATAACCAAGACTTTCTTACCCATAATAATAGGTGTGTCGGTCTCTGGATTGGCTGCGTCCATGAGGTTCACACGTGTCAGATACTCGTTACTTGAAAGGATGTTGATAGCGTTCTCGCCTGGAATACCCATGAAGTTAGGTAATCCAGCACCTGAACCAACGAAGATACCCTTGAATCCCTTCTCCTTTAAGTCTTCTATACTGATGGTCTTACCGACGATAGTATCGGTCTGGAAGTGTACGCCTATGCGACGAAGATTATCTATTTCGACATCAACAATCTTATTTGGTAGACGGAACTCAGGGATACCATATTTCAACACACCGCCAATCTCGTGCAGTGCCTCAAATACATAAACCTCGAAGCCACGCTTTGCCATGTCGCCAGCAAAGCTTAAGCCTGCAGGACCAGAACCGATAACAGCTACTTTGATACCATTGGATGGTGCAACAGTAGGTAATGCCATGTGTCCGCTTTCACGCTCATAATCGGCTGCGAAACGCTCAAGATAACCGATGGCTACGGCTGGTGACTTCATCTTCAAGTGGATACAACGGCTCTCACACTGCTTCTCTTGTGGACAAACACGACCACATACGGCTGGTAGGGCAGATGTTTCCTTGAGTATCTTGGCTGCTTCGAGGAAGTCGCCACGCTCTATATTCTTAATGAAGTCTGGTATGTGAATGTTTACAGGACAGCCCTCTACGCAAGAAGGTTTCGGACAGTCAAGGCAACGCTTAGCCTCTTGCATAGCCATTTCAGGGGTTAATCCGATATTTACTTCCTCTAAACGGGTCTTCGCACGATAGTCGGCATCCAGTTCAGGCATCTTCACACGCTCAATAGCTGTGCGCTCCTTTGGCTTGAGGGCCTTGCGTAACGTGGTGCGCCAATCGGCTCCCTCCAGCTCTTCTGATAGGTGGGCTGTAGGTGATGAGGTGTTTTCTTCTTGACAGTTTGCTGCTCCATTTTCTGCGTTGTTCTTATCTCCTGTCTTCCCTTGAGCCTCTTTTTCTGACTTGTTTCCCGCCAGGCACTCCCCTCCTTCGGAGGGGTTGGGGGAGGTCTCAATCTCCTTAAACGTCCCCATTCGCTTGAACATCTCATCCCAGTCGACGAGGTCGCCATCGAATTCAGGACCATCAATGCAGACAAAGCGAGTCTTACCACCAATCGTTAGACGGCAAGCACCACACATTCCAGTTCCGTCCACCATGATAGTATTGAGTGAAACATCGTTAGGAATGCCGTATTTCTTAGCTAAAAGAGAGGTGAACTTCATCATGATAGGAGGTCCGATAGCTAACACCTTGTCTACGTGTTCGCGCTGTATCACCTTCTCAACGCCCACGGTGATGACACCTTTCTCTCCGTAGGAACCATCATCGGTCATGATGATAACCTCATCAGAGTATTTCTTTACGTCGTCTACCATGATAACTAACTCCTTTGTGCGACCGGCGAGGACAGAGATTACTCTGTTACCAGCCTGCTTCAAGGCTGTGAGGATAGGGAGAATGGCAGCAATACCAATACCACCACCCGCACAGATAATCGTACCGTAGTTCTCGATGTGGGATGGGGTACCGAGTGGTCCGACAATATCAACAATCTCATCGCCTTCATTCAACTGGCAAAGCTTTGTTGATGAGCGTCCTACCTCTTGGATAACCATGGTGAGCGTACCCTTTACTGGGTCCGATTTAGCAATGGTGTAGGGTACACGTTCGCTGTGGTTGTCAACACGCACGATGATAAAGTTACCTGGACGGCAGCTTCGTGCAATGAGCGGTGCTTCTACTTCTAAGCAGAAAACCTTCTCTGAAAACTGTTGTTTACGGATAATCTTGTTCATGGAGTGGTAATAGATATGAAAAGTACAGTCCTTATATTCCACTTATACAATGGGTGTTATCCAATTGGATAGAGGTGTATGAAGATAGAATTAGGTTAGATACTTTATTTGTTTAAATTAGTTGTTCGCGGTAATGATGCCCCTCCTTGTTAGGGAGGGGCTGTATTTTTTAGTCCATCTTGTCATCGAGCATCTCGAAACCACAGTAAGGAACGAGTACCTTTGGTACACGGATACCCTCTGGGGTTTGGTTGTTCTCGATGATAGCTGCAACGATACGTGGTAGAGCAAGGGCTGAACCATTCAATGTATGGCAGAGTTCAATCTTCTTATCATCGGCATGACGGTAACGACAATGCAGACGATTTGCCTGATAACTCTCAAAGTTTGACACGCTTGATACCTCCAACCAACGCTTTTGTGCAGCACTCCACACCTCAAAGTCATAGCAGAGTGCAGCTGTGAAGCTAATGTCTCCACCGCAAAGACGGAGGATGTGATAAGGCAATTCAAGCTTCTTTAAAAGACCTTCAACGTGGTCTAACATTTCATCCAATGACTGATAAGAGTGCTCTGGCTTATCGATACGTACAATCTCAACCTTATCAAACTGGTGTAAGCGGTTCAAACCACGTACGTCCTTACCATAGCTACCAGCCTCACGACGGAAACAAGCAGAGTAAGCACAACGCTTAATAGGCAGGTCTTGCTCGTTGAGAATCTCGTCACGGAAGATATTTGTTACAGGAACCTCAGCTGTTGGGATAAGATAGAGGTCGTCAAGATTAGCGTGATACATCTGTCCCTCCTTATCTGGCAACTGACCAGTAGCCTGACCAGACTCCTGGTTTACTACCAATGGTGGCTGTACTTCCAAGTAGCCACTCTTACGTGCTTCGTCGAGGAAGAATGCCTCTAAGGCACGTTGGAAGCGTGCCATCTTACCGATATAGAGTGGGAAACCAGCACCAGTAATCTTTACACCGAGGTCGAAGTCTACCAAGTTAAACTTTTTCAGCAAGTCCCAGTGGCACAAAGCGTTAGCAGGTAGGTTTGGCTTCTCGCCCCCTTCCTTTACAACAACATTGTCCTCAGCATCCTTACCTTCAGGTACAATCTCGTTAGGGATATTAGGAATCATCAGTAACACGTTGGTCATGTCTTTCTGAGCCAAATCCATTATCTCTTGGAGAGCTTTGTCAGAAGACTTCAAAAGTGCCACCTCTTCCTTTATTTTATTAGCTTCGTCTTTCTTTCCTTCTTTCATCAGTCCACCAATCTGCTTCGAGAGTTGATTCTGCTGCTGCTTGTTTGTGTCAAGCTTCTGCTGAGTCTCACGACGCAAACGGTCATATTCCAATACTTTCTCAACTGCCTCGCGTGCACCGTTGAAGTGTTTCTTCTCCAGTCCTTTGATGACGCGTTCAGTTTCTTCACTGATGAGCTTTAATGTAAGCATAACGTTCTAATCTTTATTTTAATTTGTTTCTGAGAGCAAAGTTACGAAAAAACTTCTATAAGTCAAAAACATTTATATTACTTATTTTGTTATTTGCTTGTTGGAAAGGAAGGGATAGTAACTTCTGATAAAGAAATATGTAATTACAAAAGACAAAGCCGTTACCAAAGCTTTGTACGTTGGATTTCTCTTTGTGTTATGCTGCTTTTTATGACAGCCGCAGTAAATCACTTGTCTGCAAAAACCTTATGCTGAAAGGCGTTAATCCTTGTTTTAATGGAAGATACTCTCAGAGGTATTCTGAAACAACTTTTTGGTTCTGATTAAGGAAGTCTTAATCCTTGTTTTAATGGAAGATACTCTCAGAGAGCTGTATCTTCTTTCTTGACCCATGTTTCAAGGCTGTCTTAATCCTTGTTTTAATGGAAGATACTCTCAGATGTATGTTAAGAGCCTTGACATTAATCAACAAATCGTCTTAATCCTTGTTTTAATGGAAGATACTCTCAGAGATATCCATGTTTTTGAAAGTGTGGACAATTTTAGTCTTAATCCTTGTTTTAATGGAAGATACTCTCAGAGATA